>JBKJVI010000054.1:0-8096 GCA_046590225.1 Gaiella sp. | reverse complement strand
GAACGACGGGGTTGGTTCGCAGGGGCCTTTGCTGCTCTCAGGCCACATCAGTGGACCAAGAATCTCCTCGTCTTCGCGGGCATCGTCTTCGCCGCCCAACTGAATGATCCCGTGCGGTGGGCTCAGTCGATCTCCTGTTTCTTCGCCTACTGTGCTGCGTCGAGCGCTGCGTATCTCGTCAACGATGTGCGCGACAGAGAGGCGGACCGTCAGCATCCGGTCAAGCGCTCCCGTCCGGTGGCGAGCGGCGAGCTGTCCGTGCGTGCTGCGTGCCGTCTCGCGGCACTCCTCGGTCTGATCGCACTCGTGTTTGCGGTGCCGCTCGGGCCAGCTTCTATCGCCTTGCTCCTGGGGTTCGCGGGTACGCAGGCGGCCTATACGTTCGGCCTCAAGCACGTCGTTCTCGTCGACGTCATGTTGATCTCCACGCTCTTCGTCATCCGGGCGGCGGCCGGTGCGGAGGCAGTGCGCGTAACGATTTCGCCATGGCTCCTGCTGTGTACGGGGCTACTGGCGCTCTTCCTTGCACTCGGGAAGCGCCGTGGAGAGCTCCTGCTCGTCGAGCAGCGCGAGACGCCGGGGAGACGCGTGCTCGATGGCTATTCGGTCGTCGCCATCGACCAGTTCATCAGTGTCGTGGCTGCATCGACGATCGTCGCCTACGCGCTGTACACGTTCAGCGCCCGTGACTCCAGCGCCCTGATGATCACGATCCCGTTCGTCGTGCTCGGTGTCCTCCGCTACATCCTGCTGCTGCAGCGCCAGGAGGCGGGCGAGGAGCCGGACAGGGTTCTGCTCACCGATGTGCCGATTGTCGTCGACATGTGCGTCTGGGTCGTAACCTGTGCGGTTGTACTGGTCGTCACGTAGCCGATTCCGAGTCGGGCTCCGGTTCGGTCAGCGGTTGTCGTGAGCGATAGGCGATGCGGATCGTGTCGAGAGCCATCGCTGCCGACGAGCTGAAGAGACCGACATGGGTGTCTGGATCGTCGACCCACTGCACGGGAATCTCCCTAACGTCGAGGCCGAGCCGGCGGGCCGTAACAAGCAGTTCGAGGTCGAATGCGAACCCGTCGATGCGTTGAAGCTCGAATAACCGTCGGGTGGATGCCAGTCGGAAGAGCTTGAAGCCACATTGCGTATCTCGAAAGGGGAGATCGGTCACGGACCTGATGAGGAGATTGAACGTCTTCCCCATTAGCTCGCGATGGCGCGGTTGGTGCACGAGGATTCTCGAGCCTTCGAGGCCACGCGACGCGATCGCGATGTCGGCGCCGGAACTGATTGCCGCCATCAGGGCTGCGAGCTCGTCGAGTGGAGTCGAGAGGTCCACGTCGGTCATGAGGCCGACGTCACCGTGCGCGCGGAGCATGCCCGTTCGCACGGCCGCCCCCTTGCCTCGGTTCGGCAGAGCCGACGTGATGATCTCGAATCGGCCGTCGAGGTCGTTTGCCTCCGACAAGATCGTCCCGCTCTTGTCCGTCGAGCCATCATCCACGAGAAGCACCTGTCGGAGCTGGAGCCCTGCCCGGGCGGCGGCAGCGTCGGCGTCCTGCAGCCGTTCCAGCAGCGTGGGCAAGCGTCGCTCCTCGTTGAAGATCGGAACGACAATCGAGAGAGTGCGGATCGGCATGTGGATTATCCTCGGGAGAACGCGAGCCTACCGGGATGCGTGTAACGTGCGCGCGGTCCGCTTGAACCTGCGAGTCGCTCTCGGCTACCGTCGCACGATGCGGGCCCGCGTCACCGTAGGTTCCTGGAGGAGGAGCAGCTCGTGAGCGACGGCACTCTTAGCTTACGGGAGCATGCTAGGCGCCTTCGTGGCGGGCGCCCTGTTGGCCCGAGGAGGATCCTCGCCGTCTGCGGCGCAGTCTTCCTCGTCGCACTCCTCGTCGCACTCGTCGTCGCCCGTGTCGGGTCGAGCAAGCTCGAGCCGACCAAGGGAGTCTGGCGGGAGCAGACCGCCCACGGCACGTGGCATCACATGTTCAACCTGGATGGGGTCTCGGCCGCGATTCCGCTGCCCCTTTGGGTGGCCGCGCTTCTCGGAGCGACATTGATCGGTTTCCCATACGTCTGGATCTGTGCCCGGGCGCTTCCCGACCGCGGCTTTGCGCTCGCGAAGGGCGTCGGGTTGCTGCTCGTCACGTGGGTGGCCTGGTGGGTGTCCAGCCTGCGCATCCTCCCGTTCGGCCAGGGATCAATTCTCGCTACTGCGGGGATTGTCGCCTCGGGAGCCGTGCTGATCTCGATCCGACACCGTTGTGAGATCGCCGCCTGGTTGCGTGCGAGCTGGAGGCTGATCCTCGTCGTCGAGGCCGTCTTCTGGATCATCTTCGCGGCTGCGTTGTTCGTGCGTTGGTCGAACCCCGATCTCTGGCACTGGACCCGCGGCGGCGAGAAGCCGATGGATTTCGCGTATCTCAATGCAGTCACTAAGTCCACCTCGTTCCCGCCCTTCGATCCGTGGTTCGGCGGCGGGCAGTTGAACTACTACTACTACGGTTTCGTGCAGGTGGCCGCACTGGCGAAGCTGACCGCGATTCCACCCGCGATTGCCTACAACCTTGCAATCCCAACCCTTGCAGGGCTGCTCGGCGCCGGCGTCTTCTGCGCTGCGCTGGGTCTCTCGTCCCGCGTGCGAGTAACGCGAGCTTCCCTTGCGGTCGCTGGGCTTGCCGCACTGTTCGTCACGGTCCTCGGCAACCTCGGCGAGGTGCGGGTGCTGCGCTCGTCGCTCAGCGGGACGGTGCCGAACGACTGGTGGTTCTGGAATGCGACGCGTGTCATCCACCCGGGTGAGGGCGAGCCGGGGCCGATCTCGGAGTTCCCTGCCTTCACCTTTATCTTCGGAGATCTTCACGCACACGCCATGGCGCTTCCGGTGGCGGCCATCGCCGTTGCGCTGACCGTCTCTGTAGTGCGCTCCGTTGGCCGAGGGGTGAAAGAGCTCGTACCGTGTCTGGCCCTGCTCGGCCTGGTGCTCGGAGCACTCTGGGTGACGAACACCTGGGACCTGCCGACCTATGCCCTCGTCGCCGTCTGCGGCCTTGCGCTCGCGACGGTCGTGGTCGACCGGACCGCTCGGGGCACCGTCCGATTCGTCCTCGCCTGCGCCGGCATGGTCGGCGTCGCCTATCTCGCCTACTTGCCGTTCCACCTGCATTCCTACTCGGTGTTCGAAGGTCTGCAACGTTGGCGTGGAGGGCGGACGAACCTCTCCGACTACCTGACGATCCACGGGCTGTTCCTCTTTGCCGTGGCATCGGGCTTCGTCGCACAGATCGCCTTCGGCTCCGACCTCGGCTATCTCGCGCGCCGGATCCGCATTGCCGTCCGGCACCCGAGACGACTCGCGCGCATGCGGGCTCTCGAACGGGCACTCGTCGCACCGGGCAGACTGGCTGTCGCCGGCCCTGCTGCGATCGTGGCGGCCGTCGCCCTGGTGCTCGCGTGTGCGGTGGCTGACCAGTGGCCGGCCCCCGGTTCGGTGTTCGTCGGCACGCTCGCCGTGCTGGCGTGGCCGGTGCGGGAGAGACGTGGGGTCACCGCGCAGGGTCAGGCTCTTCGTCGCCTGGTCGTGATCGCTGTGCTTGTCGGCCTCGTCCTGACGGTCGCTGTCGAGTACTACGTGCTCCGCGCGATCGACATCGGCCGAGTCAACACGGTCTTCAAGCTCTACATGCAGGTGTGGGTGCTCTGGGGCCTCGCCGCCGCCGTGTCAGTGGGGATCGTGGTCGGGCATCTGGGGCGACTCCACCGGCGGCTGCGGGACGCCTGGAAGATGGCGCTCATTCTACTCGTAGCAGTTGCCGCCGTGTACCCCGTCATGGCCGCGAGGGCGAAGATCGAGGATCGGTTCGACCCGTCGGTCGGTCGCACGCTCGACGGCAGCGCTTTCATGACGAAGGCGATCTTCAACGACAAAGGTGTCGACATGCCGCTCGCCTACGACTGGAAGGCGATGCGCTGGATGCAGGAGCACGTCAACGGGTCACCCATCGTCGCGGAGGTGAACACCGCGCCGACCCTCTACGGTTGGGAATCGCGATACGCGGTGTTCACGGGGAACCCGACCATCGTCGGCTGGGACTTTCATCAGCGACAGCAACGGCCGCCGTTGAGTCGCGAGGTTCAACAGCGGGTGGCGGACGTCCAACTGTTGTACAAGACGACCGATCCGGGCGTCGCGTACCGGATTCTCTTGTACTACGGCGCCTCGTATGTGGTTGTCGGCCCCCTGGAGCGGGCGTACTTCCCGGAGGGAACAGGTAAGTGGGAGGGCGGCGACGGCCGGTACTGGACGAAGGTGTACGCGAATCCGGGCGTGCAGATCTACCGATTGACCCGCGCGACCTCGGTCTCCGGGCGTCAGCCTGCCGGCAACTCGTAGATGACCGTCCGGCCGGATCGAAAGACCGGCTTACCCAGGAGACCGAACTTCTCCAGCGCTGTGGCCGGGTAGTCTCGACGCTCGAGGTCGCCCACGAAGATGTACCGGACGTCGTACCGCTGAAGCAGTTTGCGCGCTGCTGCGACGTCCGTCGTGCGGTAGATCTCCTGAACATCTGTGATCCGTGAACCAGGGTCGTGCCCCCACTGCACCTCGTGCCCGGCCCACCCGATCACCGCAGGGATGCCCGTGAACGTGGAGACACGCGCTCGACCGTCGGAATCGAAGTCGCGCCCGGAGGTCTCCAGCAGCGTCGGTGTGCCGTCGACCGATCGCCGCAGCCACGCGATCGCCGCAGCATCGCCTGGTGCAGCGCGCCTGAGCCACGCCATCCCGTCCAGTGTCGGACTGCTCGAGAAGCGGTTGGAACGGGAGTACGAGCCGGCGAAGGGGTAGACGAGCGCGAGTGCGACCAGGACGGCGAGCACGGCGAGCCAGGCAATCCGGAGCCGCCGTCCGAGCCATTCCTTGCTCCAAAAGACCCCGATGCCTGCGACGATCGCGAGCAGGAACCACGCCTGGTAGCCGGTCTTGAACACCGTGTTGAACCTGAAACTCGGAGTACCGTCGAACGCATCCCGGAGGTACACGGTCTCGCCGGCGGCGAGCAGCCCAAGTGCGACCGTGGTGAGAAGCCAGACGAGCCGGTCGGGCTGGCCCAGCGGCCCGCTTCCGAGAGTCAAATAGGCGGCGCCGCCGGCGAGGAGGAGGGCGACCGTCAATCCGGTCAGATGCAGGGGGGCGAGGAGTACGAGCACGAAGAGCAACACGGATCCTGCCCAGGCGAGGTACCGGCTTGGAACTTGGAGGCGACCTGCGAAGAGTGCCATTACGACCCACAGCGAGAGTCCGTAGATGAACGCGTAATCGCGTACGAAGCGACTGAACTGCACGTGCTCACGGACGAGCCCGATTCCCGTCGCGGGCGGAGAGAAGGCCAGCCAAAACGGGAGGTAGAGAACGATGGCGACCACGACCCAACTGGCTCCCCACGCGAGCGCGCGCCGCCAACGACCGGACGTCTCGAGTGCCCAGATCGTCAACGCGCCTGCGCCAAGAACGATCGCGGTTGGCATGTCGAAGCTGTTCGTCGCGTAGATCGAGCCGAGCACCACTCCTGCGAGGAGAAGCTCGGCGACGGCCTGCGGAGTGGGTCTGAGCCCGCGGGTTTCGGGCGGACCGTGCAGCGCCAACTGCGCCGCGTAGCCGAGCGAGACGAGCGCGAACGGCGTCACGAGCACATGAGCGTGGAGGTCGCCGAGAAGGAAGCTGAAGAACGGAAACTCGTTCGCGGTACCGGCGATCACGCGAGACGGAGACCACCAGTCGTAGCTCGCGATGCGGTCGGGGCTCGCGAAGAACTGCACCCAGCCGGCCACGTTTCCGAGCGCGGCTGCGATCACGGCCGCGACCAGGCCAACGATGATCGGCGAGCGCTGGGGTGCGTTCGCGCGCGTTCGGACGGCGTCGTGGATGACCGCAGCAACAGCGAATACGGCCGCCGCCATCAGCCCGTACACGAGTGCGACCGAGAGGTTGTAGCCCACCGCGGGGTCGACGCCGGTCAGCCTGGCAAGGAACGCCTGCGTGTAGTGCCCGTAGTAGTAGTAGTTGAGGTCGGCCCCCGACTGCCAGGGATCATGCGGGGGAAACCAATCGGTCCTGTTGGCGGCATTCACGAACGCCATGTCCATCGGCTTCTCGGTCTGCCACACGTCGGGCGAGAAGCTGCGGAGCAGCGCCCACGCGGCGAAGGCGACACTGAACACGCCTTCGCCGGCCAGCCACACGGTCCGAGCGTACCCTGCCGGCCGTCCGAGGCCTCGTCTCCAGAGCAACGCCGACGCCAAAGCCATGACTACGACGGACACCATGGCGCCCGTCTTGCTGTACGGCACCGTGTGGCTGCTCCCGAGGAGCCAGACCGGGAACACGACGATCAAGAGGCCGAGCGGCCGTGCGAAGACGAAGCCCTTCCCCGGCAAGCGCCCGAACGCAAGCTCCGCGAACGGCAGGCCGAGAACGCCGATCCCTGTGACGAGCAGCCAGAGGATGAGCGCGTCGAGCACGATTCAACCGGCTCGGCGGTGCCGGCTCAGGATCCCCACGCCTCTTCGGGGCGCCCTTCGAGGATGTGCAGCGCGGCGTCGATCCCCATCTTCGCGGCGTGATCCATGTTTCCGATCTCGTAGCGCCACGAACCGAACCTGCCGCGCGAATAGATGTTGCGCTCGAGCAGCCACGGTTGGATCACCGAGAGCGCCTTGTCGCGGTCGCGGGTCGGAATCGGGTAGGCATAGGCGTCGTCGATCGTGTGAACGGACGCGATCGGGGTGCCGTCGGGCACGAGTCCGACCGCAGTGAGGGCGTCGAGCACCAGATCCTCGTGACCCTCGCGCGGACGCGGCAGGCGGTCGGAGTACGACGTCTCCGTCATATACGAGCAGTAGCGCGACGTATCGGCACCGGGAACGTTCGCGGCGGCGTACTTGGCGAAGTTCGTGACCCGGTAGAAGGGCACGTGCGGGTCCGCGAAGTAGAGCCACGATCGGTCGTCCCGGAGCGGCATCTCGCAGCCGACGCCGACGATCCAGGCTCCGTTGTGCTCGAGCGTGGCGGCGGCCTCTCGCACCTCCGACGGGCAGTTGTCGATGGTCGCGACGAGCAGATCGAGTGGCATCGTCGAGACGAGCGCGTCGTAGCCCTCGCCGCGGCCGTCGGCAAAGCGGAGGCTGCGACCCTCGGCGTCGAGCCCGACGAGATCGCTGCCAAAGTGCACCTTGGAGCCGAGGGTGCGCGCCAGACGACGGTAGATCTCTCCTGTACCACCCGTCCGCGGGAACCGGAACGTGTTGTTCGGCCCCCACCCGACATCGTCCAGCCCGAGCAGCACGTTCCTCAGTGCGCGCCGAAAGTCGGGGACGCTGACCCGCTCGGCGATCCACGACGCCGACATGTGCTCCGGGGGGACCGCCCATACCTTCGTGTTGTAGGGCCGCATGAAACGCGATGTGATCCCCTCTCCGAACGTCTGTTCCATCCAGGTCGCGAAGTCCTCATCGACCCGTGCTCCCGGAGCCTCGATCAGGCCGACGAGACAGTCGTACGCATCCTCCGTCGCGAGGTAGCGAAGGTTGTTCTGGAACGGGTACGGCACCCAGCGGTCACCGAGCAGGACGTACGAGGATCGTTCGTGCTCGTGCACATCGTCCCCGAGCACTTCCTCGAGCAGCCGGTCGAACTCGCCGTAATGGCTGAAGACCACGTGGCCGCCGTGATCCCAGGTGAACCCGGCGGCGTCCACGAGCGAGGCCGCGTGGCCCCCCGCCTCGTGCTCGCGCTCGAAGATCGCCCACTCCGCGTGCCCGAGCCGCGCGAGCTCGCGGGCGCACGCGAGGCCGCACGGACCGGCCCCGACGATGGCAACGTGTGGTGCGCGAGAAGACGACATGGCCGCCGTGATCTTATGCATCGTGACCGGCACCTCAAGCCCCAGCCGTCAGGCGGGCTCCTGGGCGGTGTTGCCGCTTGACACCTCTCCCGGAAGAAGTAGTATTCGTCGGTACTCTAGGGTTACGGCCTATGGGAGGGTGATGTGCGGCGTAACGGATTGTTGCTGATCTTGCTCGGTGCGCTCGTCGTC
>JBKJVI010000163.1:0-4290 GCA_046590225.1 Gaiella sp. | reverse complement strand
GTCATGATCCGGCCGTAGCACGGCGGCCGAGAGAAGCTGCCGCTCTCACCGGGCAAGGACGCTCTCGGCCTCGGCGACGATCCCGTCTGCATCGAGCCGGTAGTGACGGTAGAGGTGGGTGGGCGGCCCGATCAGGACGTACTCGTCCCGGATTCCGTGCCGGTGAAGGGGCGGGCTGCCGCCCGTTTCCGAAAGCACCTCGGCAACCGCACCGCCGAGCCCGCCGACGACGTTGTGCTCCTCGACGGTCATCAGGCGGGCCGATCGCGCTGCGGCGGTGAGCACCGCGTCAGCATCGAGCGGCTTGACGGTGTGGACATCGAGCACGCCGATCGACAGACCCGTCGCGCGTAGGCGGGCAGCCGCCTCGAGCGAAGGGTGCACGGTCGAGCCGGTGGCGAGGATCGTCAGATCCGTTCCTTCCCCATGCGCGATCGCCTTTCCGAGCTCGAAGTCGATGCCGCCGGCGTACACCTCGGGGTCGCGGCCGCGTCCGATCCTGAAATAGATCGGCCCCGGGTGGTCGACCGTGGCGCGGATGGCGGCAGCCAGCGCGGGACCGTCCGCCGGAGCGACGACGGCCAGTCCGGCAAGCGACCGCATGATCGCGAGATCCTCCGTGGCGTGGTGTGAGGTGCCGTAGAAGCCGAGGGTGATCCCTGCGTGGTGTCCGATCAACCGGACGGGGAGTCCCGGGTAGGCGACATCGGTGCGGATCTGCTCGCAACAAAGGAGTGCGAGAAACGACGCGAATGTCGCCACGTATGGCAGCTGGCCCGTCGTCGCGAGCCCGGCGGCCGCCGAGACCATGTTCTGCTCGGAGATGCCGAACTGGATGAATCGATCGGGATGCTGCTCCTGCAGCCGGAAGAGCCCGTTCGAATATTTGAGATCGGCAGTGCAGGCGACGATCGGATGACCCTCGTCGATCAGCTCGACGAGGGTGTCGGCGAGCAGGCGTAGCCCGGGCGACTGGTCGAGCACCGTGTGCAGGTGCCACGATCCCTCGTGCAGCGCGACCCCGGTCACGCGGCGCCCCTGATCTCGGCGAGCGCGACCACCTCGTCCTCCGGCGCCAGGTAGCCGAGGTGCCAGCCGAGCTCGCTCTCCATGAAGGACACGCCCTTCCCTTTGACCGTGCGGGCAATCACGACCGCCGGACGGGCACGAGCGGCGTCGTCCGCCACTCCGCGAAGCAGGCCCAGCAGCGCAGGAACATCGTGGCCGTCGACGTCATGCACCTCCCAGCCGAACGCCGCGAACTTGTCGGCGACCGGTTCGATGCCAAGCACGTCGTCTACCTTTCCGTCGAGGGAGTACTCATTGCGATCGACGATCGCGATCAAATTCCGGGCGCCGTGGTGGGCGGCGCCCATCGCCGCCTCCCACACCTGACCCTCGTTCAGCTCGCCGTCGCCGAGGAGAACGAAGACCCTGAAGTCACGGCCGCCGATCTTCCCGCCGAGAGCCATCCCGAGGCCTGCGGAGAGCGCGTGCCCGAGCGATCCCGAACTGAAGTCGATCCCGGGAACCCGGCTCATGTCGGGATGGTCGCCGAGCGGGTTGCCGACGCGTGTGTACTCGTCGAGGATCGCGGGGTCGAAGAAGCCCCAGTCGACGAGCAATGGATAGAGAGCGGCTGCCGCATGTCCCTTGCCGAACAGGAAGCGGTCGCGATCAGGCCAGTCAGGCTCGCCGTGCCGAAGGCGCATGACGCCGTAGTACAACGCCGCCAGGATCTCGGCGCAGGAAAACGCCGACGCGAAGTGCCCGACCTTCGCGATCTGGATCAGGCGGATCGTCTCCTCGCGCGACAGGAGCGCTTTCTCGGTCACGAGCTCGACGTCGGCCGCTGTGACGGCGCCGGCCGCAGTCATCCCACGTCCTCCGCGAACCGTGGCGGATCGCCCTCTACCGGGGGCGGCGAGAGCGCGCAGAGGATCCGGAGCGGGCCATCTCCGTCGTTACGCTGCCCGTGCACCCGCCCCGGTGGGACGTAGACGGCGAGATCGGGCTCGAGCCGGATCTCGCCTTCCCCCTCGAGCGTCATCACGCCGGTACCCTCGACAACGTAGTACGCCTCCTCGTAATCGTGCGAATGCCGGCGAACCTCGTCGCCCGGTGCCATCTCGCACATCGAGACCCCGAGCCGATCCGAGCCAACCGTGAGAGGGTGGACGAGCCGGTAGACCGGGGCTCCGAGCGCCGTGAACAGGCGCCCGTTCTCCTTCCGAATCGCGAGCGGCAGGTCGCTAGCCATCGTTCGATCCTCCTGTATAGCCGAGTGTTCGTGAGATATCCCGGGCACCCTCGACGATGCTCTCCCTCAAGTCGGCGGCGTCGTCGCCGAGGATCGCCGATCGCACGCCGCTGATCGACAAGGCCGCGCAGACCGCCCCCCGATGGTCGAAGATCGGCGCCCCGAGCGCAGCGATCCCCTCCGTGACGTCTTCGTCCGAAACGGAGTAGCCGCGATTCCGGATCTCGGTGAGATCTGCGAACAGGGCGGCCGCCGCGACGGGCGTGGCGGGCGTGAATGCCTCCAGCTTTCCGGCTGCGACGTAGTCCTGCCATTGCTCCCGTGACTCGAATGCGAGGAGCGCCTTCGGTGCGGCGCCGACGTGCAGCGGTAACGATCCGCCGAGTCGAAGTGCAAGCGACTGCACCCGCTCCCCGTCGAGCCGTTCGATGCAGACCGCTTCGTTCCCGCGGCGCACGCACAGGAACACCGTTTCGCCCGTTGCTGCGTGGAGCCGCTCGAGTACCGGCAGTGCGGCAGCGCGCTCGTCGAATCCGGCGGCAACCGCGGCACCGAGTCGAAGGTGGGCCAGCCCGAGCCGATAGGTGCCGCGGTTCACACCCGGCTCGACCATCTCGAGTTGTTGCAACGTCGCGAGCAACCGGTAGACCGTGCTCCGGGGCTCGCCCATCTGGTCGGAGAGCTCGCTGGCGCTCGCTTCCCCACCCGTGGCAAGCCGGTCGAGGAGCGCGCCGACTTTGACGACGACCTGGACCGATGCTTCCCCGGTTCCCGCCATCAGCGTGCGACTCCCTCGACGGTCTGCGCGTCGGCGGCGGAGCTCACGCCGCCCGGGATCAGCCTGCACGCCGAACTCGCCCACTGCACGAACACGGTGTCTCCGACCGCAAACGGTCCGCCATGCTCGGCGGCCATCTCGGCCTTCATCGGATCCGCGATCCCGTCGACGGCGATGCGGTAGGAGTGCCCCGTGCCCCGGAACGCCGCGTCGAGCACGGTGCCCGGCAGGCCGTCGCTCCCTGCTGCGGAAACTCTCACGACCTCGGGCCTGAGGACGAGCCACGCGTCGCCGACCGGAACGTCGCTACCGCTCGGTACAGCCAGCCGGTGCGAGCCCACCGTGACGGTCGCGCTGCCTCCCTCGATACTCACGACCTTCGCAGCAACGACATTCGCATCACCGACGAATCGAGCCGCGAACGGTGACGCTGGCTCGTGGTAGATCTCGTCCGGCGCACCGACCTGCTCGATCTGGCCGTTGTTGAAGACGACGATCCGGTCCGAGAGGGCGAGGGCTTCACGCTGATCGTGTGTGACATAGACAAACGTGGCTCCGGTCTCGCGGTGCAAGCGCCGGAGCTCGACCTCCATCTCCAACCTGATCTTCAGGTCGAGCGCCGACAACGGCTCGTCGAGGAGTAGCACCCTCGGACGGTTGACGAGTGCGCGGGCGAGCGCAACCCGCTGCATCTGCCCGCCGGAGAGCTCGTGTCCGCGTCGCCGCTCGTAGCCTTCGAGGCGTACGAGTCGCAGCGCCTCGGCGATGCGCTCGTCGGCCTCTGCCCCACGAATGCCGGCGACCTGTAGGCCGAACGCGATGTTTGCGCGCACGTCGAGGTGCGGGAACAGCGCGGCCCGTTGGAACACCATGTTGACGGGCCGCTTGTGCGGTGGGACTCGCGTCACGTCCTGGCCTTCGACGACCACGCGTCCCTCGGTCGGGAGGACGAAGCCGGCGATGATCCGCAGGAGTGTCGTCTTGCCGCAACCCGACGGCCCGAGCAGGGTGACGAGCTCGCCTTCCTCGATCGCGAGGTTCACGGAATCGAGTGCTGTGACCTTGCCGAAGCGATGGGTCACGCCCTCGAGCGACAGACGTACCTGCGCGCTCATGCGGATCCCTCGAGGAGGAGTGCGTCGGCGCGCCGTGCTCTGCCTCGTGCGGCCCGAAGAACGAAGATGAACGCGATGGCCCAGAGCGCGAGCGTGATCGCCACCAGAAGCGTCGAGACGACGTTTATCGATGGATC
>JBKJVI010000134.1:0-11628 GCA_046590225.1 Gaiella sp. | reverse complement strand
AACCGCGACCGGCTCGACCAGGTCGTCTCCAATCTCCTCTCGAATGCGCTCCGCTACACCGGCAGCGGGGGCGTCGTGAAGGTGCAGGTCCGTCGCGTCGGTCAGTACGCGATCCTCGATGTTGCAGACACGGGGCGGGGCATCGCCCCCCACGATCTCCAGCACATCTTCACGCGTTTCTGGCGCGGCGACCGATCGCGTTCGCCGGCAACGGGAGGGACGGGGATCGGGCTCGCGATCGTCCGCGAGCTGGTGCGAGCTCATGACGGGCGAATCGACGTCGACAGCATCCTCGGCGAAGGAGCCACATTCCGGATCACTCTCTCTGCCGTCGACCGACCGTCAGGCCGGACGTCGCCCGCGTCAGAGCTCGGGTCTGCTCGAACCTAGAGGACATAGTGGTCGCTCACCGCTCGTTCGCGCCCGGGGCTACTGCGGTTCAGCCCGGCGTCTTCACGGATTCTGCACACCGACGCGCGATCGTACGACGACGAGAGGAGGAGGTGAGAGGCGATAACGGTGCTCTCGACCCGCAGACGCAGCCGGATCCATGCAGTTCCCGTGGGCGTGACCCCCGGCGAGACGCTCGTGCGCGTCAGCGGCGGCTACTTCCCCGACGTCGTCCATGCCGAGGCAGGCAAGCCAATCCGGCTCGTCTTCCTCCGCGAGGAGACAGCGGCTTGCTCGGAACGCGTCCTCTTTCCGGCCTTCGGGAAGAGCGCGATGCTGCCGGCAGGTCAGGTGGTGACCGTCGATCTCCCGGCTCGTCCGCCGGGCACATACGAGTTCACGTGCGCGATGGGTATCCTTCACGGTCGCCTTGTGGTCACTGCAGCGAGTGAACAATGATTCGTCTGGTGCCAGAGGGAGCGTCAAGCGGTCAGACGGCGAGTTGATACCCGTCGAACTCGAGTCGGCCTCGTGGAGAAGCCGGGGAGTGTCGCGCCGGATGGTCATGCACCGCGGCTCTGTCGTCGAGTGATGCAGAGGCAGGTGAGCCAGGCCGAAGCGGCGGCCGCCGGGCCGGGCGCCCCCGTTGCGACGAGACGCGCGCAGCTCCGCCGCGCCGGCGAGATCGCCACCATCCTCTGGGCGAGCGGCTTCCGCTGGCTCGTCGATGCGGCCGGGCTCGAGAGCTGCGTCTCCCTCAGCTGCCGGCTCGTCTGTTCCACTGGTCTACGCGAGTGTGACCATCACGTCGCGATGGACGTACCGCTGCCCGAGCGGCTGCGGGAAGTGCTCGAGCGTCTCGGTCCTACCTTCGTCAAGGCGGGGCAGATGCTCGCGATGCGCCCTGACTACGTGCCGCTCGAGTACGCAGAGGCGCTTGCCTCGCTGTACGACTCCGTTGCGCCCTTTCCCGCCGCCGAGGCGGAGCGCCTGATCGAACAGGAGCTTGGAGCACCTCTGTCGCGCCTGTTCGCTGAATTCGATCCGGAGCCGATCGGCGCTGCCTCGCTCTCCCAGGTCTACCGCGCGCTTCTTCCCGACGGGCGCCCCGTTGCCGTCAAGGTGCAGCGGCCGGGCATCGCCGAGCAGGTGGAGAACGATCTCGAGCTCGTCGCGTTCCTGGCCCGGCGGCTCGAGCGCCGCCGCGGTGCCAGCCTCTCGTTCCGCCCTACCGTCGCCGCGGCAGAGTTTGCCGCCTACACGCACCGCGAGCTCGATTTCCGGCTCGAGGCACGCACGGCGCAGCGTGTGCGCGAGCTCTTCGCGGACGACGCGGCCGTCTTCGTCCCAGAGGTCGACTGGGAACGGACGACGGCCCGGGTTCTGACGATGGATCTCGTCGAAGGGGCGCGGCCGGCGCCGGGCGTCGAGCTCGAGCAGCAGGGCCTCGATCCCGGCGTGCTGCTCGGCGTGGGAGCGCGCGCGATGTTCCGCCAGATCTTCGAGTTCGGGCTCTTCCACGCCGATCCCCACCCGGGCAACGTGCTCTTCCTCCCGGGCGACCGTGTCGCTTTCCTCGACTTCGGCATGTTCGGTCGGCTCTCTCCGCGTGAGCGCCGCCGGATGGCGTTCGTCTTCTGGAGCCTCGTCGAGGGGGACTACGAGCAAGTCGCCGAGCAACTTCTCCACCTTTCAACCCTCGCTCCGGGCGCCGATCCCGACGGCTTTCGCGCCGGGCTCGGCGATCTCGTCGGCGAGTGGTACAGCTCCACCTCGACTCGCTTCTCGATCGCACGGCTCTTGCTTCGCGAGCTCGCGCTCGGCGCCCACTACGGCGTCGTCTTCCCCCGCCAGCTGATGCTGCTCGCTCGTGCGCTCGTCACCGTCGAGTCGACGGCCAACGTGATCGACCCCGAGCTGACGCTCGCCGATCTGGCCCGCCCGTACCTGCCCGAGCTTCGGCGCTCGCTCCTGCTCGACCCGCACACCCTCGAGGACGCGTGGAAACGAAACCGCTTCGACTACCTCGAGCTCGCCCTCGAGCTGCCCGATCTCCTGCCCGAGCTCGTTGCCCGGATGCGGAGTGGAGGGAGCGAGGTCGCCGTCCCTCCGCCGGCTCCGCGCGGCCTCGGGCTCGTCGGCGTTCTCACCGCCGGCCTCGCCGGCGGACTCGTCGGTGCGGCGCTCAGCCACGGCCGGAGATCGCGTCGGCGCTGATGCACCTGGGGCAGAATGACCCGTGTCGACGACAACGGAGGCAGCGATGACCGAAACCCGTAACGACACCAAGACGAGTACCGAGAGAGGGTCTGGCCCCCTCGCGGGCGACGAGCTCGAGCTGATCGACGCCTACTGGCGCGCTGCGAACTATCTCTCGGTTGGCCAGATTTACCTGCTCGACAATCCGCTTCTCAAGGAGCCGTTGCAGGCGGAGCATGTGAAGTCGCGCCTGCTGGGGCATTTCGGGACGACGCCCGGCCTCAACTTCGCCTACGCGCATCTGAACCGGGCGATCAAGGGTCGTGACCTGTCGGCGATCTACGTCACCGGCCCCGGCCACGGCGGTCCCGGCCTGGTCGCAAACGCCTATCTCGAAGGTACCTACTCCGAGCTCTACCCACAGATCTCCGACGACGAGGCAGGCCTATGCGCGCTCTTTCGTCAGTTCTCGTTCCCCGGCGGCATCCCGTCGCACGTTGCGCCCGAGACGCCGGGCTCGATCCATGAGGGGGGCGAGCTCGGCTACGCCCTGTCGCACGCCTTCGGCGCCGCCTTTGACAATCCCGATCTTCTCGTGGCCTGCGTCGTCGGTGACGGCGAAGCCGAGACAGGGCCGATGGCCACCAGCTGGCACTCGAACAAGTTCCTCAATCCCGTCACCGACGGCGCGGTGCTGCCGATTCTCCACCTGAATGGCTACAAGATCGCGAGTCCGACGGTGCTCGCACGCATCCCGGAGCGCGAGCTCGTCGCCCTCTTCGAGGGCTACGGCTGGCGGCCGCTGATCGTGAGCAGCGAGCTGGACGAGCCGCCCGCAGCCGCTCATCAGCGCTTTGCCGCGGCGCTCGACGACGCCCTCGACGACATCCGCTCGTTTCAGAAGGCCGCGCGCGACGGACGCGCGACGGAACGCCCGCGGTGGCCGATGCTGATCTTGAGGACGCCGAAGGGCTGGACAGGGCCACGCGAGGTCGACGGGGTGCAGGTCGAGGGGACGTGGCGCTCGCACCAGGTGCCGGTGGGCGCCGCCCGCGAGGACGCCGAGCACCGGAAGATCCTCGAGGAGTGGATGCGCAGCTACCGGCCCGCCGAGTTGTTCGACGAACGCGGGAGTCTCCGCCCGGATCTACGCGCCCTGGCACCCACGGGTGAGCGGCGGATGAGCGCGAACCCGCACGCAAACGGTGGTGCGCTCCTCGTCGACCTTCGGCTGCCGGACTACCGCGACTACGCGGTCGACGTCGAGGCGCCGGGCACGGGAGCGAGTGAGGCGACGCGCGTGCTCGGCGGCTTCCTGCGTGACGTCATCGCCCGGAACCCGAAGACGTTCCGCCTCTTCGGCCCGGACGAGACGGCGTCGAACCGGCTCGGAGACGTCTTCGCCGTGACGAGCCGTGCCTGGGATGCCGGGCGTGAACCGACCGACGTCGGCCTCGCACCCGACGGCCGGGTGATGGAAGTCCTGTCGGAGCATCAGTGCCAGGGCTGGCTCGAGGGCTACCTGTTGACCGGGCGTCACGGCCTCTTCAGCTGCTACGAGGCCTTCATCCACATCGTCGACTCGATGTTCAACCAGCACGCCAAATGGCTCAAGGTCACAAGCCAGATTCCGTGGCGGCGTCCTGTTGCTTCGCTCAACTACCTGCTCACGTCACACGTCTGGCGTCAAGACCACAACGGCTTCTCGCACCAGGACCCCGGCTTCATCGACCACGTCGTGAACAAGAAGGCAGAGGTGATCCGTGTGTACCTGCCGCCAGATGCGAACACGCTGCTCTCCGTCGCCGACCACTGCCTGCGCTCGCGCGACTACGTCAACGTCATCGTCGCCGGCAAGCAGCCGGCGCTGAACTACCTTGCGATGGACGACGCGATCAGCCATTGCGAGCGCGGTGTCGGCATCTGGGACTGGGCCTCGAACGACGAGGGCGGTGAACCGGATGTCGTCATGGGGTGTTGCGGAGATGTCCCGACGCTGGAGACGTTGGCGGCGACCGCGCTCCTTCGGGAGCACCTGCCAGAACTCAAGGTACGCGTCGTCAACGTGGTCGATCTCATGCGCCTGCAGCCGGACAGCGAGCATCCACACGGGATGTCCGACGCCGAGTTCGACTCACTGTTCACGTCCTCGAAACCGATCATCTTCGCCTACCACGGCTACCCGTGGCTGATTCACCGGCTCACGTACCGTCGGACGAACCACGGCAACCTGCATGTGCGCGGCTACAAGGAAGAGGGAACGACGACGACCCCGTTCGACATCGTGATGCTCAACGACCTCGACCGCTTTCACCTCGTGATCGATGTCATCGACCGCGTCCCCGGTCTCGCGGACTCCGCGGGGCATCTCCGCCAGCAGATGCAGGAGCGGCGCCTGGCCGCTCGTGCCTACACCCGCGCAAACGGCGACGACGAGCCCGAGATCCGCGACTGGACGTGGCCTATTGAACGGTGACATCCTCGTCGTCAACGCCGGCTCGACGAGCCTCAAGTTGAGCGTGGTCGATCGGGACGACGTGTCGCAGCCGCTCGAGTCACTGGAGGCGGCTCCTCGCGTTTCCGGTGTCGGTCACCGCGTTGTCCACGGCGGCGATCGCTTCGTCGGGCCAACGCTGCTCGACGACGACGTGCTTGCCGAAGTGGTTCGGCTGATCGAGCTCGCGCCCCTCCACAACGCGCCGGCCGTTGACGCGATCGAGGCGGCGAGGGCCGCGCTGCCGGACGTGCCGCACGTCGCCGTCTTCGATACGGCCTTCCACCGGACCCTGCCCGAGATCGCCAGGACGTACCTCCTGCCCACCCGCTACCGCGAGCGCGGGATCCGCCGCTATGGCTTCCATGGTCTGTCGGTCGAGTGGGCCGCCGCTCGCGTACCCGTTCCGCGCCTCGTTGTCTGCCACCTCGGTGGCGGCTCGTCGGTGACCGCTGTTCGCGACGGACGCTCCGTCGACACCACGATGGGTTTCACTCCGCTCGAGGGCGTGCCGATGGCGACGCGCGCCGGCTCGCTCGACCCCGGCTCCCTGCTCTACCTGCTCCACCACGGAGTCTCGCTGGAGGAGCTCGACCACGCGCTCGAGCACGAATCCGGCTTGACGGCGCTCGCCGGCACCGGGGACATCGAGGTGATCGAAGCGGACGGTTCGCCGCCGGCGCTGCTGGCGCTGGACGTCTACTCCTACCGTGTCGCGCAGTCGGTTGCCGCCATGGCCACGGCGCTCGGCGGCCTCGACGCACTCGTCTTCACCGCCGGCGTCGGCGAGCACTCGATTGGCATCCGGGCCGCGATCTGCCGGCGGCTCGGCTTCCTCGGTGTCACCGTTGACGAGAGACGCAACAGCGCGGTCGTCGGTGATACCGAGATCAGCCTCTCCGGCGCGAGCGTCCGCGTGTACGTCATCCCGTCGGGCGAAGACGTTGTCATTGCTCGCGCCGTTCGCAGCCTGCTCTGATCCGGTTGTCCTTCACGGGAAACGCAGATCGCCTTCACAGGATCTTCAGCGCCGCGCGCTAGAGTCGGAATGAAAGGCATTTCCGACCGAGGTGGAGGCGATCGACATGTACGGCCATGATGCTGGCGACTGGCTCTGGATGACGCTCGGGATGGGCCTCTGGCTGATCGTCACAGGGGCGGTCGTGTACGCAGCAGTGAGTCTCGCGCAACGAGACCACGGTCGGGGGAGAGATCGATGACGGCTGTCGCGATTGCCGAGCGGCGCTCGCCAATCGAGCGCCTGCTGGGCGTGCTCGTCGCTGCCTGGGGCGCCTTCATCGGGCTCCTGCCGCACGTTCTCCATCATGTTGGCCCACTCGCCGGCGCCGCGATTCTCGCCGGCTCCACCGGCAGGGCACTGTTTGCGGTGGTGGGCTTCGTTGCTGCGATCCCGTTCCTGCGCCGCCTGTATCGGCGCTTTGCCACGTGGAAGGCGCCGGCGATCGCGCTCGTGGTCTTCGCGGCGATGTTCTCGCTCTCGAGCTTCGTGATCGGGCCAGCGATCTCGGGTGACGGCGGCTCGGGTGAGCCGTCGATCGAGCAACAGGGAGGCGGCCATGAAGGGCACCACTGAGAGCGTCGGCCCGGTCTCAAGCTCGACGCGGCCGCGGGAACGCTCGACGGAAAGCAGCACGTGATGGACGACTACGGCTACGGACTCTGGGTTCTGGTGGTGGTCAACTCGCTCGTGTTCATCGTCTTTGCGGCCAGCTTCTTCCATCCGCAGTCGAGGCGCGACTGGCGGGTGCTGGGCGGGTTCTCCGCCTTCGTGATCGCACTGTTCACGGAGATGTACGGCTACCCGCTGACGATCTACCTGCTCACCGGTCCGCTCGGCGGCTTGATTCCCGGCGTCGACCTGTCACACGATTCGGGACATCTGTGGACCGACCTGATCGGTTGGAAGGGCAACCCGCTACGCGGCGCGGACACCACGCTTCTTCCCGCATCTTGGCCCTCAGCCGGTACCGACCGTACGATCCTGATGCGGTCCGGCAGCCGCCGGTGCTAGTCGGACAGGCTGGTACGCGCGACCGGCCGGTAAGGTTGGCCGCCGTTCGGTGTCACCCGGACGGGCTTCGCCCACACGATGTACCGCTGCGTCGCGAAGAAGCGCGGGTGACAGGCCTGGAGCGCGATCTGCTCGCGCCCGCGGGACTTGAGGACCGAGAGGTCGGAGGCGTCGACGATGGTGTGTCCGGTGACCGCGTACTCGAAGGTCCCGTACGGCATCTTCAGCGTGATGCGATCTCCCGGTCGCATGGTGTTGCGCTGCTCCCAGCGCGTATAGAGCGATGTGAAGGGGTCGTTCCATTGCCAGACGACGAATGTCCAGCTGAGAAGGGCGAGGCCTCCGATGATCAACAGCGTGCCGGCTGCGCGTGCGGTTCGCCTCCGGATGGACCGAGTGGCCGACAATGGTGATGGCGTAGCAGCGTCCATGTCAGGTCGTTACCCCCGTTTCGAGGGAATGAGCGTACGGCCGGTCTGCTTCCAGGCGTTCATGCCGCCCCGGAGCTCGACGATGCGCGTGAAGCCGAGCTTTTGCAGCGTGACGACCGCGACCGCGCTCATCGTGCCGCTCCGGCAATACACCGCGAGGCGGGTCGACCTCGCAGGGAGGCGAGCCTTCGCGTTGCCGATCCGATCGAACGGGATGCTGAGATCAGTGCCGCGAATGGAGCCGGCATCCGGAATGTGAACGTTGATCGTCACGGTTCCCGGAGTCTGCACCGCCTTCGCGAACGACGCTGGCGCGAGCAGCGTCGACGGAGCAACCGCAGAGCCGGGCGTTGCGGTCTCCGTCGCCACGAGAGCGGCCGCACCGAGCGTGACAAGGGCGAGGGAGAGTCGCATCCATCTCATTCTAGGCGGACGATAGGAACGTGATGTGGTGGTCGCATGAAGAGTCGCCGTCGCTGCCATCCCCGGGGCCGCGCCACGGGAGGTGATCGTGCCCGCCTCAATTCATGCCAACGGCAGACCACGTTCACGTGCCCTTCACCTTCACGCGCCAAGCTCGAGGTACCCACAACGAAAGGCGGTGTGCCTTGAGCGCAACCACTCTCATCCTTCTGCTCCTCCTCCTCGCCTGCCCGCTGTCCATGTTCTTCATGCACCGCGGCAGCGGAGGGCACGGTCACGGATCCTCTGACGAACAGCAAAGAGCTATCGCGTCCGATCCGGAAACGCCGGTCGCCGAGGCCCAGCAGGCGCACGGCGGCTGCGGCAACGCCGGTCATAGCTCGAGCTCGCGACATGACCACCGCAAGACCGGTACGCCGGCTTGACCGGACTTCCGATCGGAGGGCGGCGACGATGATCGCCGCCCTCGCTCGCCGGAGGGTCGCTCCCACGCCTCGGCGTCTCAGCCAGGCAACAATGCTCGCCGCCCTCTCGGTCGCCTCCTTTCTCGTCGTCTTCGACGACTCGGCGGTGGCCGTTGCTCTCCCATCGCTGCAACGCGACCTGCGCCTCGACCTCAGCGAGCTCGAATGGACGCTGAACGCGTACACGCTCGGTCTCGCGACCGTCCTCCTGCTCGCCGGTAAGATCGTCGACCGCTTTGGCGCTCGCCGTGCGCTCATTGCCGGGCTGACGCTGTTCACGCTCGCCAGCATTCCAGCCGGCCTCGCAGACGGCGGCACGGTTCTCATCGCGGCTCGGGCTGTGCAGGGCATGGGTGCCGCGTTCGTGGCGCCTGCGAGCCTCGCCGCGATCAGCGCGCTGTTTCCGGCAGCACGGCGGGGAGTTGCAATCGGCACCTGGGCGGGAATCTCGGCCATTGGCCTCGGCGCCGGCCCACTCATCGGCGCCGTGATCGTCGTGTACGTCGGGTGGAGCGGCCTGTTTCTGCTCAACCTGCCTCTGGGCGCGCTCCTCATCGGCGTCGCCCTGGCGGGGTCGACCACGACACCGTTGCGGCCGGCCCGGGGGCGCCTCGACATCACCGGTGCCGCGGCAGCAGGAGCGGCTCTGCTCTTCGGCCTGCTGGCCTTGACCCGCGGCAACGGCGACGGCTGGCTGTCTCCGGTCGTCGTCACCCTCGCCCTGGGCGCCATGGCATCGGCCGCGCTCTTCGTCGCCATCGAGGCTCGCGCAGCTGATCCGGTCGTTCCGCTCACGGTGTTCGGATCGCGCCCGCTCGTCGGTGCGTCCGTCGTCGGACTGCTCTCGACTGCGGCGATGTGCAGCCTCTTCTTCTTCATCTCGCTGTATCTGCAGTCGGTCGCAGGATACGGCGTGCTCGGGACGGGCGCGGCCTTTCTCCCGATGACGCTGGTGATCGCCGTCGGGTCGCCGCTGGCTGGAATCGTCGGCGGCCGGTTCACGGCACGTACGCTTTCGGCGGTCGGGATGGCGCTGCTCTCGGTCGCGATGATCCTGCTCTCGAAGCTCGACGACGGACTCGGCATCGCCGGCATCGTGCTCGGCCTCTCCGTCGCGGGGCTCGGAGTCGCGCTGACCGCTACGCCCGTGACGTCCGTCGCGCTCGCAGAGCTCCCCTTCTCGCGCCAGGGACTTGCGGGGGCGATCGTCAGCGAGTCGCGGACGGTTGGTCTGGCGGTCGGTGTCGCGGTCATGGGTGCGCTGCTCGGCACCGCCGCGGGCGATCAGATGACCAGCCGACTGTCGCTCGGGCTCAAGGTAAACGCGGCCGTCGCAGCTGCCGTGGCCGTGGCTGCGATGTGATTGCTCCGCCCTGCGTCGGAGGCAACGGGGGGATCGCCCGTCTCACATCAGCCTGGCGAGGAACCGGCCGAGAGCCTCGCTCGCCCTTCACAGGATCTCCACAACCCCAAAATACCCTGAGGGGGTATAGTGGTGGAATTGTCAACCGAAAGGATCGAAAATGGAGTCCGTTGAGTACAGCGTCCCCGACATGAGCTGTGGTCACTGTGAGGCCGCCGTCACGAAGGAGATCTCGGCAGTCGCAGGCGTCGAGGCTGTCGTTGTCGACCTCGAGAGCAAGCGCGTCGAGGTGACGGGCCAGGATCTCGACGACGCGGCGATCCGGGCAGCGATCGAGGAAGCCGGGTACGAGGCCGCATGACGGCGGTTGCGACCGAGCAGGCCGAGAAGGTACGCCTCGATCTGGAGGGCATGACCTGCGCCTCGTGTGCGACCCGGATTGAGCGCAAGCTGAACAAGCTCGAAGGCGTCGAAGCGACGGTCAACTACGCCACGGACCAGGCGGCGGTGACCTACGACCCGAGCGCGGTCAGTGTCGATGATCTCTTTGCCGCAGTCGAGGCGGCGGGCTACCACGTGGCCCTGCCGGGCGACGCAGCCGAGACAGACCGGGCCGGCGCGTTGAAGGTGCGTCTCGTCACGGCGGCCGTGCTGAGCGTGCCGCTCGCGCTGCTCGCGATGGTGCCGCCGTTGCAGTTCGACGGGTGGGAGTGGGTCGCTCTGGCCCTCTCGACGCCGGTCGTAGCCTGGGCCGGCTGGACATTCCATCGCGCGGCATTCCTGAACGCGCGCCACGGTGCGGCGACGATGGACACGCTGATCTCCGTTGGCACGCTGGCAGCGTGGGGCTCCTCGACGGTCGTGCTCGTCGCCGGGATTCACGCGCACACGTACTTCGAAGTCGCCGGTGTGATCACGACGTTGATTCTGCTCGGACGTTACCTGGAGGCCGGTGCGCGCAGTCGCTCCGGAGAGGCAATTCGCGCTCTGCTCGAGCTCGGTGCCAAGGATGCCCGCGTCCTGCGCAACGGCGAGGAGGTGCTCGTGCCGATCGACGAGCTCGTGGTCGGAGATCGGTTCGTCGTGCGGCCCGGTGAGAAGCTCGCGACGGACGGGCTGGTGATCGAAGGGTTCTCCGCGGTAGACCAGTCGATGCTCACAGGTGAGCCGGTGCCGGTCGAGGTGGGAGCAGGAGCCGAGGTGGCGGGCGCCACGATCAACGTCTCCGGCCGTCTCGTCGTCGAGGCGACAAAGGTCGGTGCCGACACGGCTCTGGCGCAGATCGCCCGCCTCGTCTCCGAGGCGCAGGCGGGCAAGGCGCCGATTCAGCGCCTCGTCGACCGCGTCTCCGCCGTCTTCGTCCCCGTCGTGATCGGCATCTCGCTCGCGACGCTCGTGGGTTGGCTCCTGCTGACGGGGGATGCAGCCGCCGCATTCACCGCCGCGGTTGCCGTTCTGATCATCGCGTGCCCCTGCGCGCTCGGTCTCGCGACGCCGACCGCGTTGATGGTCGGCACCGGACGCGGCGCCCAGCTCGGCATCTTGATCAAGGGCCCCGAGATCCTCGAGCAGACGAGGCAGATCACGACGATCGTTCTCGACAAGACGGGAACCGTGACCGAAGGGAAGATGTGGGTCACCGATGCTGTTGCCGCCGACGGCGTCGACCGGAGCACCCTCGTTCGACTTGCAGGCTCCGCTGAGGATGCGAGCGAGCACCCGATTGCGCAGGCGATCGCGACGTTCGCCCGCTCCGAGGTCGGAGCGCTCGATGCGGCAGACGGTTTCAAGAACCGAAGTGGGCTCGGCGTCGAAGCGGTCGTCGACGGGCA
>JBKJVI010000113.1:0-8263 GCA_046590225.1 Gaiella sp. | reverse complement strand
TCTCGATCAGCAGGTGCGTCTCCTCCGGGAGCCGCCCCGTGTCGACCGAGAAGATCTGAACCTTGGGGTCGAGCTTGTAGGCCATGTCGATCAGGGTTACGTCGCCTTCCTGGAAGGCGGTCGAGATCGCGAGCCCGTCGCCGAAGCGCTCGAGCGCCCAGGCGAGGACGTCCTCCGGCTCGAGCCCCTCGAACTCGACCGAGAGCTCGCCCGCCTCCAGGTCGTCGATCAGGTCGATGCTGCTCATGCTGCCTCCTCGTCGGTTGCCTTGGCATCGCGGCGTGATCGGGCCGGTTCGCGCCCGATCAGGACGCCGAGCTCGTCGTCGGTTTTGCGGTCACAGAACGCGCGGAAGCTCTCACCTGGGCTCCGGCCGTCAAGCCATGAGACGATCAGCCGCTCGACGGTCTCGTCGAGCTCCTCGGACGGCACGCGGCGAAACACGGGGCGGCCGATTGCCGCCACTGGGCCGAGCGCACCGCGCAGCAGGACGTCGTAGCCCTGGCGTCTCTTGCCCTCGGCGTCGCGCACCGTCGTGCCCTGGAAGCCGAGGTCGCCGACCCAGTGCTGCCCACATGCGTGAGGGCAGCCGTCGAGGTGGAGGCGCAATTCGGAGACGCTGTTTCCGAAGCGTTGCTCGAGGTGCTCGATGAGGCCCCCGAGTCGCCCTTTCGTCTCGGCGACGGCGAAGTTGCAGTGCGGCTCGCCCGTGCAGCCGATCGCGTTCGATCGCAGGCGGTTCGCGTCGACCGGGAACCCGATCTCACCGAGAGCCTGCGTGGCGATGTCGACGTTTCGGATTCCGGTGACGACGAGGTTCTGCTGCCGCGTCAGGCGGACGTCCCGACCCTGACGTGCTGCCAGGTCTGCGACGGAGAGCATCTGATCGCCGGAGATCAGCCCGAGGTGAACCGGAGCGCCGACCGTGCGCAGGTCAGGATCATGCTCGACGTCGACGCCCATGTGATCGGCCGGTTCGTGGTCGAGAGGCTCGAGCGTGAAATCGGGAAGCGCATAGCCGAGCCGTCGCTCGACCTCTACTCGCATCCCTTCCGGCCCCCGGTCGTCGACCATGAACTTCATCCGCGCTTTGACCCGCGAGAGTCGATAGCGCAGATCCTCCTTCCAGGCATCGAGGAGGGCTCGCATCACCGGCATCGCCTCGTCCTCGCGGATCCACACTCCGAGGTCACGAGCGATCCGCGGTACGGATGACAACCCGCCGCCGACGAGCACCGCGAAACCACGCTCGCCTTCGCGGATCACGCCGACGAGCGAGACGCAGTTGATCTCCGGTGCATTGCAGCGATGGGCGCAGGCGGAGATAGAGATCTTGTGCTTGCGAGGCAGGTCGGAATAGTCGGGATTGCCATAAAAGAACTCCGTCACCTCGGCGTGCAGCGCCGTCACGTCGAACAGCTCGTCATGAGCAAGACCCGCGAGCGGGCAGCCGGTGAGGTTGCGCACCGCGTCGCCGCAGGCGCCCACGGTCGTCAGACCCGTGTCACGCAGCCGGTCGAACACCGTCGGCAGCGAGCCGAGCTCGAGGTAGTGCAGCTGGATCGTCTGTCGTGTCGTCAGCTCACCCGCACCGCGGCCATGCTCGTTCGAGAGCTCACCGATCGTGCGGAGTTGCTCGGGCGTGATCCGGCCCGCCGGGAGCTTGATCCGCAGCATGAACGTCCCGATCTTCGGCTTGTCGTGGTAGGCCCCCCACCACTTGAGCCGGACGAGATCCTCCTCGTCGACGTCGGCGTACCCGGTCGCGATCAGCGCCGGAAGCTCGCCCAGCATCGCGAGCGGGCTCTTCTCGCGCTTCAGCCGCTCGACCGGGTTCCGCTTCAGCACGAGCTCGAGCGTCGGCGCCTCCTTCAGTGTGCGCGTGCCCTCAGCCACTCGGTTTCTCCTTGCCCCCGGAAACGACAAAGGGCCCCGATCCCGGAGCCCTGGGCGGTGCCGACGGCACCTGCGCTTTGCCATCTTCCCGGTAGCCGCCCCGGGTGGGCGACGCGCGGCTGGAGTTCGCACCTGACGGACAGCCTGTTTCAGCACTGCTCCCGGTTGCGGCGGTTTCGTCGGGCCAGGTCCCTCAACCGCTCGTGATGGCTAACACTTCCCTCTATATAGCAACATTACTTCAAAAATACAAGTGACGTGCTGCTCGAGAGATGTGCAGCCACGAGCTCGTGGTAGCGGGGCACCTCGAGCAGGAAGGAGTCGTGCCCCCAGGGTGAGGCGACCGCTTCCTGGAGGACATCGCAGCCCGCCAGCGCGAGCACGCGAGCTATCTCCGTCGAGTGGGCCGTCGGGAAGCGCCAGTCCGTGTCGAACGAGACGACGAGGAACCGCGTGCGCACCTCCCCGAGGCGGGCGATCGCTGCCGCTTCGTCAGCAAACGGATCGAAGTAGTCCATCACGCGGGTGAGATAGAGGTACGAGTTCGCGTCGAAACGGTCGAGGAACGTCTGGCCCTGATGCTCGAGGTAACTCTCGACCTGGAAATCGATATCGAACGTCGGCTGCTCGCCGATGCGATCGCGCCCGAACTTGTGGCGGAGGCTCTCCTCGGAGACGTAGGTGATGTGCGCCATCATCCGCGCAATCGAGAGGCCGACGCGGGGCTTCTCCCCGGTCGCGTAGTAGTCGCCGCCGGCGAAGTGCTCGTCACCCGTGATCGACGCACGTGCGACCGCCGAGAAGGCGATGTTCTGTGCGCTCAGGCGCGCAGAGGCGCAGACGAGGATCCCGTTCTCGATCTCCGACGGATGATCGAGAGCCCACTGGAGCACCTGCATGCCGCCGAGCGAGCCTCCGATCGCGCCGTGCAGCTTCTCGATCCCGAGGTGAGCGAGCAGGCGACGGTGAACAGTGACGAGGTCGGCGACCGTGAAGTGGGGGAACCGCAACCCGTACGGCTTGCCGGCCGACGGGTCAACCGACGAAGGCCCCGTCGTTCCCTGGCAGCCGCCGAGCAGGTTGGGACAGATGACGAACAGCGAGTCCGTGTCGAGTGGCTTCCCGGGGCCGATCAACGTGTCCCACCAGCCGGGCCGCTTCGCGTCCCCGTGATGGCCTGCTGCATGTGCATCGCCGGTGAGTGCGTGGCAGACGAAGACGGCGTTCGAGGCGTCGGCCGCGAGTCTACCGTAGGTCTCGTACTGCACCTCGACCGGCCCGAGGGTCGCCCCGGATTCGAGCACGAGCGGGTCGTCCTCGGTGAAGAGAACGACCCGCTGCGGCTCGACGTGTCCTACCGATCCCGGCACGGCGTCGATCAGACCGCCGCGGGAACCGCTGCCTTGACGAGTGCCTGGTCGAGGTCCTCGATGAGGTCGGCGACGTTCTCGATCCCGATCGACAGGCGCACCGTGTCCTGCGTCACGCCGGAGGACGCGAGCTCGTCTTCGTTCAACTGCGAGTGCGTGGTCGAAGCGTTATGGATCGCGAGCGACTTCGCATCCCCGATGTTCGCGAGGTGGCTGAACAACTCGAGGCTCTCGATGAACGCCTTGCCTGCCTCGAGCCCGCCGGAGATGCCGAACGTGACGAGCCCGCCGTACCCGCCGGTGAGCACGCGATCGGCGACTTCCTTGTACGGGTTCGAGTCGAGCCCGGGGTAGTTCACCCAGTTGACGGCGTCGTGCGCCTCCAGGTGCCGGGCGACCGCGAGCGCGTTCGACGAGTGACGCTCGATCCGCAAGGGCAGCGTCTCGAGCCCCTGGATGAACATCCACGAGTTAAATGGCGAGGCCGCTGCTCCGAGGTTTCGCAGGAGCACGGTTCGGACCCGACCGATGTACGCGGCAGGCCCAAGAACATCCGCCCAGACGACGCCGTGGTACGAGGGATCCGGCTTCGTCAGCCCCGGGTAGCGCTCGGCGTTCGCCGTCCAGTCGAAGTTTCCCGAGTCGACGACGATGCCGCCGATCGATGTTCCGTGGCCGCCGATGTACTTCGTCGCCGAGTGAACGGCGATGTCGGCGCCCTGCTCGAAGACGCGAGCGAGGATCGGCGTCGGCACCGTGTTGTCGACGATCAGAGGGAGGCCCTCCGCGTGCGCAGCGTCGGCCCAGGCGCGGATGTCGATCACGTTCAGCTTCGGGTTGCCAATCGTCTCGGCGAAGACGAGCTTCGTGTTCTCGTCGGTCAGCGCGGCGACGGCGCCGGGATCGTCCGGATCCACGAAGCGCACCTCGATCCCGTACTGAGGGAGGGTGTGGGCGAAGAGGTTGTACGTGCCGCCGTAGAGCGTCGAGACCGAGATGATGTTGTCGCCGGCGCGGGCGATGTTGAGCACGGAGTACGAGACGGCCGACTGGCCGGACGCGGTGGCGACGGCCGCGATGCCGCCCTCGAGTTGCGTCACGCGCTGCTCGAAGACGTCCTGGGTCGGATTCATGATCCGCGTGTAGATGTTCCCCGGCACCTTGAGCGCGAAGAGATCCGCGGCGTGCTGGGTGTCATCGAAGACGTACGAGGTCGTCTGATAGATCGGAACCGCGCGCGATCCCGTCGTCGGATCCGGTACCTGCCCACCGTGGAGGGCGATCGTCTCCGGCCTGTGATTGCTCATCTGATGCTCCTTCCGTCGAGTCCCGGGAACGGCAAAGGCCCCTTGACGTCCTGTCCCGGGGCCTTCAGTGCTCCCGCCGGCGGCGGGCGCAACGCTCTCCATCTTCCCGCTCACCGCCCGGGACGGCCGGCTCGCGGCTGGAGTTCGCACCTGACGGACAGCCTGTCGCAGCACCGCTCCCGGTTGCGGCGGTTTCGTCGGGCCAGTTCCCTCGACCGCTCGTGATGGGCAACGCTTCACTTCGGAAAGTAACACATCCGCCCTTTTGCGCAAAGGAGGCGACACCGCGGATCTCGCCTTGTGTTGCAAATAGGTTAACCGTGGCCTCGGCGCCGGCGCCCACGAGGCCGATGTCTGTTGGCAAGACTGTCACCGACGATATCCCCTCCAGGCACGACCGTGCTGATGATGATGCTAAGCGGAATCACCGCAACAAAGAGCTTTGAGGCCAATGCGAGGGATCGTTCGGCGACCTCGAGCCGAACGAGCTCGCGAGCCACATTCCAAAAAACGAGGCCTCGGCGCGTACTCCGAGGTGACCGAAATCCATCTGGTCCAATGCAGTGGGTTGGTATCATCGCAGTCATGGGAAATCTTGGCATCTACTTCATCTTCCTGATCCCGCCGATGATTCTCGGCTTTGTCATTCAGCATCGGCTGAAGACGACGGTCGCCCGGCAGATGCAGGTGCAGGTCGCGAACGGGATGACGGGCGAGCAGGTCGCGCGCATGATCCTCGACCACAACGGCCTCTCCGGCGTGCCCGTCAACCAGGCACCGGGCGGGCCTCTTTCCGACCACTACGACCCGCGAAACCGTACGGTCAACCTCTCGCCCGGCGTCTACGACGGGAACGCGGTCGCATCGGTTGCGATCGCTGCCCACGAGGTCGGCCACGCCATTCAGCACGAGAAGGCGTACGGCCCATTCAGGGTTCGGAGCACGATGTTTCCCGCAGTCGCGTTCGCGTCGCAGACGTGGATGCTCCTGCTCCTCGCCGGCGTGTTTCTCCAGATCGCCGGGCTTGCGCAGGTCGCCATCGTCCTCTTTGCGGTCGTTGTGCTCTTCCAGCTCGTGACGCTCCCGGTGGAGTTCGACGCGTCGAAGCGCGCCAAGGTGCAGCTCCACTCGCTCGGTCTCGTCGCTGGTGGTGAGGAGCAGGGCGTGAGCAAGGTGCTCAGCGCGGCAGCAATGACGTATGTCGCCGGAGCCCTCGCCGCACTCTCGCAGCTCGCATACTTCGCGTTGATGTTTCTCGGCAATCGCAACTAGCCGCTTCGCGTGCGTCCCATCGCGCTGATCGTGCGGGCGTGCGCTGCCGTGCTCGCCGTCGGGTTCCTCTTCACGCTCCTCATCGACGGCGCGCCGAAGCCGGTCACCGAGCAGGTGCAGGCCGCACTCGAGAAGCAGGGGGTTGTCAAGACGTCGGCAGCGGTCAAGAAGCCGGTTCGAACGGCTCCTGCGGGCGTCGTCACGATCGCTGCGACCGGCGACATCGTAATGGGCTCGACCCCGAACCTTCCTCCCGACGGTGGCCGCTCGTTCTTTAACGGCGTGAAGGCCGACCTCGCCGGTGACGTCGTGCTCGGCAACCTCGAAGGGACGCTCTCGACCGGTGGTGGCTCGAAGTGTGGGTCGGGTAGCAGCAATTGCTACGCGTTTCAGACGCCGCCGTCGTACGCTGCCTGGTTGAAGAAGGCCGGGTTTACGATCCTGAACGTCGCGAACAACCACGCGTACGACTATGGCCCCTCCGGCCAGGCGCAGACGCTTGCAGCGCTTGCCAAGCAGCGCCTCGCCCACACCGGTCGTCCCGGCCAGATCGCCTATCAGCAGGTCGGTGAGATCAAGGTGGCCGTCGTCGGCTTCGCGCCGTACCCCTGGGCGCAGCAGCTGACGGACATCCCGACAGCTCGCCGGCTCGTCAAGAAGGCAGCAGCGAACGCCGACGTCGTCATCGTGACGATGCATGCGGGCGCGGAGGGGACCGACCACACCCATGTGACCCCGGGCACCGAGACGTACCTCGGAGAGAACCGAGGCAATGTCGTCGCCTTCTCGCACGCCGTCGTCGACTCCGGCGCCGACATCGTGATCGGCCACGGCCCCCACGTTCTTCGAGGGATGGAGTGGTACAAGGGACGGCTGATCGCGTACTCGCTCGGGAACTTCGCCGGGTACAAGGTCTTCGCGCTCGGCGGGCCACTCTCGCTCAGCGGGATTCTTCGCGTCACGCTTCGAGGCGACGGCGGATTCGACAGTGGCACGCTTGTCCCGACGCGGCTCGTGGGCGCGGGAGTACCGGCGCTCGATCCAGCCGAAAGCGCCCACGGGATCGTGCGAACGCTCTCCCGCGAGGACTTCGGCGGACGTGGCGTCACGGTGTCGGCGAACGGCAACCTCACGCGCTAGTGCGGGACACCCACTCGTAACGCTCGAGCACGACCGATGACTGCTCGAGAGAGAACGTGACACTTTCAACTGGGAGGGCAGCGTGCGCGAGTTCGACGTGGTGGTGATCGGCGCCGGCGTGGGCGGCGAGGTGGCGGCGGGGAGACTCGGCGAGAACGGTCTCTCGGTGGCGATCGTGGAGGATAGGCTCGTCGGCGGTGAGTGTTCCTTCTACGCCTGCATGCCCTCGAAGGCGCTGCTCCGCCCGGTCGAGCTCGCACGAGAGGTCGCGCGGGTTCCCGGCCTCGAGCTCGGGCCCATCGACGTCCAGGCGGTGCTCCGCCGACGCGATGATGTGATCGCGCGACTCGACGACGCCGGGCAGGTGCCGTGGCTCGAGGCGCGCGGGGTCACGCTCGTGCGCGGACGTGGCCGCCTTGCCGGTGAGCGTCGCGTCGTCGTGGGTGACGAGGAGCTCGTCGCCGGGAAGGCAGTGATCGTCGCCACTGGCTCGACGGCTCTCGTGCCTGACATCCCGGGACTCAGGGATGCGCGGCCGTGGACGAACATCGAGGCGACGACCGCCTCGACGGTGCCTCCGCGGTTCGTAGTCCTCGGAGGTGGCGTCGTCGGCGTCGAGATGGCGCAGGCGTGGACTGCGCTTGGCTCGAAGGTGACCCTCGTGCACAGAGACGTTCGTTTGATCGAGCGGGAGGAGCCGTTCGCATCGGCTCAGGTGCTCGAAGCGCTCGAGGAAGGTGGCGTTGACGTGCGCCTCGGGCGCTCCGCCGTCCGTGTCTCGCGATCGGATCAGCTCGAGATCGAGCTGGACGACGGGTCGACAATCGAGGCGGACGAGGTACTCGTCGCCTTCGGCCGCGTCCCCGGGGTGGCCGGAATCGGGCTCGAGACGATCGACGTGGCTACCGACGGCCCGCTCCGGGTCACGGACGACATGCGCGTTCTCGGCCACGACTGGCTGTTCGCAGTCGGAGACGTCAACGGGCGCGCTTTGCTCACGCACATGGCCAAGTATCAGGCCCGACTCGCCGCCGACATCGTGCTCGGACGCCGCTCCGAGCTGCGTTCGGATGGGGCGCGATCGCCGCGTGTGATCTTCACCGATCCGCAGGTCGGTGCTGTGGGCCTCACCCTCGAAGGAGCGCAGGCGGCGGGGCTTCGTGTTCGGCACGTCGACGTCGACACGAGCGGGAACGCCGGTGGCTCGTTCGTCGGTCGGGGCGCCGCGGGAACATCGAGGATCATCGTGGACGAGGACAGGCGTGTGATCGTGGGGGC
>JBKJVI010000066.1:0-10224 GCA_046590225.1 Gaiella sp. | reverse complement strand
GACCCAGTCGTCGGTCTCGGCGAGGACAGCTGGCTTGCAAGCGATCGGGTCTCGCAGCACTGCGAACCCGTCTGCCGTGCCGACCGCGAACGTGTAGAAGCCGTCGAGATCGTCGAGGCATCCCTCGAGGGCCTGCTCGAGCGTCGCACCCTCGCGCAGGCGCCACTCCAGGTACCCGGCTGCGACCTCGGTGTCGTTCTCGGTCTGGAACTCGATTCCCTCGCGTCGCAGCATCCTCCGCAGGGTGTTGTGGTTCGAGAGCGAGCCGTTGTGGACGAGACAGAGATCGAGACCGGTCGAGAACGGGTGAGAACCCTCGGTCGTGACCCGACTCTCGGTCGCCATGCGCGTGTGGCCGAGCGCGTGGCTTCCTTGCAGGTTCGCGAGCTCGAACGCCTCTGCGAACACCTCCGGCAGGCCGACGTCCTTGTAGAGCTCGATCACCTTTCCCGCGCTCATGACCCTCAGGTCGCCCCGCGCAGCGCGCACGCGAGCCTCGGCCTCGGCGGCGTCCGTGGGCACGACGACGACCGCATGGCTTGCACGCACTGAGTCGATCTCACCGCCGATTCCCGCAGCGACCGCCCGCCAGTCCTCACTCGCGACCGGGGAGTAGAGCGTCAGCTTCGTGAGACCGTCCGCGACCGGGTCACGGTAGACCGCCACCCCGGCACTATCGGGGCCGCGGTCGCTCATCTGCGCGAGCATCGCAACGAGATGGGCGCCGAGGTGCTCCTCGATGCCCGGCGACTTCGCGAACAGTCCGACGATCCCGCACATCAGAAGCGGGTGAGGTATTCGCGGACTTCCCACGCACTGACCTGCTCGTGGTAGCGGAACCACTCGTCACGCTTCACCTTCACGTAGTAGTCGATGTACTCCTCGTTCTCCCGCGTCCTGCCGAGCGCCGCGCGAAGAACGTCGTCCTGTTCGAGCTCGACCGTCGCTTCCAGCAGGTTGGCGGGGAGCGAACGGAGACCGCGCGCGGTCAGCTCGGCGTAGGAGTGGCTGTACAGGTTCTCCGAGTTGGGCTCTCCTGCGTCCAGCTTGTTGACCATGCCGTCGAGCCCCGATGCCAGCACCGCGGCCGCCGCGAGGTACGGGTTGCACGAACCGTCGACCGTGCGATCCTCGATCCGTCCCGGAGCGGGGATACGCAGCATCTGCGTGCGGTTGTTGTAGCCGTAGGAGATCCAGACGGGCGACCATGTCGCACCGCTCGACGTCGAGCCAATCTTCAGGCGCTTGTACGAGTTCACCGTCGGCGCGGTCAGCGCGCTGTAGGCACGTGCGTGAGTCTTCAGGCCGCCAATGAATCCGTATGCCTCCTCCGAGAGGCCGAGACCACGCGGGTCCGCCTCGTCGAGGAAGACATTGACGCCGTCCTTCCAGAGCGACATGTGGAAGTGACACCCGTTGCCCGTCAGTGACGTGAACGGCTTGGGCATGAACGTCGCGATTCGGCCGTACTGCTCCGCGAGCGTGTGCACCATGTAGCGGAAGAAGATCGCGCGATCGCAGGACACGAGTGCCTCGTCGTACTCGAAGTTCTGCTCGAACTGTCCATTCGCGTCCTCGTGATCGTTCGCGTAGTTGCCCCAGCCGAGCTCGTTGCAGTAGCGGGAGACAGTCGTCAGGAACTCGTACTGGCGCGTCAACCCGGCCATGTCGTAGCAGGGCTTCTCGAGCGTGTCGAGCTTGTCGGCAATCTCGATCGTTCCGTCGGCGTTGAGCTGCACGAGGAAGTACTCGAGCTCGATCCCGATCTTGAACTCGTACCCCTGCGCACGAGCCTTCCCGGTAACGTTGCGAAGGATCGTGCGGGGACAGTAGGGCCACGCTTCGCCTTCCACTGTCACATCGCATGCGAACCGTGCGAGGTTGGGCTGCCACGGCACGAGCGTGAAGCTGTCGAGGTCAGGCATCGCAGCGATGTCCGGATCGCTCGGGAGCTGACCGATCTCACCGGCTGCGAAGCCCGCGAAGCCTGCGCCATCCTCGACGAGATCGTCCAGCCTCTCCGCGGGAATGAGCTTGGCGCTCGGGCGCCCGTACATATCGACGAACTGCGCGAACATGAACTCGACGCCGCGATCCACCATTGTCGCCCGGATCGCCTCGAGCTTGGCCGTGTCGATTCCCATCAGAATTCCCTCCTCGTTCAGGTGAAGGAGTTCGTATCACCCCCGGGGCGCCGGATCGATGGTGAGACTCTCCATGATCACGTGCGTCGCTATGTCGGGAACGTCCTACCTCGCTGGGTGCGCGAGCCGGAGCTGAACCAGCTTCACGGCAATCTCGATCATGAGCCAGTCATCGCGCCGGAGGTCGATCCCCGAAAGGTCGCCGATCCGGCGCAGGCGTTGGCGCAACGTGTTGGCGTGGATGAAGAGGGCTTCGGAGGTCGCACTGATGCTCCCGCGCCGCTTGAGGAACTCCTCGAGCGTCGGCAGAAGCGAGGCACCGCGATCGCGGTCGTACTCGGCGATGCGCATGACCGCGTCGATGGTCGCGTCACGAACGCCACCATCGGCAGCGATGCGCAGGAGGTACTTGTAGGCACCGAGCTCCTCGAAAGCGACGACCGACGCCGCTCGGTTGAGCACCGTCGTTCCGAAGAGCGCCTGCCGGGCCTCCTCGAATCCTCCGGCGAAGCTCGTGAGCCCCTCGCACGCACTCGAGAGCCCGATCGAAAGGGGCCCCGGGCAATCCGCGTGCACGCGACGAACGATCTCGATCGTCGCTCGCTCACCACCGCCGGCCGGAAGGCGAAGGAGCCCGTGCAAGGACTCCTCTCGGCGATCGAACAGCGAGCCGGGAAAGAGGCCGAGCAACGTCCGCGCGAGAGCTTCGTCGGCCGGCTCGGCGGCGAGCACGACGTGCCGTCGGTCGAGATCGCACCCGAGTCGGATCGCTCGACCCGCAATGCCTCCTCCATCGCGACCGGCAGCGAGCGCCTCGAAGAAATCCTTGATCAGGTTCTTCTCCGTCAGGCTCTCGATCAGCTGGATCTTTTTCACCCCCACCGCAATCTGGCTCGCAACAGCGCGGGCGAGCTCAACCGCGGTGCTCTGCTCCGCCACGAGGAGCCCGAGCAGCTCGTCACCCGCGATGAGCGGAACCGCGACGCGCGAGCGTCGGCCTCCTCGCGCGAGCTCGGGTCCGAGCTCGGCGAGGCCGAGCGTTGTGCGTGTCGTGCTGTCGCGGGATGCCGGCGCGGATGCCTGGAGCTCGAGCTCCTCGCTGCCCGGCGCGAGGAGGTAGAGGTGGCAGGCACTCGACCTCAACAGCCCCCGCGAGCGGGCAACGACCTCGGGCAGGAGCTCGTCGAGCGTTCGGGCGCCGGCGATCATCTCCGCGAGCTCGGTGATCGCCTCGAGTTGCTCCACCCGCGCTCGAGTCTCGTCATAGAGTCGCGCGTTCTCGATCGCCGCCGCTACGAGCGAGGCGCTCGTGACGACGAAATCGACCTCACCCTGCGTGAACGCACGCGGCGCCTCCGTATGGGCGCTGATGACGCCGATCACGGTGCCGTCGCGCGCCGCGATCGGGACGCTGAGGAGCGACTGGAACCGCTCCTCATCGAGCTCTGGCACGTAGGCGACCCGGGGGTCGGAAAGCAGGTTGTCGGGGATGAACGCCGGCTCGTTGCGCTCGGCCGCCCACCAGGCGAGCCCGTTGCCTCGCTCGAGGGAAACCTTGCCGATCAGGCCCTCATACGGATCTCCTGCTGCGCGCAGGACGAGGGAGTCATCCTCGACGAGGTAGACGAAGCAGGCGTGCACACCGCTCGCATCCGAGAGGAGTCGCACGACGGCACGAAGAACCTCGTCGAGTTCGAGCGTCGAGGCGACGGTCGAGATGATCCGCGCCAGAACGGCGTCGCTGCGTGCGGTGACCGGTGTCACGCCTGGCATCGTAGAGTGGCGAGCACGCTGCGCCAAGCCCCCGTCCGAACAACCGGCTCAACTAGGTGGTGGAAGCGCATCCGGTTCGCGGCTCGGCAGTTCGATCTCGACCACGGAACGCACGCTCGCGATCCCCGCGGCAGCAAGGGCGAGCGCAACGAAGCCTGTCGCTGCCACACCACCCCACCCCCACTCCTGCCAGGCAAGGCCAGGCACGTAGGCGCCAAGTGCGCCACCGGCGTAGTAGATGCCGAAGAAGAGCGCGGTCGCGGCACCGCGGTCGATGCGCGCCACGTCGCTGACGCCGAGCTGCGTCGCGGTATACCCTGTGAACATCGCCCCGGCGATGCACGCGAGACCGATCACGAGCAGCGGGAGCACGTCCGGAAGCGTCAGCAAGAGCCCGGTCGCGGAGAGTCCGACGGTTCCGAGAGCAAGCCGGCGCCAGCCGACCCGATCGGCGAGGCGTCCTGCGAGCGGCCCCGCGAGACCGGTGAGCCAGAGCAGGAAGACGAGACTTGCAGCAGCGAGCGACAACGAGAACGGTGGCTCCTCGAGTCGGTAGGTGATGAACGTGAACGAGCCGACGAACGTAAAGAACAGCGCCGCCCCACCCATGGAGACGCCGAGCAGTCGCACATTCGTCAGATGCCGCCTCCAGCCCCCGCCACGCGGCGGGAGGTTCGGTTCCGGGAGCCCGCGGCGCATCACGACCGCGGCGGTGAGTGGGAGGATCGCGAGGAGGCCGATTGCGACTCTCCAACCCACGACGGCAGTCGCGAGCGCGACGCCGAGCCGGCCAACGAGACCTCCTACGACGAGCGCCGACACGTAGTAGCCCATCGCACGGGCTCCGATCCGGGGCACGAACACCTCGACGATGTAGGGTGCGCCGACCGCAAGCAGGCCGGGCATGCAGAGTCCCTGCAGCGTGCGACAGACGAGCAGCGCCTCGAAGCTCGGGGCGAGCGCGACCCCGATCGTCGGGATCACGAGTAGCAGGCTCGCAGTCCGGATCGCGCGCGGCCGCCCGATCCGGTCCGAGATGGGGCCCCAGACGAACCCACCGATCGCGACGGCGACCACGACGACCGAGATGGAGAGGCCTGCCCGCGCCGGGCTGACGTCGAAGTTGCGAGAGAGCTCGGGCAGGATCGCCTGCGTCGAGTACATCGTCGCGAACATCCCCGCCGCGCCGAGCATGAACCCGGCGAGCGCTTTCCGAAGAGGCTCCGCAGGGCTCATTCCGACAGGCTACGCAGCCGGGGTATCGTTCCTCTCAGTGATGCCACGTTCGCCGACCGACCTCCGACCGTACGCCGCGGTCGAGCAAAAGCTCGTTGAGGGAACCTGCGTCGTTCTCGACGGCGGCACGGCCACCGAGCTCCAGCGCGTCCTGCCGCCGACGACAAGAGGAGCGAAAGACGATCTCTGGGGTAGCTGGGCGCTCTACCGCGCTCCCGAAGCGGTGCTCGATGCCCACCGCGCGTACGTCGCTGCGGGCTGCGACGTCGTCTCGACGAACACCTGGTCCGTGCTCGCGGAGACACAGGGCGGCGGGCCTGGTGGGGGCGGCCTCCTGCACTGGATGGACATCGCACGCACCGGGATCAGGCTCGCGCGAACCGCCGCGTCGGAGGCGGCACGATCACGCGCGGTCGCCTTTTCACTCTCAGAGGACGCCGAGGCACTCTCACGGAGCGGTACGACCAGGCTGCTCTCGAAGATCTTCGACGACGAGCAACCCGACCTGATTCTGCTCGAGACGCTCTCGCTGATCCGCGAGCCCGAGACGTTTACCCTCGTGGAAGCGCTCCTCGAGCTCGGGCTCCCCGTCTGGGTCTCGTTCCGTCGCTGCCGTCACGGGGTGTGCGGCGTCTATGGCCAGCACTGGGGGCCGCCGGAGGGCGATCTCTTTGGCCGGGCCGCACGCCGGTTCGAGGAGATGGGGGTCGGCGCGCTGCTCATCAACTGCCTGCCCGTCGATCACGTGCCCGGCATGGTCAGCTGGCTCCGCGACTTCACGGAGCTGCCTCTCGGCGTCTATCCGAACCTCGGTCATCTCACGCGCGACCTCTGGCGCTTCGATGAGCGAATCGATCCGGCTGCCTTTGCCGCGCTCGCCCTCGAATGGCGCGAGGAGGGTGCACAGGTGATCGGCGGCTGCTGCGGCGTCTCGCCCGAGCACATCGCAGCGGCAGCAGCCGCTCTCGAGGGCACCGTCGCGGGCCACAGGCGCGTCTCGCCGCATCCCGAGACGGCCTCGAGCGACGCTCCGCCGGTCGTCGAGAGCTGGCGGGACGAGCTCGGGCGCGCGCTCTTCCCGCTGCCGTTCCCCGATCTCGCCGTCGAGCCCGGGGTCTTCGTGCCGACGCAGGGGAGCTACCTTCTCTGGAAGCACCTGCAGCGAACGGGCGACGGCAACGGCGGCAGCTGCCTCGACGTAGGCTGCGGATGCGGCATCCTCGCTGTCCAGCTCGCGCTGAACGGCGCGGCGTCGGTGCATGCGATCGACATCGACCGTGGCTCGGTTGCGAACACGCTGGCAAACGCGTTCCGGAACGGCGTCTCGGAGCACGTCAGCGGCGACACCGTCGACCTCTTCCAGTGGGAGCCGGGCGAGCGGTTCGACCTCATCGTCGCGAGCCTCTACCAGATGCCGGTCGACCCCTACGAGGAGCCGAGCGGCCACCGTCCACTGGACTTCTGGGGACGGAACCTCTTCGACCGCTTCCTTGCTCTACTTCCCGACCTCCTGACCGAGACAGGGCGGGCACTCGTACTCCAGCTGTCCGTTCTCGGCCAGGTGCGAACGGCAGAGCTCCTTGCCTCACACGGGCTCGAGGCACGCGTCGTGGACTACAGCTTCTTCCCTTTCGGCGAGGTCTTCGAGGCAAACGCGTCCCAGATCGCGCGCGTCGAGGAGCTCTCGGACGCCCACCACCTTGCGGTCGGCGGCGACAACATGATGATCGCGTACCTCCTCGAGGTCGGTCGGACAACGAGAGGCTAGAGGTGGCCTTCGGCGATCTCGATTCGATTCGAGATGCCGCCGGCAGATGGCACGCGCTCCCTCTCTCTAGTGGCGCGCGACGACGCCGAGATGCTGCTCGTACGCGCCGCTCTCGAGGATCTCGCCGATCTGGTCGATCGTGAACTCGAGCTCGTCGTCGGAGTTGTAGTAGTGCGGCCCGAGGCGAATTCCGTCGGGGCGGAAGTCGCAGAGGATCTGCCGCGCGGTCAGCTCCTTGTGCACCGCGGCGAACTCGGGCACGTGCACCGTCACCGTGCCCCCGCGACGCTCCGGGCTCCGCGGGCTGCGGATCTCGAAGCCCGCGAACTCGGCTCGGTCGATCAGGAGCTGCGTCTGCCGCAGCGAGTTCTCCCGGATCCGCTCGACGCCGACCTCCTCGACCAGGTCGTATCCCGCCGTGGCGGCGTACAGCGCCGGAACGTTCGGCGTACCGGTGAGGAAGCGTGCTGCACCGTCCGTGTACACCATCTCCTCCTCGAACCCGAAGGGGCGCTCGTGCGCCTGCCAGCCGGTGAAGGTGGGCTGCAGCCGCTCGGAGAGGTCAGGGCGCACGTAGAGCCAGCCGTTCCCCGGCCCGCCGTTCAGCCACTTCACCGAGCCGCCGACGGCGAAGTCGACGTTCAACGCGGTGACGTCGAATGGGACGATGCCGGCGCTCTGGTAGCAGTCGAGGATCACGTGGGCGCCGACCTCGTGGGCGCGCCGGATGATCGGCTCGATCTCCTGGATCTCGCCCGTCCGGAAGAGGACGTGGCTGATCGGGACGAGCAGCGTCTGCTCGTCGATCGCGTCGACGATGGCGCCGTCGTCCTCACAGACGATCACTCGGAGGTCGGGCTGTGCCTGGTAGAGGTAGCGCACCGAGGGGAAGTTGCCGCGCTCGTAGACGACGCGGTTGCGCTTCGGGTCGATGGGGAAGAACGACGAAAGCACGATTGCCTCGGCGACTGCGACGTTCTGGTGCATCACCGTCGTGCCGGGAGCACCGCCGATGATGCGACCTACCTGGTCGCCGACCGTCATCGGCATCGTCCACCAGCCTTCACCCCACGAACGGATCCCGCGCTCGTTCCACATGCGCGCGTACTCCGCGAGCCGATCCTCGGCCTTCGCGGGCATCGCCGCGAGCGAGTGGTTGATCAGGTAGGTCGTATGCTCGAGGATCGGGAACTCGGAGCGGTAGTCGACGAGGGCACGCATCAGCGTGAGGGTAGTGGAACGGGGCGTCACGTGGTACGCTTTACTGGACTAGATCTAGTCTAGTCCACTCCCAACATGTCTACTCAGGTCAACATCCACGAGGCGAAGACGCACTTCTCGCGGCTCGTCGAGCGCGCCGCAGCCGGCGAGGAGATCGTGATCGCGAAGGCCGGCGAGCCGCGGGCTCGCCTCGTCCCGCTCGCCGAACCGGCACCGAAGCGTCGCACGCCCGGGTCGATGAAGGGGAAAATCTGGCTGGCTCCCGATTGGGACAGTCCGGAGGTCAATGCCGAAATCGCCGACCTCTTCGAAGGCGCCGATGACTTCTTCGATCTCGAAACGGGCGAGTCACACCGCCCCGAGTGAGCCTACTCCTCGACACCAACGCTTTCCTCTGGTGGGTGGTGGACTCGCCACGGCTCTCGAAGGGTGCCCGTGAGGCAATCTCGAGCGAGGATGTGCTCGTCAGCTCGGCGACCGGTTTCGAGATCGCCACCAAGCGCAAGTCCAGGAAGCTGCGATTCGACGAGGACATCGAGTCCCAGGTCGAGAGCAACGGATTTCGTGGCCTGGAGATCACTCTGCAGCATGCCGTTGCCGCAGGCGATCTACCGCTCCATCACCGGGACCCCTTCGACAGGATTCTCATCGCCCAGGCCCAGATCGAGCAGCTGATCATCGTTACGAGCGACTTGATGTTCAGCCAGTACGACGTTCCAGTTCTTTCCGCTAGCTGAACCGCTTCAACACGCCGAGCGCCTGCTGGTTCCACGGCACGCGGTGGGTCGTCCCGGCACCGCGCATCGAGTCGAGGTGAGCGAGATACCAGTCGTACGTGGCGCAGAGCGTCTCTGCGTTCGAGAGCATCGGTTCCCAGTCGAGCAGCTCCTGGGCCTTCTCGATCGAGACGAACGAGTCCTTGTGCGCTGTCTTGTAGTGCCATTCGGCGAGTGGTGAGAGCCGTGCGAGCTCGAGCGCTCGCAGTGACAGTTCGGCCGGCTTGACCGGCATGGGCCACAGCCGTGAGCCGGAGCCTGCGTGGTCGATCAGTGCCTGGAGGTCGTCGCGCACGGTTCCGAACACTCCGGCGCCGACATTCAGCGCCTCACCTCCGACCGGGGCCGTGAAGCTCCGCGCGACCGCGTCGACGAGGTCCTCGACGGCGAGGAGCTGGTAGAGGTTGCCGCCGTCCCCGAGGATCGGGATCCGACGCCCCTCGCGGATCCAATCGAACAGAATCTCGAAGACGCCGAGCCGCTCGGGCCCGACGAACGTCTTGGGGCGAATGATCGCGACGTCGAGGCCGCGACGACCGAACTCACCCGCGAGGAGCTCGGCCTCGATCTTCGATTCGCCGTACCACCCCACGCCGACGAGCGGATCCGTCTCGTAGATCGGATGCCGCTCGGGCACGCCGTAGACCGCCGTCGACGAGATCAGAACGACACGCCGAACACTCGCACCGAGTGCAGCCGCGAGGACGTTCGCCGTGCCCTCGACGTTGACAGATCGAATCGCCTCGCGCGACGACTGGATCGGCAACGCGGCTGCGGCGTGGACGACGACGTCTGCCCCCGAGACGAGGGCCTGGGCATCCTGCTCCGAGCGAATGTCTCCTCGAACCTCCTCGACGCCGCGCTCGAGCTCTACGTCGTCGAGCGGCGCGACGTCGAGCGTGCGCACGGCACCTCCGTCAGCGAGGACACGCCGGGCGAGATGGAGGCCGAGGAATCCCGCACCACCGGAGATCGAGACAAGGCTCACGGGGGGAGCGTAAAGGCTACGCACGAGTCGGCCGCCGGTTCCCCTTCCTACAGTCCGTATGCCTCCAGGAGCTTGAGCCACAGCTCACTCCGGGTCGGGAACGAGGGCACCGCGTGCCAGAGATCGTCGATCGACACCTCGGCGACAACTGCGATCGTTGCCGCGTGAAGCGCCTCAGCGACCTCGGCGCCGGTGATAGTGGCCCCCACGATCACACGCCTGTCCTCGTCCACGATGATCCTCGATGTTCCCGCGGCGCCCCGACCGACGAACGAGCCACCGGCGTTCCCGCTCGTGTCGACGTCGACGTGCCGAACA
>JBKJVI010000034.1:0-2973 GCA_046590225.1 Gaiella sp. | reverse complement strand
GCGAGCATCTCGTCGAGCGGCTCCATCGTGAGCTGCATCACGCCGATGCGAAACGGCACGGCCATCAACGACCTCCCGGGACGGTGAGCTGTGACATGTCACGGACAGTAACACTTGGCGATTGTCTCTGCACGAACCGTTCATGGGTGGTACCCTATATAGGGTGAAAAAGACCAGCATCTACCTCGAACCGGAGCTCGACCTTGCGCTCGCGCACCGGGCGACGATTGCCGGAGTCACGAAGGCAGAGCTGATTCGTGAGACTCTCCGCCGGTCCCTTGCCGGGAGCGCTCAGCCGCGAATCACGGCGATCGGCGTTGCTGAGGGTCTCGAGGAGATATCGGTCGATGTTGTCCGCCACGTACAATCGCCAGGTGTTAGTCTCCGTGACATGTCACAGTTCACCGTCCCGGGAGGTCGTTGATGGCCGTGCCGTTTCGCATCGGCGTGATGCAGCTCACGATGGAGCCGCTCGACGAGATGCTCGCGTCTGCCCGCGCTATGGACGAGGCCGGAATGGATACCGTCTGGCTCGCGGAGGCCTACCCGTGGTGGCGCAAGCACCAGATGGAGGCGCGGGGCTCGACCGTCGTCTCCGCGTTAATGGCCCGTGAGACGAAGAACCTGACGATCGCGTGGGGCATCATTTCGCCCTACACGCGCCATCCGGTGCAGGTCGCGATGGATGCCCGCGTCGTCCAGGAGGCCGCAGGGCCTGGTCGCTTCATCGTCGGCTTCGGCACGTCCAAGATCTTCCTCAACAACACGAAGCAGGGTGGGCCGCCGAAGGTCACGAAGCCACTCGCGCACATGCGCGACTCGGTCGAGATCGTGCGCGGGATCCTCGGTGGTGAGCGGTTCGAGTACGACGGCAAAGTCTTCTCCGCCGACATTCCGGCTCTCTCCGACGAGGCACATGCGCCCCGCTGGGACGTCCCCGTGTACGTCGCGGGCACTGCTCCGTTGATGCAGCAGATCGGTGGTGAGATCGGCGACGGACTCCTGACGCCCTCGATTACGACACCGGACTATGTCCGCTACACGGCGGGCAACATCCGCGAGGGAGCTGCGAAGTCGGGCCGCGACCCCGGTGAAGTCGACCTCGGGTGCACGATCCTCGCCTCGATCCACGCGACTGATCGCGCGACCGGCCGCGACGGTGCCCGCGAGATCGGCGGCATGTACCTCGCAAACAAGGTGCAGAACATCCAGGGCTCCGCCGACGTGCTGCTCGACTCGGCGGGAATCGACCAGGAAGAGATCCTCCCCGTTGCCGAGGCGATGGAGAGCGGTGGCCGGCTGGCGGCGAAGGCGATGGTCACCGACGCACTGCTCGACAAGTGCAAGCCAATCGCCGGCACGCCGAGCGACTGCATCGAGGCGATCGAGGAGTACCGCGACGCCGGGTGCAACCACATCATGCTCGAGCTCTGGGGCGACGACCGACTCGAGCAGATCCGTCTGTTCGGCGAGAAGGTGCTCCCGCACTTCCGGGACGCATGACCGTGGCGGCTCCGTCCGTCTCCGTCGACCGCGACCGGCTCGTCGAGACCGCGGGCCGGATGATCGACGTCTGGAGCTTCACGGGCGACGAGCAGGGCATGGGTGAGTTGATGGTCGAGTTGTATGGCGCGCTCGGTCTGCAGGTGCAGTGGCAACAGGTCGAGGACAACCGTGCGAACGCGCTCGGCATCTGGAACGGGTCAGGTGACGGCAAGTCGCTGATGTTCAACGGCCACATGGACACGTCCTACTCGGGCCGTGAGGAGTGGCTGCGCGACGTTCCGGGCTTCCAGCCGCACCACTTCGTCGAGGACGGCCGGCTCTACGGCCTCGGGATCTCGAACATGAAAGGCGCGCTTGCCTGTTACGTCGAGGCGTTGCATGCCCTTCAGGACGCCGGCGTGCGCCTCAGGGGCGATGTGCTCATCGCTGCCGTCTGCGGCGAGATCGAGAAGACGCAGTACGGCGATGCGACGGGCGCCCAGTACCGGGGGTACGCGGCGGGATCTCGCTACCTCGTCTCGCACGGCGGCGTCGCCGACATGTGCCTACTCGGCGAGCCCACCGAGGGCAAGGTCGTGCTCGGACACTTCGGCGCTCTGTGGCTCCGCGTCCGGGTGCACGGCAACTTCATCCACACGGCGTTCTCCGAGGGCAAACGCGATCAGAACGCGATCCTGCGCATGCACGACGTGCTTGCAGCCGTGAAGGAGTGGATCCCCACGTGGGAGGACGATCCGGCGAACGGCTACCGCGGCGCGAAGGCGATCGTCAACGTCGGCGCGATCGACGGGGGCTTTGGGTGGCGGGTCTCCCGCACGCCGCATCACGCCGATCTGTTCCTCGACGTGCGAGTTCCGCCAACGAAGGAGATGGGCGTAGCGCGACGCGAGGTGCTCGACATGGTGCGCGACCTCGCCGGGCGCTTCCCGGCGTACGGCATTGAGGGCGAGGTCTACGTCACGGCACCCGGGGCGGAGATCGAGGAGGGCCACGAGCTCGTCGCCGCGATCGATGCCTGCCATGAGGAGGTCTTCGGCGAGGTGCCCGAGCGTGACGTCACGCGCTGGTTCTCGGATGCCTCGGCGCTCACGCGCTACGGGATCCCGACCGTGAACTACGGCACCTCGACCGGCCTGATGGACGTCGAAAAGGGCGAGAACCTCGAGATCGATGGTCTGGTGAAGACGGCGGAAACGTACGCGCGGATCGCGATGCGTATCTGCGGCGTCGCATGACGCCAGAGTGTCGAATCAGAGCGTCGAATCACCACAAACCCCTGAGCGAGAGGACGGAGAACACGTGAAGCTCGTGACGTTCGGTGAGGGACGCGGCCGGGTGGGAGTGCTCGACGGCGAGGAGATCGCCGTCCTCGACGCGCCGACGATGCGGGAGTACTTCGAGCGCGGCAGCGCGGACGAGACCGGCGAGCGTGTGCCGCTCGCCGAGACACGGTTGCGCGCGCCGATC
>JBKJVI010000019.1:0-5577 GCA_046590225.1 Gaiella sp. | reverse complement strand
CGTGCTCGACACCGGCGGCGTAGACGATGCCCGGCGTCGTGCCGAAGCGCTCACGGTAGAGGCTGGCTGCTGCCTGATTGAGCGCCGAGTGGTCGAGGGCTGCGGCGAGCGCGCGCTCCTCGAAGTCCCCGCCGACGATCGGCACCGAGTTGATCGCAGCCGCAGGAGGAACCCTCAGACAGCGGAGCGGCGCGATCAGCCCGCGGCGCGCAGCATCGGCGAGAGGGAGATCGTCGACCGAGGCGGGGAAGACATCCGAGACCTGCTTCGCGATCAGCTGCTCGGTCGCGGTCATGCCGATGTAGACCGGCTCGCTGAAGGAGCGGATCGCCGCGCTCGTCTTCTCACCGAGAGCGGTGTGCGCCTCGTCGCAGATCACGAGCTGGTAAGCGCTCCGCGAGATTTCGTCGGCGTGGCGGGCAAACCAGGCGTAGGTCTGGATCGTGATCGGGTCGTCCCGGAGCGGCTCGTTCCCGGTGTCGATCGCGGCGGTGAAGCGGTCGGCGTACCCCTCCGTCGTCAGGTCGCGCTGGAACTGGGAGACGAGGAGGCGGCGGTGGGTGAGGATCAGGATTCCGAGGTGCCGCGCCGATTCGACGAAGCCTGCAGCGGCGATCGTCTTGCCCGAGGCCGTCGGGTGACGGAAGCGATAGCGGCGCTCCGCGCCCGGGTCCTCTCCGGTAAACGTGGGCTCATCGGCGTCGAGGTCGACGACGCCGGCGTCGAAGTCGTCGTCTTCCTCCTCGGGCTCCGCAGGTTCGGCTTCGACTGTCTCGGCGCCGTTGCCGCTTCCGTTCCCGTTCTCCTCGGCACTGCGTTGATTCGCCGCGATCAGCTCGGTGAGCATGCCCGCGAGCGCATCGATCTGGTGGCGCCGGAGATCGGTGCCCGATGCCGTCTGCGGCTTCGGGGCGGCGAGGACACGCTCGAGGCCGAGCATCAGGCCGTAGCGCACTCTCCAACCGCCAGACGGGGTGCGGTTCCCGGCATCCATCTCGGCGACCGCGTCGTCGAGCGCGCGCCGGCGCGCGGTTGAAGGAGCAAGGGCGGCAGCTGGGTTCTCACCGGAGTGCAGGAACGGCTCGCCGTACCAGGCTTGAGCGCGGAGCGCGGCGGCCTCCAGGCCATCTGCCGGCTCCGACGACGGATGTGTCGGATTGAAGTCGGTCTCTTGCATATGCGCAGCACGCGATGAGGTGCTGCATTCCTTGAGGATCAGCACGCTCATGCGTTTCTGGCGCGTCGAGCGGTGCTGTACGCCGAACAGTACCGGAACAGGGCGAGTGGCGGGGGATGTTCGCCGCTTGCGCCGTTCCGTCGCCTGGCTCAAGCCAGGCGACACATTGGGTCGGGCGGCATAGTTGGCCCGGCACCTGGCTTCAGCCAGGAGCCTGAATGGCCACCTCCTCGCGTCGCTCCCGTGTGTGAACGCGCTCGCACCATGCGTCGATGAATGCCACGTATTCGCGGCGCGCGGCCTCGATGTCATCGGGCGCGAAGAAGTCCAGTGCGGCCGTGACATCGACCCGGCCCGTTGGTGGCGTGAGTCCTGCGATCTCGCGGTAGCTCCCACGAGCCCATTCGCGGGGATGCGCGCACAGACCATGCCGCACCGGGTTGAGCGCGATGTATCCGAGCGCCATCAGAAGCTGAGCCTCCGTCGTCGTCCGTCGCGACCAGAACGGGCTCTGGAACAGATGGCCCTCACGGCCGTGGCGCTTGTTGAACGCGCGGGCGTAGCGTCCGAGCAAGAGCTGCATGAAGAGCGAGAGGTTTGCCTCGGACATCCGCACGTAGAGGTGCGAGTGGGTATCGAGATCGGTGTAGGAGAGGATCGTGACGCTCGCCTGATGGGCCGCTTCGTCCCGGATCGCAGCGAGGGTGTTGGTGTCGCGTGCGTCCAGGATGATCCGGCTCCGGTCGTTGCCGTTGAAGCAGATGTGATGGAGGGCGCCGGCGGCGTCACGGCGGTCTCTCGAGGGCATCTGATCAGCGTGCCCGATCCTCCGCGGCTGCACAATTGGCTCTTTTGGACAATCTTGTGAGTGGTGGCCGTTCCGCCGCCTGGCTGAAGCCAGGCGGCAGGCGCTGCGGGGGACGCGCTCAGCCCTGGCTTTAGCCAGGCGGCAGGCGCTGTGGGGGACGCGCTCAGCCCTGGCTTTAGCCAGGGCGTCGACCGCCCGGGACTACGGCGTCGCGAGCAGTGCGCCAGACGCACGAACGGACGCGCCGCTCTCGTCCAGGTACCGCGTCAGTCCGCCACGGAAGAACGGGAACCCGGCGCCGAGAATCAGACACGCGTCGATCTCCGCGGCGGACGAGACGACGCCCTCGTCGAGCAGGTGCCGGGCTTCGTCCGCGAGCGCCTCGAGCAGCGCCGCGTGCAGATCGTCCACCGTCTGCCGTGCATCGCCCGTGACAACGACGTCCATCTCGCCGTTCGCGAAGTTCTCGAGCGTCGGCGACAGAGGAAAGCGTTCGGGGAACGCGTCGTGCAACGTGTGCAGGACGTGGTTCGCGACCCGCGGGCCTACCATGGCGAGGAGCGCCGACGGCGGCATCGGAATGCCGATCCGCAATGCCGCCTCGTCCGTCTCGTCGAACGTGTTCCCGTTCTCGAGCGCCTGCATGAGGACGCTGGACTGTCGCGTGAGCAGGCGATTGACGACGAAGCCGGGAGCATCCTTCACGAGCACGCCGCGCTTCCCGAGCTTCTTCGTCACGTCCCACGCCGTGGCGAGTGCTACGTCCTCGGTCGAGGTCGCGCGAACCACCTCGACAAGAGGCAGAACGGAGACCGGGTTGAAGAAGTGCATGCCTACGACCCGCTCCGGGTGGCGTAGGTGCGCCGCCATCTCGGAGACCGACAGGGAGGACGTGTTGGTAACGAGCAGGCACTCCTCGGAGACGACCACCTCGAGCGCGGCAAACACCTCTTGCTTGACCGCAATCTCCTCGAACACGGCCTCGATCACGAGCCCGCAACCGGCGAACGCCGCGGTATCGGTCGCCCCCGTCACGATCGAGCCGAGAAAGCGGGCCTTGCCCTCGGCGAGTCGGCCACGCGACACCTGCTTCGCGAGATCCGCTCGCACCGCGACGACGGCTTCCTCGACGCGGCCTGCGTCGATGTCCGTGATCACGACCGGCACCTCGAGCCGGCGGAGGAACAGTGTCGCGAGCTGCGTCGCCATCAGGCCCGCGCCGACGACGCCGACCCGGTCGATGCGGCGGGGCTTCGCGTCGGGGATACCGATGCCCTTCTTGATCCGCCGCTCGATGAGATCAAAGGCGTACACACCCGCCTGAGCCTGCGGGCCGGGCAGGAGGTCAGCGAGCGCGTCCTCCTCTGCTGCGTAGCCCTCGGCAATCGTCCACTCCGCGGATCCCGCGATCAGCTCGAGCGCGCGGTAGGGGGCGAGCGCCACGCCGTGAACCGCATCGTCGACTGCGTACCGTGCCTTCGCACAGACGTCCGCCGCATCTGAGAGGTCGACGGTCTCCCTCCCGGGTGGTGGCGTCTCGATTGCTCGCACGAGCCACTCGATCGAGTCGTCGAGGAACTCGACATCGTCGAGGAGCGCGTCGGCCAGGCCGAGCTCGGTGGCGCGCGACGCGTTGATAAGCCTGTTCTGCTTGAGCGGGTTCGCGACGATCAGCTCGACCGCTGTGGCCGCCCCAACGAGTCGTGGCGTGAGCTGCGTGCCACCCCAGCCCGGAATGATCCCGAGGAAGACCTCGGGGAAGCCGATATGGCGAACCGAGCGGGCGATCGTGCGGAAATCGCAATGGAGGGCGATCTCGAGCCCGCCGCCGACGGCGGCACCGTTGATCGCAGCGAGCGTGGGGAACGGCAGATCGCGGATCGCCCCGAACGCCTCGTGTCCGCCGACGGCAGCGGCACGCGCGAGCCTCGGTGTCGACATGCGCGGAAACTCGGTCAGGTCGGCGCCCGCCGCGAAGACGAACGGCTTCCCTGTGAGGACGAGGCCGCTCCACTCCTGCTCGCCGAGCCGGGTGAGGATCTCCCCGAGCGATGTGAGCGCCGCGCTGCCGAACACGTTCGGCTTCTGCCAGTCCTCCCCGTTGTCCATCGTCACGAGGGCGAGCGGGCCGACGCGCGTCGGCACCTCCTGGAGGAAGAACCGGGTCGGCGACTCAGCCATGACGCGTGTTCTCCCACAACAGCGCCGCGCCCATGCCGAGGCCGATGCAGAGTGCGGTCAGGCCGTAGCGCACGTCGGGTCGCCGTCCGAACTCGTCTGCGAGCTGTGCCATCAGCCGCACGCCCGTCGCAGCGAGCGGATGGCCGCAGGCAATCGCTCCACCGTAGGGATTGAGGCGCGGATCGTCGGGCGCGACCCCGACCCCGTCGCACCACGTGAGAACCTGGACGGCGAACGGCTCGTTCAGCTCGAAGAGGCCGATGTCGTCGATCGTGAGCCCGGCTTGGGCGAGGACGCGCTCGGTGGCGGGGATCGGGCCGATGCCCATCAGATGTGGCTCAACTCCGGTGTAGGCAAATCCGACGAGTCGCATCCTCGGCTCGAGGCCGAGCTCCGCGGCCGCCGTCTCCGAGGCGAGGAGGCCGGCGGTGGCACCGTCCGTGAGCCCGGCGGAGTTGCCGGCCGTGACTCGACCGCCTGCGCGGAACGGCGTCCGGAGCGCTGCAAGACCCTCGAGGGTCGTCTCGGGCCGCAGGAACTCGTCTCGCCCGGTGACGCGCCACCCCTCCCCGCCGAACACGCTCATCGGCACGACGGTGCGTGACATCACCCCGCTCGGGTCGGCCCAGGCGCGGGTTGCGCGTACCTGGCTCTCGAGCGCGTAGGAATCCGCGGCCTCCCTCGTCAGGTGCGGGAAGGCATCGTGGAGGTTCTCCGCCGTCTGGCCCATCACGGCGGCACTCTCGTCGATCAGCCGCTCGCTCACGAAGCGCGGATTGAAGTCCACCTCCTCGCCCATCGCGTGGTGGCCCATGTGCTCGACGCCGCCCACGAGAACGAGGTCCGCGGCGCCCATTGCGATCTCGCCGGCGCCCGCGGTCGTCGCGGTCAGCGCCCCGGCGCACATCCGGTCGACCGCGAAGCCGGGGACCGTGTGGGGGAGCCCAGCGAGCAGTCCGACGTCCCGGCCGAGCGTCAGGCCCTGGTCACCGACCTGCGCCGTCGCAGCGAAGATCACATCGCCGATGCGCTCGGGGGGCACCGACGGATTGCGGCGGAGCAGCTCTCGGACGACCTTGACGGCCATGTCGTCGGCCCGTGTCCTCCAGAACAGGCCGCTTTGACCCGCCTTGCCAAAGGCAGTGCGAACGCCGTCGACGAACACGACCTCGTTGCGCTCGCGCCCCATGCCAACGAGAATAGCCCGTTCCCACCTGACAGACGCCCCATTGTGTGTGACGATGGTGCACTGGGAGGCCGGCGGGCGGCGCCGGCCTCCTTTTGGCTTTCAGCGATGGAGGAGCATATCGTTGAACACCAAAAGGATCATTCTTGCCACGCTGCGCGTGGCAAGAATGATCCTTTTGGTGTTCAGCGATATGCTCCTCCATCGCTGAAAGCCAACACGTGG
>JBKJVI010000110.1:0-46379 GCA_046590225.1 Gaiella sp. | reverse complement strand
ATCCTCACCGAGATCGACGTCCCTGAGCGCGTGCTTCGCGGTGTCGCTGAGTCGCGGACCGTCGACCTTCGAGATGTTCGTGCCGGTCGCGCCGACGACGAAGGCGATCGCCTTGCTGAGCCGCTCGAGGACCTGCTCGACCGTTGGCTCGTCCCAGATGGCGGCCGATGCAGCGAGGGCGTCGGTGAGCGTCGATCCCTCCGTCCTACCCCCGGGTCGACGACCCTGAAGGCCGTCGCTTCGCGGAACCAACATCTCGGCTCCGGTCACGATCTCCCGGAAGCTGACGACCCGGTTCCTCCCTCCGGTCTTCGCTCGGTAGAGCGCTTGATCGGCGGCGCGCAACAACTGACTCGCGCCGCCTCCGTCGTACGGATAGGTCGCTACCCCGGCACTCAACCGCAGTGGGAATCCGGCATTGGCAAGACCATGGTCGAGCGAGCGACGAAGGTGAACAACCTCCGACGTCGCCTCGTCGACGTCCGCACCGGGAAGCATGACGACGAACTCGTCACCGCCGAGGCGAGCCGCCGAACCCGCTTCCGGGCAGGACTCGCGAAGCACGAGCCCCACCTCGCGGAGCAGCGCGTCGCCAAACTCATGACCGGCCCGGTCGTTGATGTCCTTGAAATCGTCGCAATCGAGCACGACGAGACTCAACGGCCGCCGGTCCTTCTGTGCATCCGCGAGCTCCCGCTCGAGTCGGTCTTCGAGTCCCCTGCGGTTGAGCAAGCCGGTCAGAGTGTCCGTATGCGCGCTCTGACGCTCTCTGTCGAGCGCCAGTGCAGCGTCGAGCGAGGCAGCAGCATGGGCAGCGAGCAACGCAGCCATCTCGGCCTGGCTCCGATCGAACGTGGTTGCAAACCGGCTCGCTCCGACGAGGAGTCCGATCTCCTCGCCGTTTGCTCGTAGCGGGATCAGGACGACGGAGCGAATCCGCGCGCGATCAAGCTCGGGGAGGTCGAGGCCTTCGGTGTCGAGAAGTTCGAGGACGGCAGACGGCCCAACGTGGTCACGCAGCGCCAGAAGCGACTCCTCGGAGATTGCATCAGGCCCACCCGGGGCACTCCATTCAGCGGATCCAGAAAGCCGTTGAACATCGTCGAGCACGAGGAGGCGGCTCGACTCCACCGGGAGCACTCGGCCGAGCGTTCGCACCGCTACTTGTGCGATCGCACCAGGCTCACGCAGCGCGCTCATGTACACGAAGAGGCGCACGAGCGACGACAGATCGACGGTTCGGTTCGTGCGCATCTCCTCGACGGGGCCCGTCATCGCTTCAGCGAGCACCGAAACGGCGGCGTCGCTGCCGGACGGCAACGTGCGCGAGGTCTCGATATTGATCAGGCCGACCATTCCCTCTGACGTGCAGAGGGGTACGGCAAGCTCCGACGCAACGCCGTCGCGGACCGCGACGAAATCCGGATCCGAGTGCACATCCACGACGAACTGCACGTCAGACGTCTTCACGGCTCGCCCGACGACCCCTACATCGAGTGGCAACCCATCGGGGATCATCGCGTAGCCACGAACTCCGACCGGCCACAGTCTTCCGTGTTCGAGGACGAACGCCGAAGCACCTGCCCCGTCCAGCTCGTCGTGGATCACGCTGAGGGCGGCGTCAATCGCCGCGGCTGGAGACCGGGCGGTCGTGGCAGCCGCTGCAGCATCGCGGAGAACCGCTTCGACCTGGCCGAGGTCGAACGACGGTCTATCGGGAAACGGGGTCGCAGCACTGCCCACTCGTTATGAATCGGCAGTTGAACCATCGATCTTGATGCCCCAATCAGACGCGAGCACGATCGCGTTGAGCGAAGCAGGCCCCGACAACGACTCCGCCTACGGCGCGCCTACCCCAGCCAGGCGTCCAGGAACGCGTCGCCGAAAAAGAGCGCGATCACGGCACCTCCTGCGAGGAAGGGCGCAAACGGGATGCCGGTCTTGCGCCCCGCCTTTCCCTGCGTGGCGAGAATCACCACGGCGGGAACGAGTGCGAGGAACGAGCCTGCAAAGAGGGCCACGATCACCGGGTAGCCGAGCCAGGCCCCGAGGAAGGCGGCGAGCTTCACATCACCCATCCCGAGGCCGGCCGGGTACACGAGCGCAGAAATCAGGTAGAAGGCGCCGGCAGCAAGCGACGCCACGATCCACTCGACCGACGGGTCGAGGGCGGTCTGGACGACGAGGGCGACGACGAAGGCCGGCGCGATGATGCGATTTGGCACGATCCGTCGCTCCAGATCCGTCACCGTGACGGCAACGAGAACGGCGCAGCCAAGCGCGTTGACCACCGCTTCGGCCGAGAGCCCGAACACCGCAAAGCAGGCGACGACGAGCGCGGCGAGTGCGAGGCCGGCGGCGACGCGCAATCGGGAGGGAGCGTGAGACGTCACGATCTCCGTTTCCCCCAAAACACACGAGATCCTGCCTTTCAGGTGTATCTAGAGGAGGATCACGCCCCCGATCGCCGCAGTCGCGACCACGAGCCACGGCGGAGCGATCCTGAGGAGACCGAAGAGGCCCAGAGCGAAGGCGGCGTCGTCGACGCCGTGCACCGAACTGCGGAGCACGGGTTCCCAGAGTGCAGCTGCGAGTAGGCCGACCACCGCTGCCCCGATCCCGACGACCGAAGCCTGGACTGCGACCCGCTCGCGAACCGCTGCAAAGAGCGGTAGCGCCGCCCCGAGGAGCAGGAACGAGGGCACGAAGATCGCAACGAGCGCAATCGCTGCACCGGCGACACCGTTCGGCGTCGGTTCGGCGATCGCGCCGAGATAGGCCGAGAACGTGAAGAGCGGCCCCGGCATCGCCTGCGTGACCCCGTACCCGGCGAGGAACGCCTGCTGCGAGACCCACCCGGTGCCCACGATCGCGTCGTCGAGCAGCGGCAACACGACGTGACCACCCCCGAAGACGAGTGACCCGGCACGGTAGAAGGCTGCAGCGAGGTCGACGGCATGAGATGCCCCGAGATCGGCGGCGATCGGCAGGCAGACGAGGAGAGCAACGAACGTGATAGCTGAGCCGATCGCCGTGCGCCGACCGATCGGGAACCGCATGGTCAGCGGCAGCGCGACCACCGACCGTCTGAAGCAGAGCACACCGATTGCGCCGGCAACGAGAATCGTCGTGACCTGGGCGGCCGAGCCCGGGACGAGGAGCGCGACGGCCGCGGCGGCTGCAGCGATCGCGAGGTGCAACGGCCCACGCACAAGGGTCCTCCCCATCCCGATGACGGCCGTCGCGACGACGGCGGCCGCAGCGAGCTCGAGACCCCGCACCCATCCCGCGTTCTCGAGCTCGGCGTCACGCGCGAAGAGCGCGAGTGCAGTCAGGATGAGTGCCGACGGCAGCGTGAATCCAAGCCAGGCAGCGAGCCCTCCCAGCTTGCCCGCGCGGTGGACGCCGATCGCCATGCCGACCTGGCTCGATGACGGCCCGGGAAGAAGGCTCGAGAGCGCCACGAGCTCACTGAATTGTTGCTCGCCGATCCAGCGCCGGCGTGTGACGTACTCGTCGCGGAAGTACCCGATGTGAGCGACCGGCCCACCGAACGACGTCAGCCCGAGCCGCAGCGCGACGCGGAAGACCTCCGACACGGTGCCTGTTACCGCGTCGCGCCGGGCTTCCACAGTGGCTCGTCCGCTCCCGCAAGAGCGTTCGCTGCACGGGAGAGGATGAAGAGCAAATCAGAGAGCCGATTGAGATAGACCGCCACCAGAGGATTGAGGTCGTGCTCGATGCCGGCGACGAGCGCCTCACGCTCGGCACGGCGGCACGACGTGCGTGCGACGTGGAGTCCGGCGGCCGCCGCCGTCCCCCCTGGCAGCACGAAACTCTTGAGCTCCGGCAGGGACTCGTTGAACGAGTCGCAGAGAACCTCCAGGCGATCGATCATCTCCTGGGTGACACGGAGTCGATCCTGGACGGAGAACGGCACGCAGAGATCGGCGCCGACATCGAACAGCTCGTTCTGGATGCGCACGAGGGCCTCGCGAACCGCAGAAGGGCAATCGCCAACGAGCACAACGCCGAGAAGCGAGTTGAGCTCGTCGGTGGCACCGTACGCACCGATGCGCGCATCGAGCTTCGAGACGCGTGACCCGTCACCCAGCGAGGTCTCCCCGGCATCGCCTCCCCGTGTGTAGATGTTGGTGAGACGGACGGGTTCGTCGGCGGCCCGGGACATGGATCCAATCTACCTCTGCTCCGCGAGGATGTGACGCGCGATCACGATCCGCTGGATCTCGCTCGTCCCCTCGTAGATCTCGGTGATCTTGGCGTCACGGTAGTAGCGTTCGACCGGAAACTCCTTCGTGTACCCATAGCCGCCGAGTACCTGGATCGCTTCGCCGGTCTGCCGTCGAGCGACTGCCGACGCAAAGAGCTTCGCCTGGGCTCCGGCGAGAGTGTGCGGCAGCCCCCGCTGCTTGAGCCAGGCAGCGCGGTACGTCAGGAGTCTCGCCGCCTCGATCTCGGTCGCCATGTCGGCGAGCTTGAACTGGATCGCCTGGAAGTCTGCGATCCGGGAGCCGAACTGCTCGCGTTCCTTGGCGTAGCGCAGCGCGACGTCGTATGCAGCCTGGGCGATCCCTACCGCCTGTGCCGCGATCCCGATCCTGCCACCGTCCAGGGTCGCCATTGCCACCGCGAAGCCGTGACCCGCCTCGTCGAGGAGCCTGTCGCGGCCGACGAACACGTCCGCGATCCGCAGGTCAGCAGTCGAGGACGAGTTCAGACCGAGCTTCTCCTCTTCCCGCGTGATCTCGATGTCGGAGCCGTCGACCACGAACGCGCTCACGCCGCGGGGGCCTTCGACGGCGGCGTCAGTACGAGCAAAGACGAGGAACGTTCCTGCGTGACTGCCGTTCGTGATCCACTGCTTCGCGCCAGTGATCGTCCAGCCGTCACCGTCAGGCGTCGCCGCAGTGCGAAGTGATCCCGCGTCCGAGCCCGACCCGGACTCGGTCAGGGCGAACGCTCCGAGCACGCGCCCGGCCGCGAGCTCCGGCACGAAGCGTTCTCGTTGCGCAGGCGTGCCAAACGCGATGATGGGCAGCGTCACAGCGCTCGTGTGCACGGCGACCGTGACACCGACGCCGGCATCCGCCCGCGAGAGCTCCTCGAGCACGAGGATGTACGAGAGAAAGTCGGCTCCCGCTCCACCGAGCTCCTCCGGAACGCAGACGCCCATGAGCCCGAGCTCGCCGAGCTTCGTGAACACCGCCTTGGGGAAGCTGTGATCTCGGTCCCAGGCGGCTGCGTATGGTGCGATCTCGCCGTCGGCGAATACGCGAGCGAGCGCCTGAACCTCGCGCTGCTCGGTCGTGAGCGAGAACTCCATCGGCCGCGAGTATAGATCGGGCCCGGGGAATCGCCCGCGCTTCACAGCGCCGGCCGACCTAAACCTGGATCCAGGCTAGACGCCCCGTAGCCGCCTGTAGCGCGGCCCAAGTCGGCGCCGTGCCGTGCGTCGGACACCATCGGGAGAAGCGAGTCTTCGCAGGCGCCGCGGGCTGAGCTCCAGACAGAGCACAGCCGATGCCGCCGGCCCGCGCGTGCCGTACACGACGCCCCGAGCCTCGAACGTGGGAGCGGAGCGCCAACCCTCGTCGCCGAGCTCGTACGCTTCCTGCTCCTCGACGAAGTACCCGGCTCGGGTGAGGAGCTTCGTCCAGCCGCTGATGTCGTCCTGTCTGAACCAGCCGTGATCCCCGGGCTCACCGAGGGGCACCGTGACGAGGAGGCTGCCGTCCGGCCGGAGGACACGGCGAAGCTCCCCGAGCGCCGCTTCGCGGCCGGTCTCGTCCGGGGCGGCCTGTGAGCCGTAGAGCGCGTTGTCCGCCCCGATGTGCTCCAGCGTCGAGACGAGCAGGATCTGGTCGAACGAGCGGTCGGGGAACGGGAGTTCGCGTGCGTCGGCGGCAACGGTCTCGAATCCGGGCACCTCTGCCACGGCGAGATCGACGCCGACGAGCTCACCCGGCGCTGCTTCGACGAGACCGGCGAGATAGGCCGGCTCGGCGAACGCATATCCCACCTCGAGCACGCGCCCCGAGCGAAGCCGGGAGAGAACCCAGGGAACCTCGACGAGGCGCTCGTCAGTCCCGGGCGGGGCCTGCAGATGCCGCGGCCGTTCCCCTCTCTTGCGGGCGCCGCGCGCAAGGGCGATCGCGTCGTCGAGCTGGCGCACGCGATCGAACTCCGGGGCAGTGACGAGATCGCGGAGCAAGGCCGCTCGGGAGAGCGTCCCGTCGGCGAAACGGGAGAGAGCGATCTCTCGAGCGTCGGGATCCGGAGGACGACGGAGAACGAGCTCAAACGCCGCTTCGACGAAGCGTTCGTCGGAAGGCTCTCCGATCCTGAAGTGCGCGCGAAGCCGCGGGTCGACGTCGCTCATGCGTAGTCGTAGAAGCCGCGCCCGCTCTTCCGACCGAGTCGCCCTGCAGCGACGTACTGGCGCAGTAGCGGGCAGGGCGCGTACTTCGGATTGCCGAGGCCTTCGTGCAACACATCCATGATCGCCACACACGTGTCGAGCCCGATCAGGTCGGCGAGCGCGAGTGGGCCGAGTGGATGCGCGAAACCGAGCTTCGCGATCGTGTCGATCGCCTCCGCTTCGGCGACGCCTTCCATCAGGACGTAGGCGGCCTCATTGAGGAACGGCATCAGAATCCTGTTCGAGACGAAACCGGGAAAATCGTGTGCCTCGGCAGGCACCTTGCCGAGGTCGCGAGCGAGCTGAACGATCTCCGCGGCGGTCTCGTCGGATGTCTGCAGGCCGCGGATCACCTCGACGAGCTCGAGCATCGGCACCGGGTTGAAGAAGTGCATGCCGATCACACGCTCGGGCCGCGTCGTCACCGCTGCAAGGGTCGTGATCGGGATCGACGACGTGTTGGAGGCGAGGATCGCGCCGTCCGGCAGGACCGTGTCCGCCTTGCGGAACAGCTCTTCCTTCGCGGCTCGATCCTCGACGATCGCCTCGATCATCAGGTCAGCTGCGACGAGATCGGCGCTCTCGTTCACGCGACCGAGCACGTCAGCCGCCGGAGCTCCTCCTTTCGCCTCGAGCCTCTCGAGGCTCTTCCGCATTCCGGCGAGCCCTCGTTCCACCGCACCGGGGTACGGATCGTGGAGCAGCACTTCTCGGCCCGATGCGGCGACGACCTGGGCGATTCCGGCGCCCATCTGGCCGGCACCGACGACGAGAACGCGCTCGAAGCTCATCGCCGGAGAGTAGCTTGTGGGTCGCGTCGCTTCACCTTTCGGATCGAGTACGTGAGCACCGCGATGAGGATGAGGATGCCGATCAGGAGCCGGATCGGGTTGCCCTTCTGCTGGTCGACCTCGGCGAGGACGACGCCTGGATCGGTGATGCCGCATCGCGTTGTGAACCAGCCGCCGCCCGTGCGATTCATGAGAATGCCCGCCGCGACATCGGGGGTCACCACCTGCCCCCCGTTCGCCCGCTTCACCGGGATGCGAACATCGACCGTCCTCCCCACGTCGCCCTTCACCTCCTGGTCGACCTCGAATCGATAGAGCCGCTGTGGGATCCCGTCGCCGGGAACCGGCGTGAAGCCGGTCGAACGCCCGACGAATACCGCCTCTGCGGCTGCAATTCGCTGGTCGATCGGAATCTCGGGGCAGGTGTATGCCTGCGCAGCGCCGGTGAAGAGAAGTGCTCCGAGGAGTCCGATGAGCACCGCGCGGATCAGACCAGAAGGTCCGTTGCGAGCGATGCCCACATCAGACCTCGACCAGGAGCGCGTCGCCCTGGCCCCCGCCGGAGCAGATCGCGGCGAGGCCGACACCGCCGCCCGACCGACGCAGCTCGTGCACGAGAGTCGTCACGATCCGGCCGCCGGAGGCGCCGATCGGGTGCCCGAGTGCGACCGCGCCGCCGTTTACGTTGACGATGCCCTCGTCGACGCCGAGCATGCGCGTCGAGTTGCTCGCGACCGAGGAGAACGCCTCGTTGATCTCGACGCGCGCGAGGTCGGCAGATGTCCATCCCGTCTGAGCGAGCGCCAGGGCGCCGGCGTTGGCAGGCGTGCGGGCCAGGTAGGCAAAGTCGTCGGCCACGGTTGCCTGGCCGACGATCGTCGCGAGCACATCGAGGCCCCGCGAGCGAGCGTACTCCTCGGAACACAGAACGACGCACGAGGCACCGTCGTTCACCCCCGGAGCGTTGCCCGCAGTCGTCGTTCCCTCGAGGTCGAAGATCGGCTCGAGCGCCGCCAGCGTCTCGACCGTCGTATCGCGCCTGATCGCCTCGTCGAGCTCGACCTCGCCCACGGCAACGATCTCCTCCGCGAAATGTCCGGCGTCCTGCGCAGCAGCAGCACGAGCCTGCGAGCGCGCCGCCCAAACGTCCTGCGCCTCGCGGGTGATCTCGAGCTCTCGGGAGACACGCGACGCCTGCACGACCATATGGTCGCCGTCGAACGTCGACGTCAGCCCGTCAAAGACCATATGGTCGATCAGGTCGCCGTGCCCGAGCCGGTAGCCGAACCGCGCATCGGGTAGAAGGTACGGCGCCTGCGACATCGATTCCATCCCGCCCGTCACGACGACGTCGTGCTGGCCGCAGCGAATCATCAGGTCGGCAAGCGCGATCGCCCGGATCGACGATGCACAGACCTTGTTGATCGTGTCGGCCGGAACCTCGATCGGGATCCCGGCACCGATCGCAGCCTGCCGCGCCGGCGCCTGTCCGACCCCTGCCTGGAGCACCTGCCCCATGACGACGTACCCGACCTCGACCGGGTCGACACCGGACCGCTCGAGGCCTGCCCTGATCGCAATCGCGCCGAGTTCCGTCGAGCGATGCTTCGCGAGTGAGCCACCGAGCCGGCCAAACGGAGTCCGGACAGCAGAGACGATGACGGAGCGGCTCATCACATCCAGGGTACCGAGAAGGCTACTTGGAACCGAGGGCGTGAGGCCCTACACTCCTCCGATGCATCGCGTCTCGGACATCATGGCGGGCGACCTGCTCACGGTCGAGGCGGACGCGTCCCTCGAGGACGCTGTCCGCAGCATGAACGACCGCCGTGTCGGGGCAATCCTCGTTCTCGAGGGAGATCGTCTCGTCGGCGTGTTCACCGAGCGAGACGTACTCCGCGCCGTCGCGGACGGCCTCACGCCGGACGCTGTTGTCGGGGACTTCATGACGCGCGGCCCCGAGACGATCGAGCCGGACGACACGGCAGAGCACGCCGCTGTGCTGATGATCCACGGTGGCTTCCGCCACCTCCCGGTCGTCGACACGGGGAAGGTCGTCGGGATTCTGTCGATCCGCGACCTGATGCGCTCCGTCCTCGACGACGCGGCGCCGCGGGGAGTCTAGGAGCCTTGCCGCAGCATGAACCCAGCCGGTACAGTCAGGACATGACGTCGGCACGAGACCTCGGCTGGTGGCGCCACGGGCGATGCGGGAGCGTGCGCTGAGGCGCGACGACAACCCGTTTCGCCGACCAGGGCCTCCGCGGAGGCCTTTTTCGTACCCTGAATCCCGAAACCAGAGACAAAAGATGACGGCAACGATCAACACCGACCTCCTCACCCCGCTCGCCGCCTACCTGCGGTTGCGTGACGCAGGCAGCGCGAGCTTCATCCTGGAATCGGTCGAGCGCGGACGGCTCGGACGTAACTCATGGATGGGGGCCGGTTCGCGCATCGTCGAGTTCGACGAGGCCGCAGAGCTCGGGCTCCCGATCGTGGGCTACCTGGCGTACGACCATGCCGCGCGGCTCGAGCCCACGGTCTCGTTGCCGACAGACGGGAGGGGTTTCCCCGAGAGCCGCCTGATCGTCTGCGAGTCGCTCGTCCGCTTCGACCACGGTGCGGGCGTCGCCGAGGTGCTCGCGGGTGACGCCGGGGAGATAGCCGGCCGCCTCGAGGCCGGCATCGCGTGGCGACGCGAGCCGCGCGGAACGGCCGGCCCGATCCGCCGCTCACCGGATCGCGCGCGCTACATCGAGATGGTCAAGAGTGTGAAGGAGCACATCGTCGAGGGCGACGTCTTCCAGTGCGTTCCCTCGCAGCGGGCGGAGCGGCCCACGTCCGCCTCACCACTCGACATCTACCGCGCCCTCCGACGGGTGAACCCGTCCCCGTACCTCTTTCTGCTCGAGCTCGACGGAATCGCGCTCGTCGGCTCCTCGCCCGAGCGGCTCGTCGCGTGTGAGAACGGTCGCGCCAGCCTCTGCCCGATCGCAGGCACGACCGAGCCGACCGAGGGCGATGTCGAGCGACTCCTCTCCTCGGAGAAAGACCGGGCCGAGCACGTCATGCTCGTCGATCTCGGCCGCAACGATCTCTCGCGTGTGTGCAAAGCAGGCACCGTGCACGTCTCGCGCGACATGGAGGTCGAGCGGTTCTCGCACGTCTCGCACCTCGTTTCGGAGGTCGTCGGAGAGCTGCGCGACGGGGTGACGCCCTTCGAGGTGCTCCGTTCGTGCTTTCCCGCGGGCACGGTCAGCGGTGCTCCGAAGGTTCGCGCAATGCAGCTGATCTCGGAGCTCGAGGGGTTCCGGCGTGGCCCGTACGGCGGGGCCGTGCTGTACTCCCTCCCGGATGGAACAATGGATGCCTGTATCGCCCTGCGCACGATGGTGATCGCCAACGGCGTCGCATACCTGCAGGCGGGCGCCGGCGTCGTCGCCGACTCGGACCCCGAGTCCGAGCACGAGGAGTGCCTGAAGAAGCTCGCTGCGCTCGAAGCTGCGATCGATCTCGCTGAAGTGGAGTTCCCCGCATGAAGCTGTTGATGCTCGACAACTACGACTCGTTCACCTACAACCTCGTCCACCTCTTCGAGGAGCTCGGCGCCGAGGTCGTAACCGTGCGGAACGACGCGATCACGGTCGAAGCGGCTCGCTCGGGCGGGTATGACCGTCTCGTCGTCTCCCCCGGTCCCGGCCGCCCCGAGACGGCGGGTGTCTCGATCGAGCTGATCCGCGCGCTCGGACCGACGATGCCGACGCTCGGCGTGTGCCTCGGGCACCAGGCGATCGTCGAGGCGTTCGGTGGGACGGTCGGCCACGCCAAGGCGCTTCTGCACGGGAAGGCGAGCACGATCGCGCACGACGGCCTCGGCGTCTACGCGGGCCTCTCCACCGACGTCGAGGTCGGGCGCTACCACTCACTTGCCGCGCGCGAGGTTCCTGCCGAGCTGACCATCACGTCACACACTGCGGACGGGGAGGTGATGGGCGTGCGCCACATCAGCCTGCCGATCGAAGGCGTCCAGTTCCACCCCGAGAGCGTGCTCACTCCGCTCGGGCCTGAGATGGCGAAGAACTTCCTGGAGCAAACGTGATCGTCGGCCCGGCGATCCAGCTCCTGCTCGACGGGCACCATCTCTCGCGCGCCGATGCGCGCGAGCTGATGGGCTCCGTCATGGACGGCGAGGAGACTCCCGCCCAGATCGCCGGCTTCCTCGTGGCCCTCCGAACGAAGGGCGAGACCGCTGACGAGATCGCGGGCTTCGCGGAGGCGATGCGCGAGCATGTCGTCGCAGTGACGCCGAGCCGCTCGCCGGTCATCGACATCGTCGGAACCGGCGGCGACGGCGCCGGCACGTTCAACATCTCGACGGCAGCAGCGATCGTCGCCGCAGCAGCCGGTGCGGCCGTTGCGAAGCACGGAAACCGCGCTGCCAGCTCGGCAGCAGGCTCCGCCGATGTCCTCGAGGAGCTCGGCATCACCCTCGAGCAGTCGCCCGAGCGGATCGCGCACTCGATCGACGAGCTCGGCTTCGGGTTCATGTTCGCCCGGGCCCACCATCCGGCAATGCGCCATGTTGCACCGGTGAGGCAGGAGCTCGGGATCCGCACCGTCTTCAACGTCCTCGGTCCTCTCGCGAACCCGGCGGGTGCGTGCGACGGAGTCTTCGGCGTCTACTCCGCTGATCTCGCACCCACGTACGCCGAAGCGCTCGCAGAGCTCGGGTCGCGGCGCGCGTTCGTCGTGCACGGCGCGGGCGGACTCGACGAGCTCTCGCCCTACGGCACCAGCCTGGTCGTCGAGGTCGTCGACGGCGACGTACGAGAGTGGGAGCTCGACCCGCGCGATCTCGGGATCGAGCCGCCGGACCCCGCGGAGCTTCGCGGTGGCTCGGCGGCGGAAAACGCCGCCACGATTCACTCCGTGCTTGCGGGCGAGCGTGGCGGACGCCGCGATGCTGTGCTGCTCAACGCGGCGGCGGCGCTCGTCGCCTCCGGCCTCGCCGACGATCTCGGCGAGGGGCTCGGGCTCGGCGGCGAGGCGATCGACTCGGGAGCAGCTGCGAGCCGCCTCGACGCGCTCATCACCTTCTCGAAGGCAGAGTCGAGCTGATGGGACGGTTCAACGACGCGCTCGCACAGCCCGGCCTCGGTGCGATCGCGGAGATCAAGCGCCGTTCGCCGTCGGCGGGCGACCTGCGCCCGGATGCCGATCCGGCCGTGATCGCGCCCGCCTACGCGGCCGCCGGCGCAGCGGCCATCTCGGTGCTCGTCGACGAGCGCTTTGGTGGCACGTGGGACGACCTGCGAGCGGCGCGAGCGGCAACCACCGCCCCGCTCCTCGCGAAGGGATTCTTCTCGACCGACGAGCATCTCGAGACTGCGCGCGACGCGGGCGCCGACGCGGCGCTGCTGCTGCTCCGCGATCTCGACGATGCCCAGGTCGCGCACCTGATGCGCGTGGCTGCGACCCTTGGTCTCGACACGCTCGTCGAAGCACACGACGCCGAGGAACTCGACCGCGGCATCGCGCTCGGGGCACGCGTGCTCGGGGTCAATGCTCGCGATCTCTCCACCTTCGCGATCGACCGCCGCGCCCAGCTCGAGCTCGTTTCCCGGATCCCTGCAGATCGGATCGCGATCGCCGAGAGCGGCATCGCGACCCGCGCCCAGGGCGCGGCAGCCGAGCTCGCAGGAGCTGCTGCGGTGCTCGTCGGCTCGACCCTGATGCGCGCCGCAGATCCGGGAGCGAAGCTGCGCGAGCTGCTCTCGCGCCCCCTCGTCAAGGTATGTGGGCTCACGCGCGAGGAGGACGTCGCAGCCGCCGTCGAGGCCGGCGCCGATCTTGCCGGCTTCGTCCTCGTGCCCGAGAGCCCCCGCGCAGCAACCGAAGTGCTGCACGTACCGGAGGGAATGCTTTCCGTTGCGGTGTGGGTCGGCGAGGTCGGCGAATCCGTCGCCGACCTCGATCAGGTACACACGGTCGAGGACGGCAAGGTCAGAGGTCGCGAAGCTGCGCTGCTGCGCGAAGGCGTCGAGGTGGCGCGCCTGCTCGACCTGCCCTGGGAGGGCACCGATCCCGATCACTGGGCACGCGCCTCGCAAGCAGAGGGGCGCGTGGTGCTCGCGGGTGGTCTCGGGCCGGAGAACGTGCGCGAGGCGGTCGCAGCCGTGCGGCCGTGGGCCGTCGATGCGGCATCGTCGCTCGAATCGGCACCGGGAATCAAGGACCATGACAAGGTGAGGCAATACGTGGAGGCAGCCCGCTCATGACAACGATGGAGACCTACGGCCCCTACGGAGGCCGATACGTGCCCGAGACACTGATCCCCGCGCTCGATGAGCTGACCGAAGCTTGGACGGAGGCGCTTGCTGATCCCGCGTATCTGGCCGAGGTCGAGCACCTCGGACGAACCTATACGGGCAGACCGTCGCCGATCACGCTCGCGCCGCGCTTCGCGCCCGGTAAGAAGCTCTACCTCAAGCGCGAGGATCTCAACCACACGGGCGCCCACAAGATCAACAACGCGCTCGGCCAGGTCGTGCTCGCGAAGCGGCTCGGCAAGAAGAGGATCATCGCCGAGACGGGCGCCGGCCAGCATGGAGTCGCGACCGCGACAGCGTGCGCGCGGTTCGGGCTCGAGTGCGTCGTCTTCATGGGCTCCGAGGACATGCGGCGGCAGGCGCCGAACGTGGAGCGCATGCACCTGATGGGCGCCACCGTAGTCCCGGTCGAGTTCGGCACGAAAACGCTGAAGGAAGCGACGAGTGAGGCAATCCGTGATTGGATCACGAACGTCGAGACGACGCACTATGTGATCGGCTCGTGCGTCGGCCCCGCTCCCTATCCCGAGATCGTGCGCGAGCTACAGGCGGTGATCGGACGCGAGGCGAGGGAGCAGTTGCTCGAGGCAGAGGGTGCCCTTCCCGAGGTCGTCGTCGCGTGCGTCGGGGGTGGGTCGAACGCAATCGGCATGTTTGCCGGCTTCATCGACGATCCCGGGGTACGCCTGATCGGTGTCGAGGCCGCCGGGGCCGCATCGCTCGGTGGCGGACGCACGGGCGTGCTCCATGGCTCCCGATCGTCGATCCTCGCCGACTCCGACGGCCAGATCGCCGACGCCCACTCGATCTCGGCCGGACTCGACTACCCCGGTGTCGGCCCCGAGCACGCCTACCTGCGTGACACCGGCCGCGCGGAGTACCTCCCCTGCACCGACGAACAGGCGCTCGATGCGTTCCAGCGGCTCTCTCGGACAGAGGGGATCATTCCGGCGCTCGAGACCTCGCACGCTCTTGCAATCGTGGACGAGATCGACGCGGAGTACGTTGCTGTGTGCCTCTCCGGACGGGGCGACAAGGATCTTGCAGAGGTGCTCGCGGCGCTGGGACGGGCGGCGTGAGCAAGACCCTCGTCATCTACCTGATGGCAGGCGCCGAAACGCCTGCCCTCGCCGAGGCGGCGGTCGCGGGCGGCGCGGACATCATCGAGATCGGCTTCCCCTTCTCCGATCCGCTCGCAGACGGCCCCGTGATTCGCGCGGCTGCCGAGAAGGCGCTCGCCGCCGGCATGCGTACTGCCGCCTGCCTCGAGTGCCTTTCCGCAACGCGTGCCCTCGTCGGCGACACGCCGCTGATTCCGATGACCTACGCGTCGCTGCTCGAGGCCTACGGCTGGGAGCGCTTCGAGACCGATGCGCGAGCCGCGGGCGCCACGAGCTTCATCATCGCCGACACCGCTGCAGGCTCACGGCCCGAGCTGCGTCGGGTTCAGCTCGTCGCCCCGACGTCCACTGATGAGCGGATCGCGATCGCGGCAGCCGAGACCGACGGCTGGCTCTACCTCGTCACGCTGACCGGCACGACGGGTGCTCGCACGGAGCTCTCCGACGCGCTTGCCGGTCTCGCAGCCCGCACCCGAGCCATCACAGACGTCCCGCTCTTCGCCGGCTTCGGCATCTCGACGCCCGAGCAGGCCCGCGCGGCGGCCGACCTCACCGATGGCATCGTCGTCGGCTCACGTGCAGTACAGGTCGCCGAGGACGGGCCGGAGGCGCTGAAAGCCTACGTTGCGTCTCTGCGGGCCGCACTCGACGGCCTGACCCGAGCCGGCCCCGGGGCTCCCTTCGGCCGATTTGATGGATGACGGGCGCAAGTGGGGGCCCGGCGGTTGCCGGGCCCCCTGCCTACCGTCGTTTCGTGCGCGTTACTTGAACTTGCCGGGTGGTACGTGCAGTGCGACGAGTTGCCCTCCCTCGACGATCTCCGGGTCGGAGCTCGCTTTGTGGATCTGATCGTCGAAGAGGTACCAGCCCTCTCCGAGGATGTCGAACACCGGGATCACACCGGACGTCTCCTCGTCATCGGTGATGAAGCCTGGAGCACCCGGCGTGAACAGCGCGGCGTCGTGGCGAGCGATCTCCGTGAGCTCGCCTGAACCAATGCTGTAGAGCCAGATCTTGCCGCGATATGCCTGTTCTCCCGTGTCTTCCTGAATGAGAATCCGTCCCCGCGTGTCGACGGTGATGTTGTCCATCATCTTCGGACCAGGCGTGGCATCGGGATTCACCGTGTCCGACGCCGCCGAGCCGTCGATGAGAAGCGTGAGCTTTCCGCCGAGCTGTGGCTTGGTCGGATCTTCGAACCGGAGCCGCCAGAGGCGACTGTGACCGCTGCGGTTGGTGGTCGGCGTGAAGGCCGACGTCGTCACGAAGTAGTAGTCCGCTGGATTGCGGGGATCCCACGAGCCGTCCTCAGGGCGCTCGAAGTTGGTCACGGCCTTCGCGTTGCTGTCCGTATTGAGGAGAGCGCCTGTGCCACCCGAGACCTCGGCACCGGTGAAGTCGAGAGTCGTGCCCAACTCGTAGCTCCGACCGTCGAGCAGGTGGACCGAATGCGCGACCCTCATTCCCGGACTCCTCGCCGTTGAGGAAGATCCTTCCGTTGTATCCCAGGTCCGTCGACGGGTTGTAGAAAGCCGTCAGCGGGGCGAGGTCGGCGGAGCAGAAGCGGTTGAATGCGACATTCTGCGTGTCGACGTAGGTTCCGTCTTTCCAGAGGAAGACGCGCTCGATGAGGTCATTCGCGCTGACGCCCGACAGGTCATCCTTACGCATGATCCACCGGGAGACGAACGCGCCCTTGCCCCCGTGCGCGCGAGGAACGCCCACGCTCGATCCAAGTTCCTGATTCATCAGGACGGTGAACGTGCCGTCGTTGTTGTCGAAGGCACCGAGGCCGTCCGGGATACCGACTGCCCGGTACGACCCGCCGCCCGTCTTCGGTACCGAATCACCGGCGGTGACGATCGACTTCAGCACCACACCGGGTTGTGATCGGACGATGTACGGCGGTTAACTGCTCGACGGGCCTGATGACCCTCCGGGTGCGGCGATCGCGACCGCTGCAACTGCACCGGCGACAACGCCGCTGATTCCGAGTGCGTGTCTCGTCTTCACGTAGTCTCCCTTATCTCTCATCGGATTGCACGAATGCGTCCGATGGTCGCTCGCGTCCGCCCACCCGTGGGCCGCGGCGTTGTAATAATCTCGCGTCGAAGCGGTTACTTCGACTGGACGCGGTCGCCGCAGCGCTCACAGCGCTGGAAGCGCTCCGTCAGAAAGAACCAGCGCGCCTTCGGCACCTTGTGCCCGAAGACCCGGCAACGCCAACTCATCGCCGCAGCCTACGCATCGTCCGGCCCAACCCGCACGAGCATCTTGCCGATGTTCTCGCCCGTAAGCAGGCCGATGAAGGCATTGGGTGCGTTCTCGATCCCTTCGACGACGGTCTCGCGATAGCGCATGCTGCCGTCTCGCACCCACGGTGCAACCTCCCCGAGGAACGCGGGCATCCGGTCGAAGTGATCGGAGACGATGAAGCCTTCCATCCGCAGCCGCTTCGTGACGACGTGAAAGAGGTTTCGCGGTGCCGTTGGCGCCTCCGTCGCGTTGTACTGCGAAATCGCACCGCACGCGACGATGCGGCCACGCAAGCGAAGCGCAGCGAGTGCTGCCTCGAGCGTCGGCCCACCCACATTGTCGAAATAGAGATCGATGCCTTCGCCGAGGGCTTCGCGGGCCGGAACGTCGTGGTAGTCGAACGCCTCGTCGAAGCCGATCTCCTTCAGCCAGGCAACCTTCTCAGCCGAGCCGGCGCTCCCGATCACGCGGCAGCCCTTCAGCTTCGCGATCTGACCGACCGCCGACCCGACCGCTCCCGCTGCGCCCGAGACGAACACCGTTTCACCGGCTTCTACGCGACCGACGTCGAGCAGCCCGACATACGCCGTCAGGCCGGGCATACCGAGCACGCCGAGCCCGGTCGATGCAGGGGCCGCGGTAGCGTCGAACGGCAGGAGCCCCATCCCGTCGGAGAGCGCGAACTCGCGCCAGCCAAGGTTGTGCACCACCCATGCGCCCTCCTCGAAGCGATCGTTCCGCGACGTCACGACCTGTCCCACGGCCCCGCCCGTCATGACCTCCCCGAGTCGGAAGCTCGGCACGTACGACTTCGCGTCGTTCATCCGCCCGCGCATGTACGGGTCGACGGAGATGTACGCGTTGCGGATCAGCACCTCGTCGTCGGCAGGCTCGGGCACGCCGACCTCCACGAGCGCGAAATCGCCGGGGTTCGGCATCCCTTGGGGGCGGGCAGCAAGATGGATTTCGCGGCTCGGTCGCATCCACGTGATCCTACGTTCCCGGGCGCTGCCGCGACCGTCACAATGGTGCGGTGGAATCGCTCCGTGGACAGCTCCTCGTCGCCGGCCCCGATCTGCTCGACCCGAACTTCCGCCGGAGCGTGATCCTCGTCGGTGAGCACGGCGAGGAGGGCGCGATGGGTGTTGTCCTCAATCGTCCTTCGCCCGTGTCGGTGGCAGATGCCGTTCCTCCTCTCGCCGATCTGGTCGACGAGTGGGAGCTCGTGCATGTCGGTGGTCCGGTGCAACCACAGGCCATCGTCGTCCTCGGCGACTTCGGTGACACGACCGAGGCCGCAGCGCTCGTGCTCGGCTCGATCGGGTTTCTTCCCGGCGAGATCGAGACAGCGGCGGACATCGCGAGCCTGAGCCGCGCGCGGGTCTTCGCCGGGTACGCCGGTTGGGGGCCGAATCAGCTCGAGGAGGAAATCGCCGAGGAGTCGTGGATTCTCGAGCCGGCGATCCCCGAGGACGTCTTCACGGCCGAGCCCGATCACCTCTGGAGTGCCGTCCTGCGCCGCAAGGGTGGCGCCTTCGCGGTGCTCGCCCTGATGCCACCGAACCCGAGCAGCAACTGAGCTCTGCTGACCGCGTGCTGGGTGGAGTTGCGGGGACCCTGGCACGATGCCTGGTTGGTGCCTGCGTTGCAACCCTGGCGACCGGCTAAAGCCGGCCACCGGCGGGCGCGAGATCGGTGTCTCACGCCCGCTCTGTGGTCGTTCCGAGCTACGCCGCGCGCGCCATCTCCGCGGCCCGAGCGGGCACCAGCGCATGGCCCGAGCGGAAGCGGCCTGTCGTCTGGGCTACCCGTCGCGGCCGAGCGACACGCGAGCGGTGATGCCGAAGTTTCCCGCAAGACACGACGGACAGCACGGATGGAGGTCTCCGAGTTCGTCGGCGTAGTACACCCAGCCCCGGGCCTCGGCTGCTTCCTCCTCGACCATCGGCTCCGCACACCACACGCACTCCTCGTCCAGGCGAACGAGGCGGAGGAGATGCGCACATGCCCGACAGTAGACCCCGCCGCCTGCGAGGAGGTGCGCGTCGCGTACCCACCCGGACTCGAGCATCCCGCAATCCTCGGCGTCGTGCCCACAGCAGTCGCAACCTTCGGGCACAGCCTCCCCCTCCTTCATCCCCATGTGACGCACTCTACGAAGGGTGAGGGAAATCGCCAGATGGGGGAGCAAGATTCCCCCAGATGGGGGACAGAGGCTCGCCTCCCTCCGCGGAGCCTCCAGACCGATAGTCTCCCGACCATGCTCCTCCCCGTGATCGTCATCGTCATCGTCGTGATCCCGCTGCTCTTCATGGCATACCGTGCAGCGGAAGAGAAGAAGTACCAGCCCGAGACGCCGCACTAGGTCGACATAGCGGTGGAAACAATCCGCATCGACAAGTGGCTCTGGGCGGCGCGCTTCTTCAAGACGCGCAGCGCAGCAACGGACGCCGTTCTCGGCGGGCGCGTTCATCTGAACGACGCACGTGCGAAGCCGGCGAAGGAGGTCAGGGCCGGCGACACGATTGACCTCCGGATCGGGCAGCTCGCTTGGACGCTTGTCGTGCGTGGCGTCGCCGACAAGCGCGGCTCTGCGACGGTGGCGAAGACGCTCTACGACGAAACACCTGACTCCCTCGCCGCCCGCGAGCAGCGATCGGCAGATCTGAAGCTCTCCCGCCCACTCGGCGCCGACCTCGGCGTGCGCCCGACGAAGCAGGATCGCCGCCGGATCGAGGACCTCCGCCGCGCGGAGCGCGGTGGTCGCAGGGCCGAACGATGAGCCAACGGGCTCTATCAACCCGCCCTGCCGGCGACTCGCTCAAATAGTCGATCGTGGACAAGAGCGTGGGCGCGGATGGCAGTCACCGAGGAAACTCGGCAACGCCAGCCGCGCCCACATCGGGCCACGCCAGCTCGAGCCACCAGTAACTCGAGCATTGCGGCCTTCAACTCCTGCGCTGTCCTTCGCCGTAGAGCCGCCTAGCGACCCACCCCGAGACGATCCGCGGCGACCACTGGACAGAGAGCGAAGAACGGAGCGCCGGAGTGCCCATGCGTCACGTTTCCCTTTCGCTTCGAACGCCAAACGTTCTTCGTTGCGACCCGCAGGCGTGAACCTGTCCATGCCGTGTAGGGCTCGAATCGAGCGTGAATCGGTTTGCCCGCCAGCCTGCAGGGTAAGAGGAAGGTGTCCCGATATCTGACCAGGAGGTGCACGCATGACAACCATCGAGGAATCGATCGACATCGACGTCCCCGTTGCGACGGCCTACAACCAGTGGACGCAGTTCGAGTCCTTCCCGGACTTCATGGACGGAGTCGAACGGGTCGAGCAAAAGACCGACACCCGGCTCCACTGGGTCGCGAAGATCGCCGGATCCAAACGGGAATGGGATGCCGAGATCACCGAGCAGCATCCCGACCATCGTGTGGCATGGAAGGCACTCGACCAGAACGGCCCGGACGGCGTCGTCACGTTCCACAAGCTCGATGACAGCCGAACCCGTGTGATGGTGCAGATGGACTACGAGCCCGAGGGCCTGAAGGAGTCCGCCGGCAGCATGATCGGCGCCGACGACCGCAGGGTCAAGGGTGATCTCGAATCGTTCAAGACGATGATCGAGGCGACGGGCCATGAAGCCGGCGGGTGGCGCGGGAACGTCGAAAACTAGTCGGAGAACGAGCGGAGTCGCCGCGGGTGGGCCGAGTTCACCAGCCCATCCGCGATACCGCCAGTGGTTCAACCAGAAACGACTATTCCAGGTGCGACAAACGGTACGGGAGGGATCGTCCCTTGACTTCGTCTTCGGCGTTGCTCGCCTCTCTCCCCCGCCTCGACGATGTCGCCGTCTGACCGAGTGTTTGCCGCTTCATCGGCCAGGGTATACCGCGTGCGGCGAACCGATTCGGGTCGCCCGGCGAACCTTAGCGGTAGCCGAATGTCAACCCAATGGAGTGTCAACCCAATGGAGGTTCCAATGTCGGAGCACCTCACACTGGAAGTGATCGACGCCGAAGGCGCCGAAACGGAGGCGTACAATAACCTCCCTCGCTCGACCAGGATGAGCTTGTTACAGCGCGGTCTCGTGGCCGGCGGCACGATTGCCGTGGGCGGTGTCGTGATCGGTGGCCTACCGAAGCTCGTGTCGGCCGCACCCTCACCGGCACAGGACGTCAAGATTCTCAACTTCGCCCTCACGCTCGAGTACCTCGAGGCGGAGTTCTATACGCAAGCAGTAGCCGGAGGAGCGCTTTCCGGCGAACTCCTCAAGTTCGCAAAGGTCGTCAAGGCCCATGAGGTTGCCCACGTCGCGTTCCTGAAGGGTGCGCTCGGCAGCAAGGCCGTCGCAAAGCCGACCTTCGACTTCAAGGGAACGACGGACGACCCGGCGAAGTTCCAGGCGACCGCGATCGTGCTCGAGGATACGGGCGTCGCCGCGTACAACGGGCAGGGAGCTAACGTGACGAAGAAAGTTCTCGCCGCAGCGGCGTCGGTCGTGTCGGTCGAGGCGCGTCACGCCGCATGGATCCGGGATATCGCCGGCAAGAACCCGGCCCCGGCCGCGTTCGACGGCTCAAAGACGTCTGCCCAGATCCTGTCCGCAGTCAAAGCAACCGGCTTCATCACGGGGTGACCATGAACATTCAAGAGAACACATCCACACAATTCACGCTCGCAGAGGTCGATCGCGATGGAGCGATCGCCGAGGCGATGGATACGCTCGAGCGGTTCGCCGATACGAGAGCCGGCTTCCTCCGCAAAGCAGCACTTGCAGTCGGAGGCGTCGTCGGGGGCGGTGCCGCCCTCGGAGCACTTGCCGCACCGGCAGGAGCTGCGACCGCAGGCGACGTCGCGATCCTGAACTACGCGCTCACCCTCGAGTACCTCGAGGCTGCGTTCTATACCGAGGCCGTCCAGATGGGCGCCCTCTCGGGAGATGTTCGCACGTTCGCGCGCATCGTCGGAGCTCACGAGCGGGCACACGTCGCCGCGTTGAAGAAGGCACTCGGCGCGGCCGCCGTAAAGAAGCCCTGGTTTGACTTCAAGGGCACGACCGAGAACGAAGCGGCGTTCCGCAAGACCGCTCAGGTTCTCGAGGATACCGGTGTGATGGCCTATGCCGGACAGGCGCCACTGATCGACTCCGATCAGGTGCTCGGCGCAGCGCTCGCAATCCATACCGTCGAGGCGCGACACGCGTCGTGGATCCGCCATCTCAACGGCGCCTCGCCGGCACCGGTCGCGTTCGATCCGGCGAAGTCCATGAAGCAGGTCCTGGCAGCGGTTACAGCGACCGGCTTCATCCGCAAAGGACCGACGACGACATCGAGTGGAGGCTCGCCGTCCTTCACCGGCTGAGCGGGCGTCACAGCAGGCGGCGAGGCGGCCTCAAGGTCGTCCTCGCCGCCTGCGTAGGCGTCCTGACAGTCGTGGGACTCGCGACCGCATCTGCATCATCCTCGGAACCCGCGCTCCCGTTCACATCTGATCGCGGGCTGACCAATAGCTCGAGGGCAGAAGGCCTAACAGGCTCTCCGCTCCTGTCGACGTACGCACCGATCGTGCGAAGAGTCGATGTGCACGCCACCCCCGCCACGACCGCACGCGTCGTCGCGCGGTTGACGACAACGACCCCAGAAGGGACGACGACGATCGTGCCTGTCTTCAGAAGAGCCGAGCGTGCCGGAGCTCTGTGGGTCGAAGTCGGTCTCCCGGTCTTGCCAAACGGGACGACCGGCTGGGTTCAACGGACAGCAGTTGGCGGGTATGGAGTCGTCAGAACACGCCTCGAGATCTCGCTCGCGACGCTCAGAGCCACACTGTATCGTGGCCGCACCCGTCTCTTCACGGCTCCAATCGGAGTTGGACGATCGAGGTGGCCGACGCCTTCGGGGCGGTTCATCATCCGCAACAAGCTGACGAAATATGCAGGAACAACCTATGGCCCGGTTGCCTTCGGCACGAGTGCCCGCTCGGCGGTCCTGACCGACTGGCCGGCTGGTGGCTTTATCGGGATCCACGGCACCGATCAGCCCCGGTTGATCCCGGGTCGGATCTCGCACGGTTGTATCAGGCTTCGTAACGGTGACATTCTCAGGCTTGTGCGCCTGATGCCGATCGGCACACCGGTCACGATCAAGTAGGCCGTCTGGTCCGATCGGCGTGGACGAATCAAGGCTCCGCCCGTCCGAGACACCGTGCCCCCAGGCCCTCGGAAATCCCGAGTCAGGCGCCGTGCGGAAGCCCGTCGGTCGGATCGCCGCGTAGCCTACGCAGGCGTCTCATCTCACGCAGCACCATGTCGACGCGAGGAGAAGGACTCTCCGCGTCACCGGGCTCGGGCTCATCGAGCTGATGACGATCCACCGCGGGAGCAACCAGCCGAGCGGAGATGCGAACGTGCCCGTCACGCGTTACACGCACTCTCTCGACGATAGCCGTCAAAGGTCCATGAATTACGTCACCCACGGCGGGAATCTCGGCGACGACGCAAAACGTTGCAAGACCATCGATCTCGAGAACCGCCCGACGGCCCTCGTGGTTCTCTCTCTCCACGAGCCGGGGCGTGAGACCGAATACCGCAGACGGTGGCACGCGAGTCGGGCAGCGGAACTCGAGCAAGGATCCCATCTTTGTGTCGTACCCATTCGGCCGTACAGACAAACCCGCGAGACGCAAAGAAGCGCTGTCAACCGTCCCAGGCGAGAATGATCCCGCACACACCGTTGTGTCGTGCTTCGATCACGTGACGCACCGTGACGACGCGGCCTTCCGGGAGCGCGAGGATCTCGCCAGGATGGGGCGCCCGAACGAACGGCATCGTCATCTGCACCGTCCGTTCACCACCAACGACCACGATGACCCGAAACAGGCCTATCGCTCTGCCACCTGACCGCTCGAGCGACTTGCAGTCATCCCCTGCTCTGTCGTGTGACGGTCTCGCGGGTTGGGCTGGCGTGCGGGTGACGCGGCCACGAGTTACCGACATCGGCCGATCGAGCTGCCGCGGTAGCGTCCGGTCAACGACACCGCGCTGATGACAAGTGTCACGGCCGAGGCTATACCGATAACCCGAAGCAGGTGACGCTGACGTCGCGCTCGTTTCAATGCTGTCCGCTTGGCACGACGCCACACAAACCAGCCGAGAACGGCGTTCCGTCTGTTGAGAATTCTGCTCATGAGACCAGTATTCCCCCACGCCCATCGGTACAAACCCATTGCCGAACGAGGCTCCTGGCAACAGCTGGCTCCAGGCTACGGGGCTCCCGTGCTCGAATCCGCCTTCCGTTCGTCCGCGCGCTCACTCCGTTCGCCATCCTCGGCGTCGTGATCGGCGGCCGGCCCGAGGCTGCCCGACGCGGTCATCATCTTCCCCTCGTCTGTGGCCTCGTCATTGTCCAGCCCGGGATGGTCGTCGAGCGTCGGATGATCCTGATGCTTCCTGGAAGCGTCGTGCTTCCTAGAAGCGTCGTGCTTTCTGGAAGCGTCTGAGTCGTTCATGCCGTCTCCTCCGTTCGAGTTGCGAGCCAGGACGCAACGCGCGAGCGGCCCGATGATCGAATCGGTGGCGGGTGGAGTGATTCTCCACCTGGAGTGATTCTCCACCCGCCACCGGGTTGGCACACCTACGAAGCAGCGACCTTCACGCCGTCCTGCGCGAGCCGCTTGCCGATCGCCTGCACCTTTCCGAGTGCCTTCTTCTCCTGCTCGAGGTTTTCTCCCAGGAGCCGCGCGACCTCGTCTTCACCCATCGCCTCGGCCATGGTCACAAGGCCCTCGTACGCCGCGATCTCGTAGTGCTCGGTGCGCGCCGCGGCTCCTGTCAAGAACGCGTTCAGGACATCCTGCGACGGGGACTCGTTGGCGATGAAATCGTCATGCTCCTTCGTGATTCCCTCGATCCCGGGGCACTTTTCGGCCTTCGCCGGCTCGCCCAACTGCTCGAACGCCTGCTCGACGTTCTTCACGTGCTGACGCGTCTCCTCGAGATGGTCGCCGAATCCCCTCGCGAGCTCCTCATCCGACGCCTCCTCCTGGAGCTTGGGCAAGGCCTTGACCAGCGTCTTCTCGGCGTAGAGCACGTCTCCGAGCTCGTGCAGGAAAAGCTCCCGTGGATCACTCATCTGCGCAGAAGTCATTCTGTTCCCTCTCTTTCTTCGATTACGTGGGTACCTCTCTTTCGTACCCTCGCTTCGAGGTGGGCAAACCACCTGCCTCCAGACATTGGAAGAGGGAGCTGTGGCAAAGTCTGTCCCTTGTCGGACTCCCGGCCGGCGTCGGTTCCGCCGACCTCGTAACGCGTGCAATCCAGCAACGTGCAACGGTGGTCAGAAGCGGTGCTGAACCCGAACCCTAGAACTGCTGCACGAGACGCACCGTCGTTCCCCTGCGATCGGTGTCGATCTCCATTTTCGTGACCATGGCCTCTATGAGCGCGAGGCCCCTCCCCCGGTCATCGTTGCCACGCCGAGTCTCGCTCCATCGCCCCTCGTTGGAAATCGCCACCGTCACCACCCGGTCGACCACGCTGCCCCTCACTTCGAACGGCCGCTTCGGGGTGCCATACTCAATCGCATTGGTAGCGGCCTCGTGCGTTGCAAGAACGAGGTCACCGCGCGGAGGATCTGCAACGTCTGCCTGCTCCAACCAGCTCGAAAGCGACCGACGCAACGGAGCCAACCGCGCGACATCGGGAGCAAGCGCCTGAAGAAACGGTTCCATTGTTTGGTTCTTCCCGTTCCGCGACTTCGGCAACCACATCGAGATCACGACGCGGATCCCAGCCAAACCATCTCAACCGCGAGACAGCCGGCATCCGACATCAGCCGGCAGTCGCAGCTCGCTGCCGTGCCGGTGTGTCGTCCGCCTCACGGATGCTTGCCGGCGCGGGAATCCCGGCCCGAACGGCCTCGAGTTGTGCCGCTACCGCTGCGCCGTAGAAGATACTGAGCGCTGAGACGAGCGTCCAGAACTGGAGCGCGACGATGCCGGCCAGGGGGCCATACGTATCACCGAACGAGGAACTGACTCTGAAGGCGAGTGCGAGAACGAGGGTCACAACGGTCAGCAGCGTGACTGCAATCGTCGAGCCGAAGGCGAGCCAGGCGCGACCCGGCTGGCGTCGATGCGGCGCCCAGCGAAACAGAATCGCGAGGCCCGCCGCGAGCAGTCCCACTCCGAGCGGCCAGCGAGCGAGCGACCAGATGGTTGCGATGACGCCGTCACCCGATGTCCCAAGCGTGCGACCGAAGGCAAGGAGTACGAACGACGCCGCGATCGCCGCACCGGCGCTCACCGCGAGCAGAAAAGCAAGCCGGTACTTCTCGACGAAGGGCCTGTCGCGCTCGACGCCGTAGATCCGATTCAGGCCCCGCTCGAGCTGCCCCATTGTGGTCGTTGCCGTGATCGTGAGGCCGACCAACCCGATCACCAGAACGAGAAAGCGATCCTGTCCTCCTACCGTATTGGCCTGCTTGACGGCGCCGGTCAGGAAGTCGCCCGCCGGGCCGGGCGCGGCGGTCTGGATCGTGTCCACGATCACCGCGCTGACCGTCGACGAACCCAAAGCAGCGGCGAACCCCACGATCACGATCAGGCCCTGCACGAGCACGAGCGACAATACGAAGGCGAGCGACCGTGAGTGGCTCGTGCCGTCTGCGGCACGCAGGCGGGCGAGCGCATCCTTCAGCAAGCGAGTCCGCCCGGTCGACGCGAGCGTCAAACGAGCATCGTCCCCGGTCAGCTCCCAGGTTTCGGGTACGCGCGATGCGGTACTCACGACGCCTCGGGCACCCGAACCGTAATCGCGCCCGGCTCGATCTTGATCTTCAGAAGCTTTGTCGGCTCTCTGGCGCCGCCGTCAAGCTCGTATGCGACCTTGCGATCGAGCTCGATCCGCACCTTTTTTGCCTTGGTCACCTGGACGAATGGCGACTTGGCCGTCGTACCGATCGCGGTGCGCGCAACCGTTCGCGCCCACTGGCCAAGACCTTCGGCATGCGTCACACCGACCTCGAGCAAGCCGTCGTCGGGCTCTGCATTGTCGAATGCCTCGATGCCGCCGAAGAGCGACCCGACGTTTCCGAGCAGGACGCAACTCGCGGTCCCCTTGTACCACAGTTCGTCATTGATCTCGATGCGGGCCTTGAACGGCTCCTTGCGCAGGCTCTTCGACGCAGTCCAGATGTAGGCGAGGCGACCGAAGCGATCCTTCAAGGCTCCGTCCGCCTCCTGGATCATGTGGGCGTCGAGGCCGGCGCCGGCCATCACGGCGAACCGCTCGCCGTTGATCTTGCCGACGTCGAGCGTTCTTTCTCGGCCGTTCAGGCCGATCTCGACCGCCTCGGCGATGTCCGAGGGTATCTCGAGGCTCGAGGCGAAGAGGTTCGCGGTGCCGGCAGGGATGATCGCGAGCGTGACGCCGCTCCCGGCCAACCTGTCGATCGAATGCTGAACCATCCCGTCACCGCCCCAGACGAAGACAAGTTCGGCGCCCTCGTCAAGTGCACGCTGCACGCGCTTCGGCGCATATCGGCTCTTCGGCACCTCCGACCAGATCGGGTCGGTGATGCCGGCCTGGGACAGTACGACACGGAGCTCTTCGAGTCCCCCGCCGATTGTCTTGCCGGCGTGAGCGATAACCGCAATCTTCGTCATGAACGTGATCCTCTCGTCGTCGCAATAGCGTCTCGATGTGCGGCCGCGGCACCGGCTGCGCGCGCTGCGAAGACGACCACCACGAGTGCCCCTACCCCCATCAGGACGCCGGCCGTGACATCCGTTGCGTGGTGCATGCCGCGCAACATTCGCGACCAGATCACGAACGCGGGAATGGCCAGAGCGGCGATCCAGAGCGCAGCCCTCATGGCCGAGTTCTCGATCCGGGACGCGAGCACGAGCAGAAGGCCACCGAAGAGGGCGACGGACGCAGCCGTATGCCCGGAGGGAAAACTTGCGTCCACGGGCAGGCCCTCGAGTCTCTTTACGTCGGGACGATCACGGTGAACGACGAGAGTCGTGGCCCGGTAGGTGCCGGACTCGACGCAGATCACGAGCAGCGTGAAGGCGGCGAGTCTCCAGTGCCGGAGAACGAGGAAGAGGACGAGGATAACCCCGACGAGTGCCGGGATCACAACACCACCGGCGAGCGTGGAGCCGAGCCACGAGAGGTCGACGAGTGTCTCCGTTCGCTCTCTCTCGAGCCAGCGGCTGATGCGCTCGTCCGCCGACGCGACGGCGCCGATCGAGAGCAGAACCTCGGTCAACAGGAATCCAGCTGCGATCGTCAACGCGACGAGGAGGGCGTACCCACCGAGAACCGCAGCGAGAAAGACACGGATGGGATTGACAGGGCCTACAACCCCGGCGAAACGATCGGCCATGCCAGCCTCGGTCGCCTCGAGCAACGGCGCCCCGGAAGGTGCATCGGCGCGCGTCTTCTCGCCGGAGCCCGACAAGACGTCGACATCGCCGTCATCGATATTAGTGCCGTCCAGAAGGGTGACGTTCGCTTCCACCATTTTCGTTTACCCGATGTCGCGAACGGGTAAACATCGGGAACCGCCGTGCCGTTTCTCATCCTGATCATCACCTCGGGCGCTTTCGGAGCTGCGGTGTTCCTCGCGGCTTTGAAATACCCGACGGCTACGGGCGCACCACCTCCGGCAAGCGCTGCGGCCGGGCGACAGCTCAGCCGGGAGACGGCCCGGCACCCTTCGCTCGCGCGGCTTCTGCGGGGTCGACTCGACCCTGGAACCGCTACGGGTCTCGCGCTCACTCTCGCGCTCGCGATCGCGATCATCGGTGGGTTGATGCTCGGCGTACTGGCGTACCTCATACGATCGAATGCTCGCCTCGTCGAACTCGATGCGAGCGTTGGGCAATGGGGCGCGGATCACGGGAGCAATCGGTCGACGCAGCTCCTGCAGCTCGTTACAGATTTGGCCAGCACACCCGTGACGATCGCCGTGATCGCCGTCGTCGCGATCGTTGCGATGGCCCACCTCCCTAACCGCTGGATTCTGCCGTTCTTGATCACGGTCGTGCTCGGTGAGGTCGTGCTCGTCAATACCATCAAGCAGCTTCTCGATCGCGTACGACCTACGTTCAATCCGATCACGGAAACCCTCGGCCCGTCGTTCCCGAGCGGCCACTCGGCAACGGCGGCGGCACTCTATGCCGGGGCTGCCCTCGTACTCGCTCGAGGGCGTTCGCCCCGCACCCGTGCTCTGCTTGCCGGGGGCGCTGCAGCTATCGCGGTCGGAGTTGCGTGCAGCCGCGTCATGCTCGGCGTCCACTGGCTGTCGGATGTCATCGCGGGCCTCGCATTCGGCTGGGCCTGGTTCTCGCTCTGTGCGATCGCGTTCGGTGGAAGGTTCCTGCGCTTCGGCGCTCCGGTGGAGAAGGCGGAGCGGGTCGCGGAGGGACTCCCGGAGGCGGCGACCGAGGGTTCCATCCGGAAAGGTTCGACCGGGACACCGTAGGGGCGGCGCCCGACACTGGCGACCTGTCCTGCCCGCGAGCGACCCCGACCTTCACCAACTCGGTTGGCAACGCATGGGCAATCGTCGAGGGCGGATCACTCGATGTCGCAAGTCGCTCTTAGATGTCGTACAGGTGGCTCTGCAACGGGCCGGCGAGCCTGCGCCGGCGTCGCGAGACGCCCGGCAGCCGCACCAGCCGGTGGGTAAGGGGTTTCCCTTCCTCGATGCGATGAAGCTGCTCCGTCGCGATCGGTCGCCAGAGCTCATCGAAGATCGCGGCGGTATTGCCCTCGATGTCTTTCTCGTCGCATTCGAGGTGCTCGGACCAGAGCCGCAGCCGCGTAGCCCGCGCGATCGTCTCGTCGTGGGTGACGATGTTCATCTCGGTGTCGTTCAGGAGCGAATGTGCGTTCAGGTTCGCCGAGCCGACCGTGAGCCAGCGGTCGTCGACGATACCGATCTTCGAATGCACATAGACGATGTCGCGCAGCTTGCCCTCGCGCGCATACACGGTGCAGGCGAGGAATCGGTCGTCGCCGTCATCAGCGTTGATCAGCGCTGCAACCTGTCCACGCGAGATGTCGGCACCGTCGTTCGCCCGTGCAGGCAGAAGGATCACAACCCGAAAATCGTCAGTCGGCGGACTCCGTAGCTTGCTCGCCAGAATGTCGACGACCTCGGGCGACCAGAGAAACTGGTTCTCGAGGTACACGATGCGTTCCGCTGACTTGAGCGCCCCGATGTATGACTCGAGGATCGAGTAATCACCTTTTCGCACCCTTCTGTAGGCACCTGCAGGGAGCGTGCGCACGATCTGGAGCTCCACATCTCCGGCAGGTTCCGGCTCACGAGACGGGACGAGCATCTCACCGGACGCGCTCTCCCAACGGAGACGGAAGTGCTCGGCAACATCCCGCACGGCGGGACCTTCGATACGCGCCGCGGCGTCATGCCAACCGATGCCTCCACGCGCTCGATGGTTCGGCGTGTCGTACGGATCGCCACCATCGACGGTCAGATCGATTCCCCCGACGAACGCCACCTTGTCGTCGATCACGATCGTCTTCTCGTGGTGGCAGTGCGACGCACCCGTGCGCGAGTCGAGCGCGGTCCTGACCTTCGTATGACGAGTCAGCGTCTGCTGCATCTCGCGAACGTCGCCGCGTGACGGCCGAAACGCCGGCACCGGTGCCCCCTTCCACAGAAGGACACGAACGTCGATTCTCTCTGCGAGCTCCGCAAGCAGCGTCCTCACGACGAGCGGCTCCTCTTCGCGGCTCAACGCCAGCTCCGGCGAAAGGAACCAACCCGTCATGTGCACATGCGATGTTGCTGCAGCCATATCCCTGGCCATCCGCGGAAGAGCCTCTGACCCGTCGATCAGCACCTCGAGGGCATTGCCCGTCCGCGGCGGAGCGGTGCCCCGCGCGAACTCCAGAGCCGAAGCGTCAAGCGCATGGTGCCACCCAACCCTCCGCAGCCGACGCCTGTGACGGTTACGAACCGCGCTGTCGACCCGTCCGCCGAGCATGTGACCAAGCTGAGCGGTGGCCTCATCGAGGAACCGAGGAGGTCGAAACTGCCCGGCAACCGAATCGGCAGGACCGGACGACCGGCCCGTCACGGGAGACGCGTCCTGGGGTTCCTCCTTGGCCATCAGACACCCGATCCTACGGACACGGGAACATCGTGTCGACGGCTCTTTACCGGCGGCGTACGTTTCGGCGATGCGTTCAAGGGGAACAACCCACCCGAATCGGAACCTCACAGAAAGGACGCAAAATGGGCATCATTGCCTTCATCATCCTCGGTCTCCTGGCCGGCATCGTCGCCAAGGCGATCCTGCCCGGTGAGGATCCGGGCGGTATCATCGTCACCGCGATCATCGGGATCGTTGGCGCACTCCTCGGAGGATTCATCGCCGCCGCTCTCTTCGGAGCGCACCCCCTCGATGAGTTCTTCGATATCTCGACCTGGCTGACAGCGATCCTGGGTGCCATGCTCCTCCTCTTCATCTACCGCCTCGTGATGAAGAACCAGAGGGGCCACCGCACTGCCTAGCCGTGACAGCACGTGACGAAGGGAAGGGAGGCCCCATTGGGGCCCCCTTCCCATCCCTCACGCTGGCGGACTGACTCGTACGCCACGGAACTCGTACGCCATGCGTCGGAAGCCTCAGTGACCGTCGCGGTCGCTGTCGCCGGGGATCATGTCTTCGATCTTGTCCGACACCTTATGACCGACCTCGCCCGCTTTGTCAGCGATGTGATCTGCAGCGTCGTGGGCCTCGTCCTTCGCGTCGCTAACGGCGTCTCCCGCCTTGTCCCCCGCCTCTCGCAGATCGTCGTCGCGTGTGGCGGTCGAGCTGTCTTTGTGCTCCAGCCTATCTGTCATGCCGGTCTCCTTTCGGACGGATTGAACGGACGGGAGGTCTGATACCCGTTGATCGAGGCCAACAAACATTGGGAGGTCGCGAGGTTTCAAGACAGGCGAGAAGTGGAATCCTCACCTCGTCGACCACTTCACGAGAAGGAGCACGAGAAGGAGCACGAGATGGAGCACGAGATGGAGCACGAGAAGAAGAAGCCCCACGACGGGAAGAGCGAGACCGCCGCTCAGGAGTCACAGCACGCAGCGGCCCGAGCCGCCGGAAGTGTCAAGGACGACATCACCCCCGCTCCGCATCCGGTGAGCGATGCGATCGATGAACTGAGTTCCAGCGACAACGACGGCGGCGGCCACTGATGACCGATCCTGCCCCCACCCCCACGCTGCCCGACCCGGTTCCGAGCCCCGATCCAGTGCCTTCCCCTCTGACCCTTCCAGATCAGTCACCGAGTCCCGATCCGGTACCGGCACCGCAGCCTCCGCCGGGATCACCCGACCCAGGCCCCATGGCCCTCGCTAGATCCAGTCGCGGACTTTTGCGACAAGCCCGATCTTGAAGTTCATGCCCATCGCTCCTGCGATGAGCGTTCCGGGCAGGAAGATGACGGAAGCGAGCGTCAATATTTTGACGACCTCGTTCGTGGTCTGGCCCGTACGCGCGATCAACACATCGAACGACCCGACGATGCTCTCACGGGCGTCACGGGCACCCTGAAGCGTCGATTCATAGCGCTCCACAAGCATCTGGAACCGCTTCGCCGACGCATCATCGCCGAGCGCAGCGAGTTCCGGGTGGGCAAGGGCGAGGAGCAGGGTTCGGTGCGAGGTCAGAGAGCGCCGAAGGCTGCCGACCCTCAGGCGTAACGCACTCGATCTCGCTCGGCGCATCGTCGTCGTCGACGAGTGGTGCCGACGCTGTGACGTGGATGTACTCGCCCCTGTCACGGAAGAACGCGCCCCCACCCGAGCTCGCTAGCCTCCCCACCGTCTCTTCGTCGAGACGAAACTCCGCAGCGACGCGATGCACCTGTGCCTCGGAGAGATTATCGAGATCGACCCAGAGCAACATCGATCCGCGCAATCGCGCCGGCCTATCGCCTGACGTTTAGGAGTTGACCGTTGGGGGTACATCTCTCTCGCACGTCCCTCGAAGAAAGGAACGCATGGGTATCTCAATCAGCCTCGTGCTCATCGCGGTCGGCGCCGTTCTCACGTGGGCCGTAACCGCTACCACCTCCGGGATCGACATCAACACCGTCGGCGTAATCCTGATGATCGTTGGAGCGGCCGGCCTCGTCCTCTCGATGATCTTCTGGTCGAGCTGGGGCGGTTTCGGTGCAGGTCGGAACACGACGACCGTCGTGCGAGACGACGCACTACCCCGTTGAGTCGCCGTCGCTGCGGGGCTGGCTTGCGGGCCGGCCCCGCAGCGTATGACGCAGAATGGCGACGATGACGTCATTTGAAGATCTGCACCGTTCTCGCATCGTCACCCTCCGGGGTGAGGTCGATGCCTTCACGGCTCCGGCTCTCCGACTCGACCTCGAACAACTCATCGAGTCTGCGATCGTCCCCACCTTCGTGATCGACCTCGCCGGAGTCACGTTCCTCGACTCGTCTGCGCTGGGAGCGTTCGTCGGAGCGTTGAGGCTTCTGCGGGAGCGAGGGGCGACCTTGCGCGTCGTGGAACCGCAGGGTGCGGCAGGGCGGATCTTCGCGCACACCGGGCTCGATGAGGTTCTCGACCTCTACCCCACCCGCGAGCTCGCGCTCAAGAGCGGAGAGAGCGACTGAAGCGGAGCCGAGTGCCCGAGCCGCTTGCCCGCGGGCCGACGTCGACGTCGTCGGCGACCGCCCGGATGATCGCCAGGCCCATCCCATCCTCACCGAGTTCGTCAGGCTGCCACTCGGTTACACCATCCCGGTCGAAGCCGATCCCGTCGTCCTCGACGACGACCTCGAGACGATCGTCGGCCGAGAGCACGAGAGTGATCGTTACATCTCCGGCACCGTCGGCGTAGGCATGCCTGCAGACGTTCGCCGCGGCTTCGGTGACGGCCAGCCGCAGGTCCGCGAGCGCTTCCTCGTCGCTCTCTGCGAGCCGCGCAACACCGGTGAGGGCGAGTCGCGCCACGAGGAGATACTCGGGTTGTGCGGGGAGGACGAGCGTAACGGACGTCTCATCCGTCATAGGGGCAGTCCTTCCCCGTCGTCGAGGCGTCCGTGCATTGCCGCCAGCGCTCCCCGGAGAAGCCGCGAGACATGCATCTGCGAGAGGCCCATCTCGCTCGCGATCTCCGACTGTGTCAACCCTTTCACGAAGCGAAGCACGACGAGCCTTCGCTCACGTTCGCTGAGTGCCTCGAGCCCCGTACGAACGACAGAGCCGCGCTCGAGCGTCTCGTATCCGGCCTCGTCCTCGCCGAGCATATCGATCAACGCCAGGTCTCCGCCGGGACTGGTCGGGGTCGAGAGCGACGTGGTCGTATGGGCACGCGCGGTTTCGAGCGCCTCGATCACGTCTTCCTCCTCCACCTCTGCTGCAGCCGCGATCTCGGCGACGGTCGGCGCTCTACCGAGCTCGGACGAGAGATCGTCCACGAGACGTGAGACGCGAAGCGAGAGCTCCTTCATCCGTCTCGGCACGTGAACGCTCCACGATCGATCGCGGAAGTGACGGCGGATCTCGCCAACGATCGTCGGTACCGCATACGTCGAGAGTTCGACGCCGCGTTCGAGATCAAAGCGATCGATCGCCTTGATCAAGCCGATCGCCCCCACCTGGACAAGATCTTCATAGGGCTCGCCTCGGCCCGCATACCGCCGCGCGAGAGAATGCACGAGCGGCATCAACTCCTCGACCAAGCGATCACGCGCGGCGCGGTCGCCGTTCAGGCGGTAGGCCTCGAGGAGGTCGATATGGGCTCTGCGTTCCGCCACGCGGCTCACCCCCGCTCTCCGCGTGCGAGCACGAGCTCGGCGTATTCGTGCCCCTCGCGCGATACGACGTTGACGCCGTCGACGAGCGGCTCGATGACGCGGCGCCGTGCGTCGTCACGCACCGCGCCGTCCTCGAGCGGGCCTATCTGGAGGAAGAGACGATCGTCCTCGACGGTCATGGCGAGCTCGAGGCGCTCGTGAAGGGACGCCGATCCCAGGATGTCCGCCGCCAGGGTCAGCTCGTCGACGCGGTCGATCGGAAGATCGAGGCGCGACCCGAGGCCCCCGAGAACGAGTGCTACGACGCCCGCGCCACGAGCACCGGCAGGGACTGTGAGGAAGATGGTTTCGGTCATGAGCGGGAGTTGGCGTGCAGGATCACCGTAGACGATGGAACGTCGGACACGCCTGGTGTGCCGCCGTTACACTCTCGACGATGACGCCAGAAGATCTGACATTGACGACCGAGATGCGAGCCGAGTCCACAGTGCTCCACGTCGCCGGTGAGCTCGATCTCTCGACGGTCGCAGCGTTCGACACGGCGCTCGAGCGCGCGCTAGCCGTCGGTCGCGTGGTTGTCGTACTTTCCAACTGCACGTTCATAGATTCGTCGGCCCTTCAGTCGCTTGTCCGTGCCCACCGTGCCGTTCCTGAGAATGAGCAGAACAGGACGCTCGTCCTCGTAGCACCGTCGCAGCCGGCACGCCGCGTCCTCGAGATTGCTGCGCTCGACCGACTCGTCCCGATGTTCGACACGTTGGACGGCGCACTCGCCGCCACCGCTTAACCCGGCGTCGACGAGCCGTGTGCGACCGCTGCATCCCCTCTCGTTACCCCGACCACCCGTGTGTCAAACCTTCGGTTCGGTTCTCATGAGGTGCTCGATGACGATCGTCGTGCCGGTGTCGCTCGTGCGCACCTCGACCGTATCCATGAGCGAGCGGATCAGTGTGAGGCCGAGCCCACGGTCGACCGACGAACCGCCCTCCTTCCACTGACCCGAGTCGTCTACCTCGACACGGAGCCAGCCACCGTCATCGAGCATCGCCCGGAGAGCGAAGGTCCGCTCCGACGGATTCTGCGCGTGCTCGATCGCATTGACGCATGCCTCCCACGTTGCGAGGTCGATGTCCGCGGCCGCACTCTGCTCGACGCAACCGACGGCGAGCCAGGCACGAAATGCGCGGCGCATCTCGATGAGCCCGTCCGTCGTCGCAGGCAGGACGGAGTCGAATGCGTCGCCCACCAGGGTTGCAAACCGAAGCGCGAGCACTGCGATGTCGTCGGGGCGCTCATGGTCTCCGGTCAGCGAGGCGATCACTGCGTCGACGAGCTCCCCCGGATCGCCGCTACTCACCGCGGCCGAGTCGGCGAGGAGTTGCAGTCCCTCGTCGAGCGGCAGGCCGCGGCGCTCGACGAGGCCGTCCGTGTACAACACGACCGTCGAGCCCGCATCGAACTGAACGTCGCCTGCTGAGAAGCCGAGGGACGCATCGACTCCGATCGGCAGAGCCCGGCCGCCGGCGAGGAACGTGGTCGTACCGTCCGCGGAGCGCACGAGCGGCGGAGGATGCCCCGCGACGACGTACCGCGCGCCGCGGCCACGAGGGTCGATGACGAGGTAGGCAAGCGTTGCAAACGGAACCTCCATCATCCCGTCCACCAACTTGCCAAGACGCGATACGACCTCGTACGGATCGGTGTGCTCGAGTGCGAATGCCCGTAGCGCGTTTCGAAGCTGCCCCATCATTGCCGCGGCGCGAACGCCTTTCCCGACCACGTCACCGATCACGAGACCGATGCGTCCGTCGCTGAGGTGAATCACGTCGTACCAGTCGCCACCGACGTCCACTCCGACCGTGCCCGGTAGATAGCGTGCCGCGAGCTTGACTCCGTGCATCGAAGGAAGGCCCTCCGGCAGGACACTCCGTTGCAACGTTTCGGCGATGCTCCGTTCGGTCTCGTAGCGGCCTGCCCGGTCGAGCGCCTGGGCGCCCTGACTTACGAGCGTCGTTAGCCATTCTCGGTCGGCGATAGTGATCTGACGGGCCGACGACGATCGGAGCGCAAGGGCTCCGCTCGCGAGTGGAAGCACGATCCACCCTTCGTCGTCGGAGACGGGTTGCCCACTACTGATGCACTCGGCGATCAGACCGGCCAACCGAGTAGGAATCTCATCCTCGGGGCTCGAGACGCCGATCGCCGCCAACACGGCGAGGTCGACGAGCCTGGAATTCTCGCGCGGCAAGGCGATAAGTCCCTCCAGCGCCCCGATCCCAGCCGCGGCGTAGTCGAGGCAGGTTTGACTGACGTCGGCGGCCGTCACAGCCCTCGATAGTTCCGCGGTCACCGACTGGAGCTTGCGGAGCCGGGCGGCCAAAGCCTGTTCGCGTTCGAAGAGGTGCGCTCGATCGAGAGCCTGCGCCGCCTGTCGGGAAAGGCTGACGATGACGCTCAGGTCGGCAAGGTGACCCTGGCGATTCCCGAGCGAGCCGATGAACACGGCACCGATCGCTCGACCCGCGGCAATCAGTGGGGATGCCACGAACGAGTCCTCCGTTTCGTCGAACCAGGGATAGCGAGCGACGATCTCTTCGCGCGATCCGCAGACGACCATCTCCCGGGTCCGGACCGAGTCGGTGACGGGCGATTCGGTGTCGACGGGGATCTCCGACCACGTCGCCATCACCTCGTCCGCATACCCCTCGCTGGCAACGAGCTCGACCGATTTGCCGTCCTCGCTGAGCGCATACACCGTGGCGGCGCGGGCGCCGAGCGCTGCGACGCCCTGGCGGACAACAGCCATCCCGACGTCAGCGGGCGTGACGGCGGCGGCTAGTGCTTCCGTGACCGCCTGGAGTGCCCGCGTCTGCTCCTGTGCCGTTCGTCGCGCAGCCTGTTCGATCGCGAGGCCCGCCTGGTCTGCAAATCGGCGCATGATCGCCAGCACCGAAGGTGCCGGCTCGGTAATGACGCGCTCCCACTGCAACACGAGGACACGATCGAACTCGGCGCCAATCACGATCGGAATGCGTAGCGACGAGCAGATGCCGAGCGCCCGCGCGTGCCGGAGCGCCTCGCCACGGGCATGCGATTGCGCGTTCTCGACGAACATCGGCCTCAACGCACGCATCTCCTCGATCACGCCGGGGAAATCCGCGTAGGCGATCCTGGTTCCAGCGGGTATCACCGAGCTCGGCGGATCGCGCCAGGCGACCTCGATCTCGTTGTCGTCGTCGACCGGTGTCCAGACCTGAGCGACGTCGCACCCGAATGTCCGGCGTGCCTCCTCGCACACCGACGCGATGACCGCCTCGCTCGTCGACGCCTGGAGGAAGCGCGGAGCAACCGCCAGGATCCGATCGAGCGCCTCACGGGAGGCTCGCTCCTGGGCGAAGAACGCCGCACGCTCGAGCGCCTGACCGCCGAGGTCGGCGGCGATCTGCGCCACTGTCCGGATCTCGTCCGTGATCGCGTCGGGTTCGGCGAAGGGAAATCCCATCGCACCTACGAGACGCTCGCCGATGAAGACGGGAACGGCGAGGGCGCCTGACGCGTGCGGCGCCAGGGCTGCTCCTTCCGGAAACCGCGACACGAACTCTCGCCGACGCTGTGCCCACGCAGGCGTGCCCTCCCTCGCCGCCGTCGTGATCGGAGCTCTTGTCGTCAATGGCATCCGAGCGCCGGGCTCCAGTGTCTGACCCGGCGAGCCCGCCGGGTCGACGATCACGAGCTCGTCGCCTTCGACCAGGCCAAAGGCGCCACCGCGAGCACCGATCGTCGTCGGGACACCGTCGACGAGGGCGCGTGCGACATCCTCCGGAGTCAGCGATGCGGAGAGCGAGGCGGAGAGGCTCTGGAGCCCCATGACCTGGAGGCGCGCTCGCTCCGCTTTGTCCACAGCGTCCGCGGCCCGGGAATGCCCACCGCGCATCGCGATGCCGATGCCGGTCACGATCACACCAACGACGAGGCTGACCGCCCAACGAACGAAATCGTCTCTCGTGGCAATGTCGAACGTGAAACGTGGCGGCGTGAGCGCCCACGCAGCGAGCGCCCATCCCGTTACGACGGCCGCGATTCCCCCGGTCGTTCCCGCAGTCCACACGGAGATCGCGGCAGCACCGACGAGTGGTGCGTACCCGACGTCGTCGCTGAGAGCAAGAATCAGTGTCGCTCCCAGGACTCCGAGGGCGCCAATGATGATGCCAACCGCGGTCGCGGCGACCTGACCGCGCGCCCGCGGTCGAACCGCGGCAGCCGTCGTCAGATCCGGGTGATCACTGAGTTCCATCCGCACAGCATCTACCAGCACGAGAATATTGACAATTTCGACCCGAACATTGCGGGCAGCCTCACGACGGGCGTTAGCCCGCAGAAGCGGACATCAGCCGTACCTTTGCTACCCGCGAAATGGGTCGGTTGGCGGGAGCGTGGTTCGAGTCGCTCCATCTACCGAGCGGCTTTGGACGCGCGCAATCGATCACTCGTTGCCGTCGTGCGTTCGACTTCGACTGAGTCCGGATAGAACCGATTGGCGGCAGCTTTCGTCGGGAATGTTTTGGACGTGAGGTGGCACGACTGTAGCCCAACAATGAAGGAGGAAGATAATGGCAACAACCGAGCAGGAGCGCACGCGCAGCGGCGTGTCGTCCCCGAGCACGACTCGTCACCGCAGTAACGACGAGACGAAGTCGTCGTTCATGACGACCGAGTTCTACGCGATGGTCGGCGTGATCGGTGCCGTCCTCGTCGCAGCCTGGGTCTCTGACTCACTCGGCGATGTCCGCGCCTGGACGCTCGTTTCGGCGGTCGCGGTGGGCTACATGATCAGCCGCGGTCTCGCGAAGTCAGGCAGCACTCACTTCCATAACGACGACAGCCGCTAATCGAAGGCGTCCATGTGGCGCCTGCAAAGAAGAGGAGAACGTGAAGCTTGCTTTTGAGGAGTTGGGCGAGCCGGCCAAGGCTGAGAAGTGCCCCGGGATCGAGGGGATCAAGAAGGAACACGACGAGTTCGTGGCCAACGAGTCACCCTCTCCTGAGGTACTCGACGCGTTCCTGACCGGCGCCGGCGCTCGGACGGAGCACTACGAAATCGCCGCCTATGAGGGCCTGATCACGATGGCCGACGCGATGGGCGAGGCGAAGGTGTCGGAGCTCCTGACCGAGAATCTGGAGCAGGAGAAGAAGGCGCTGACGACGATGAAAACGATCGGCAAGCGTCTCGCACAGGACGGGGCGAAGGCCACCGCCTAGCACGTTACCCGCCGTTCCGTCGACCACACAGGTCGGCGGAACGGCACTTTCTTCACCATCCCCCAGGAGGTTCATCGTGATTCGCCGTATCGACCGTATTCTGACCGAGTTGCCACCGCCGTCCGACCCGGACCCAGCTGGCGCGGCAGCGGTGCAAGAGCTGCTGGGAGGCAAGTTCGGGGAGATGTCGACGTTCCTGAATTACACCTTCCAGTCGTTCAACTTCCGTAACCGCCAGGGTGCGCGTCCGTTCTTCGATCTCGTCTCCAGCATCGCGGCGGAAGAATTCGGCCACGTCGAGCTCGTCGCCACCACGATCAATACGATGCTGACGGGCGCGAGCGGCTCGAATGGCGCCCGTGCCCCGAAAGCCGCGCTCTCCTTGCTGAACGGCGTCGGCAACCCGCACCATTATCTGGCCGGCGGCCTCGGAGCTCTCCCGCAGAATTCGCAGGGACGCCCGTGGAACGGGGACTACGTGTTCTCCTCGGGCGACCTCGTCGAGGACCTCACCCACAACTTCTTCCTCGAGACGGGGGCACGGAACGGCAAAGCGCGGATCTGATGAAGCTGTTCCCATCGCCTCCTATCCCGACGGACAAGATCCCCGAGTGCCAGCCACACATCAAGCGCGGCGATCATCTGCGGCTCTACCGGTTCTCGCCCGACGACTACAAAGAGCTGGCCGCAGTCTTCAACGGCCCGCACCCGGAGACCGGGGAGGCGCTCGTCGTCGAGGACGAATCACCCGAGGGGTTCCCGGCCCACGACCTCCCGTCCGAGCCGTCCGTTTTCGCGCCCGACTACGCACCCGAGGAGATCGCCGAGATCGCAGAAAAACTCCGCGTTCAGGCAGGCCTTCCCAGACAGCCCTCAGGTGAGGTCGCACAGGGTTCCAGGCCGGCGACACCTCGCAGCAAGGCCCGGAAGCCGACGAGCCGCCCCTCGAGGAAAACGAGGACGGATGCCAAGTGACCCGCCGAGCACTCGTCGAGTAGAGGCCTGATCCGCAAACGGCCGAGCACATGGTAGTCGGGAAGACGATGGCGGATACATCGGTGCTTTGCACCGGCGGGCGACCACTCAAGCTGTTGAGTGTTCCGTGATTGCGCCGTCCGGGCTGATCGTGAAGGAGTCCGTAAACGGGAGGAATGCCCGCAGTCCACCGTCGTCGATCGATGCCACGACGCGGAGATCGTCGTGCTCGTCGTCGTCCCAGAACCCTTCGAGCTCGACGTGATACGCCGCTCCCGATAGGCCGACAACCTCGGAGCGCTCCTGCCTGCCCGCGAGCCTGTCCACAAGGTCGGCGTAATCCAGCGTCTGGAGCTTCACGAACTCGGCCCGCAGCATTCCCTTTGCTTCCTCGTCACTCACTGGGAGTCCTCTCGTGTTGAACTCTGCTGACAATTAGCACAGGACGATACCCCGATGTTCGTCGTCTCAAACCCAGTTCCCTCATTCGCGATGAATACCGGGACGGTGTCGTACTCAGCCCGTAAACCGACCTGGTGGGTGATCGCGATAGCGCAAGCCCAGTCTCGCTGCAACAGCCGCCGTCAGGCCGACGCCGTACCTGTCGTCCTGCGGCCGGTTGAGCGGGTCGAGGCGCCGGTTGCGCTCTCGCCCGTCGACAAGCCGAAGTTGAGCGCGTAGCGCGACTGATGCTGCGAGGAATCGTGCCGCGGCGTCCGATGGCCACTCCGGCAGTGCGGGAGTTTGGGGTCGAGCCCAGTGAGGAAGGATCTGGGCGGGTGACCGAGTCGATCGCTGATTATGCGTTGCTGGCCAAAGCCGAAATGGCCGAAATAGGACGAGTAGCAGCCCCCGGAACTCCTTCGCGAGCTCAACGCTCGCACAGCCGGCACATCCACCGGCGTAGTCACATCAGACACCACAGCCTCCAATTCACGAGCCCCACAGCCAGCACTCAGGACACTGCAGTTACCGTCAATCGGACAGACCCGCCGACACGGCTCCGCCTAGATGGAGTCGTGGCGTATCATTGGATGCCTGATTGTGCCGATGCGCGCGTTATAGGAGAGGGGTCAGGTTCTTGGGCGTTCTTGAGCGCAGTAACACAGTGGAGTGCGGCAACCCGACGGGACGTCCGATCATGTTCGCGCACGGGTTTGGTTGCGATCAGTCGATGTGGCGTTATGTCTGGCCGTCGTTCGCGGACGATCGGCGCGTCATCCTGTTCGATCATCCGGGTGCGGGTCATGTGTCAGTCGAGGAGTTCGACTTCGATCGGTATAGATCTTTGGGGGGCTACGCGAGGGACGTCGTGGATATTTGCGACGCTCTCGACCTGCAAGATGTCGACTTTGTCGGGCACTCGGTCAGCGGCATGATCGGTCTTCTCGCCGGGATCGAACGGCCGGACCTGTTCAACTCGTTGGTGATGGTTGGTCCATCTCCGCGCTATCTGAACGACGACAACGGCTACGTGGGCGGGTTCGAGCCTGCTGACATTGAAGCGTTGCTCGATTCGATGGACAGCAACTATCTGGGTTGGTCGGGCCAGATGGCGCCGGTAATCATGAGCAATCGCGACCGTCCGGAACTGGGCGACGAGCTCGCGGACACGTTCTGTCGTGCCGATCCGGCGATCTCGAGGCACTTCGCAAAGGTCACGTTCTTGTCTGATAACCGTGACGACCTGGCCCGTCTCACCGTTCCGAGTCTGATCATGCAATGCTCAGACGACGTGATCGCTCCTAGATCGGTCGGCGACTATCTTCATCGCAATGTTCCCGGCAGCACACTCGTTCAGCTGAACGCGACGGGACATTGTCCGAACTTGAGCGCCCCCGCTGAGACGACGGCTGTGATCCAGGCATTCCTCGCGGCTTGACGGCGACAATACCGACCGACAGCGCGGAGGAGCTCCTCGACGGCGCTCCCTGCGGGTATATCTCGACACTGCCTGACGGAACGATCAGCACCGTCAATCGCGCTTTCGAGGCACTCACGGGTTTGGCCAGAGAAACACTTGTTGGCCGCGTGCGTCTTCATGACCTCTTGCCCGTAACCGACCGGATCTACCACGAGACGCATTACCGTCCGCTGCTCCTCTCGCACGGCGCGGCCCACGAGATTGCCTCCAATCTCGTTCGGAGCGACGGCGCGCTCGTCCCTGTGCTCCTCAGCTCGGTCGTGGTCCGCGACGACGACGGACAGCCACGGTCGATCCGGACCGTGGTTTTTCCCGCCACGGACCGCCGGCTCTACGAGCAGGAGATCCTGCGCGCACAACGCGGCCACGAGGACATCGCACTCCAGCTGCAGCGGAGCCTGCTCGCCGGCGACTTGCCCCAAGCCGACGAGGTCGACCTTGAAGTGGGATACCATCCTGGTGTCAGCCGTCTCGAGGTTGGTGGAGATTGGTACGATGTGTTCTGGATCGAACCGGGCGTGAGCATGGCGCTCGTCGTTGGCGATGTCGTTGGACGCGGGCTCAACGCGGCGATCGCGATGGGTCAGCTGCGGAGCGCAACGCGCGCCTTCGCATCGATGGGTCTTGACCCGGCGGGCGTCCTCATGGCACTCGACCGCTACTCGGTCGCCCACGGAGTTGGGGAGATGACAACGATTGTGTACGCCGAACTCACGCTCCCGAGCCGCGCCCTGCGGTACGCGTGCGCCGGCCACCCGCCCCCCCTGCTGGCTGCACCGGGTCAGGTGCCGACCTATCTCATAAAGGCCCGATCGATGCCAATCGCCTCCTGGGACACCCTGCATCGCACAAACGCGAGCGTAGAGTTTGAACCTGGAGCGACGGTGCTGCTCTACACCGATGGGCTTGTGGAGCATCCATCTCGTTCCATTACCGCAGGTATGGAGGCTCTACAGCAGATCGTCGGCGAACGGGCCGGCGAAAGACCGCAGCAGTTGTGTCGGGCGATCCGCGACGAGTTACGTACACCCGACTACCACGACGACACCTGCCTCGTCATCGCTCAACTCGAGCCAGGCTCCTAAACCTCGTCGCTTCCGCCCGTCGAACGGTCGGGCTCCTCCGGAGCCGGCACGAGTTCGACCACAACACCAGGCTGGTCTCCGAGGCCGACAATCGCGAAGACAACAGCTGCAGTGCTACCTTCGAGAACGCGCAACACAACCCCGCGGCCCTTTCCAGTGAGTTCTCGCGCCGAACCTACGATGACCGCGACGATGCCCGAGTCGATGAAAGTAGTACGGGTCAGATCCACCCGAAGCGAGCCAGGCGACATCCTCGCTGCTCTATCGAACACCTTGCTCATCTCCGGCGCGCTCGCGATGTCGTGCTCGCCGATCACCTCGACAACCCCGCCATCGGATACGACACACGAGTTTTCGCAAGGATGCATTCGCCCAATCCCTCCATCGGATGTACATCGAGACCGAAGCAGCATAGGTGGAGTTCCCCCGCTGTGGTGGACATCTGCTGACAATTCAAGCTCCTGCCTGACGCCGTACCCCACTCCTTTCGTGGACCCAGAGTGTCCACGAAACCCGAGGCGATTCAGTGCCCTCGACTCTGTTTACGAAGCGCTGAAAACGGGAACTCTTCCCTACTCGCACTGATCGACAACCGAAAGGAACCAATGTCCATCCTCTGGATCATCGTGATTGTCCTGCTCGTGCTCTTCGTTCTCGGCGGATTCGGGTACTCCCGTCGCTAGCCCAACTCGGAGTTCGAGGTCGGCTCGCGATAGCTTGCTCGTGAAGCCTCGCACTCCGGTGGTAGGTGTTCTCGCGGCGATCGGCGACACACCGTTGGTCGCTCTCCACCGCTACCTCGACCGGAGCGACGTTCATGTCTGGGCGAAGCTCGAAGCGGCAAATCCCGGCGGCAGCGCCAAGGACAGACCGGCCGCTCGAATGATTCGTGATGCCTTGGAGCTCGGGGTGATCACCACCGACACAACGGTGATCGAGTCGAGTTCAGGGAACATGGGTGTCGGGCTCGCCCAGGCGTGCCGGTACCACGGACTTCGCCTGATCTGCGTCGTCGACGCCCGCGCCCACGATACGAACGTGCGTGTGATGCGGGCGCTCGGGGCCGAGGTCAGGATCGTCTATGAACCCGATTCGGCGACCGGCGATCTCCTTGCTGCCAGACTCAATCTGGTTGCCGAGCTCCTTGAAGGAACCCCTGATTCCTACTGGCCCGACCAGTACGGGAACGCTTCGAACTCGGCTGCCCATGCGGAGGGGACGATGCGCGAGATCGACGAGGCGCTCGACTACCTCTTCGTAGCAACGAGTACGGCCGGGACGTTGCGTGGTTGTTGCGACTATCTTCGGGCGCGCGAGCGTGCAACCCAACTCGTCGCTGTCGATGCCATCGGCAGCGCTCTGTTCGGGGGGGTTCGAGGGCCGCGACGGCTTCCCGGTTTCGGGGCCGGGATCGCGACCGACCTTTCTGAGGGGGCGTGGTTCGACCGCCTTGTCCGCGTCTCCGACCTCGACTGTGTGGTCGGCTGCCGACGCCTCGTCGAACGGGAGGCGATCCTTGCTGGCGCGTCGTCAGGGGCCGTCGTTATCGCCCTCGAAGCAGTAGCTTCGACGATGGAGTCCGGAAGCCGTTGCGCCGCGGTTCTTCCGGATGGGGGAACGGGCTATCTCGGCACCGTCTATGACAACCGGTGGGTGGAAAGGGAGCTGGGCTGCAGCTCCAGGCAGCTCGATGAGAGAGTCGCGGCCCGTGAGATCCCGGCGCTCTCGACCTGGTTCTAGTGGTCTCTCCGGCCCTCCGGGTTGCCATCATCGGCCTCGGGCCGAAAGGCATGTTTGCGCTCGAACGTCTCCTCGGTCACGGCGTCGGGCTACCGAGCGAAGCCGGCATAGAGGTCGACGTCTTCGAGCCGCATCCCGTGCCGGGCGCCGGGCCGATTTACGACCCCGCTCAGCCTGCATACCTCAGGATGAACTTTGCTGCCGACCAGATTGACATGTGGGGATCGGGGAGCAGCGTCGTGCCCGAGCCGCTGCGTCACTCGTTCGTCTCCTGGCACGTCCACCGCCTGGGACCCTGCGCCGGCGAGCGCTATCCGGCGCGGGCGGACGTCGGGCGCTACCTGGCGGAGGGGTTCGAAACATTGCTCCGGCACACCCCGCCCTCGGTCGCGGTGACGGTGTGCCGGTCTGCGGCCATCGCGGTGCGCCGGAACGCCGACGGCTGGGTTGTCGAGGCTGCCGGGTCGTCGAGTACGTACGACGAGGTGCTGATTGCGACGGGCCACGCGCAATCGTGGAACGGTGGTCTCGCGGAGGTGTGGCGGCACTCCGCGGCTCTCGTGCCCGCCGTGTTCCCGGTCGAGCACTGGCTCATGCGGGAGCGGGTGCCTGCGGGAGCAAGGGTTGCGATTCGCGGATTTGCCCT
>JBKJVI010000106.1:0-8263 GCA_046590225.1 Gaiella sp. | reverse complement strand
GCGACAACCGCGGCTCCCTGGCCGCCGCCCGGATCGTCGACAGCCTCGACGCCGAACTCAACGGCGAGCTGTGCGGCTGCGCGATCGTCGGTGACGACCCGTACTCGGGCAACGGGAATGGCAGCCGAAATGACGTCGTGGAGCATCGCGAGTGAAAGCTCGATCCGAATTGCGGCCGGCAGCCTGGTCTTGCCACCGGAACGGAACGGGATGACGACGGTCGTCATCGCTCAAGCCTATGCATAGCCTCGCGCGCCCCGCACCCGACGAGCGCGGCAGAGATCTCAGGCTGCGTGGCTCGAGGCGCCTGGCCCCGAGGTCGCCCACTCGTGGATCTCGTACCAGTGGGTATCCGCGAGCGCTGCAACGACCTGCGGGTCGGTGTGGGCGCCGTTGAACACGTGATGATCGAGGTCGCAGCACATCTCGATCTCACCCAGTGAGACGTGCGTGATCTTCGAGAGCACGTCGAACGGAAGCTGTGCGTCCGCCACGGACATGTGCTTGAACTGCAGCTCGGGCGCGAGCTCCATCAGCTCCGGCCATTCGGGACAGGTCTTGTAGCTCATCGGATCTCCTCCTTCGCCCCTGCGCTCCACGTTCCTCCGAGGCGGATCAGCCCACGCTCCTCCCCGTCGGGGTAGACGAGAAAGGAGACCGCATCGTCGTAGGAGTGCAACGTGCGGCCTTCGGAAGAGATGAGGCCGAGCCGGACCCGGAAGCGACCGAAGGAAAGCGCCGGTCTCTCGATTTCGAGCTGGACGGTCGCTGCGCCACGATCGGCCGGCCAGCCGATCGTGGCCGTGTCGACGGAGTCCTCGGCAACGAGAAGCCCCGTTGAGTCGCGGATCTCGAGATGGAGGCTCGGTGGAGCGATCTTCGTGGCAGCCTGGAGATCGACCTCGAGTCGTAGCGGCTCGCCGGCGAGAAACTGTGAGCGTTCCCCGCCGTCCCCGTCGAGCAGCCGGACGCCGGTGATCTCGGCCTCGCCCGTCCCCCACTCGCGGAGGCCGACCTCGCGCTCCGCCGGATCGAGATCGTGGGCGAGAAGACGGCGATAGCGTGCGATCGCCTCGTGCGTCGGCCCGTCGTAGACCTTCTGGCCATCCGACAGGAGAATCGATCGCTCGCACAACCGCTCCACCGCCTGCGCGTCGTGCGAGACGAAGAGGATCGTTCCCCCCTGATTCTTGAACGCCGCGATGACACCGAAGCACTTGCGCTGGAAGTTCTCGTCACCGACAGCAAAGACCTCGTCGAGCAGGAGCACGTCGGCCTGGAGGAACGCGGCGATTGCGAAGCCGAGCCGCATCGCCATCCCGCTCGAGTACGTCCGGACTGGGCGATCAATCGCGTGCTCGACCTCCGCGAAGGCGACAATCTCGTCGAACCGCTCGCGAATCTCGGTTCGCCGCAGACCCTGGATCGAACCGTTCAGGTAGACGTTGTCACGGCCGCTGAAGTCGGGGTGGAAGCCGGCGCCGAGCTCGAGCAGCGAGCCGATGCGGCCGTCCACCTGCACCGAACCGGTGGTTGGCTTGATGATGCCGGCGAGAACCCGAAGCAGCGTCGACTTGCCCGAGCCGTTGCGACCGATCAGGCCGACCGCCTCACCCGGCACGATCTCGGCCGAGACGTCACGAAGCGCCCACACGTCCTGCGCGCCGGTGCGCCCACGGGCAACGACGAGATCCTTGAGCGTGCGCGTCTCGCGCGCGTGGATCACGAAGCGACGGGAGACGGCGTCTGCGGAGACGCGACCGGGCGAGCTCAGCTCGCTCACGACGGAGGCCCTGCGCGGGACGCGCTCCGCTCCTGGACGAGGGCTGTAAGCCGCGTCAGCGTGTCGGGATCGACGGACGGAAAGACCCCGTGACCGAGGTTGAAAATGTGACCCGCTCGACCGGCGGCTCGCGCGAGGATGTCGAGAGCCTCTGCCTCGACGACGTCCCAGGGAGCGAGCAACACGGCCGGGTCGAGGTTGCCCTGCACCGCCCGATCGGGAACCTTCGCCCACCCGACATCGAGTGGAATCCTCCAATCGAGACCGATCACGTCACCGCCTGCAGCCGCCATCTCCTCGAGCAGCGTTGCCGTTCCCGTTCCGAAGTGGATCGTCGGTACGTCAACCGCCCCGAGTACGCGCGCCGAGTGCGAGGCAACGTAGTCGCGGTACTGGGCCGGCGAAAGCGCGCCCACCCAGGAATCGAACAGTTGAATCACGTCTGCGCCCGCGCGCGCCTTCGCGGCGACGTAGGCGGCGAACGTTGCCGACAACTTCTCGAGGAGCGCATGCCAGACCTCTGGTTCGCCGAGCATCAGACTCTTCGTCAGTGCGAACTCGCGGCTCGGCTTCCCTTCGACGAGATACCCGGCGACGGTGAACGGGCCGCCGCAGAAGCCGACAACGGCCTGGTCGGGACGGAGCGCAGCGCGGACGAGTCGGACTGCTTCGAGGACGGGAGCGAACGCCTCTTCCGGATCCGGGACGCGCAGCCGCTCGACATCGGCAAGCGTGCGGATGGGTTCGTCGATCACCGGGCCGACGCCCTCGACGAGGCGCACGTCGATGCCCATGCCGAGGACAGGGGTCATGATGTCGGCGAACATCACCGCAGCGTCGACGTTGTGGCGTCTCACGGGCTGGAGCGTCACCTCCGCGCAGAGCTCGGGTGTGTGGGCGACTTCGAAGAACGCGTGTTTCGCGCGGATCGCGCGATATTCCGGAAGCGACCGGCCCGCCTGGCGCATGAACCACACCGGCGTCCGCTCGACTTCCTCGCGCCTGGCGGCGCGCACGAGAAGCGGCTCGCTCACCCATCTAGAGTAGCCCCCATCGTGAACCGTGTCGGCGAACATCCCATTCCAGCCGGTCCGCTCGCGCCACGCTGGCTCGCGTGGACGCTCGACGCTCCACGAGCAGGCGTGACGTCGACCGCGCGCGTGTCGCTCGAGAACGCGGGTACCGCAACCTGGGTCTCGAAGGTAGCCGACGGAGTTCAGCTCTCCTTTCACTGGCTCGACCCCCTCGGGAACCCGATCGTCTGGGACGGGCCGAGACAACCACTCCCGGGTCGAGTGGCCCCGGGTGAGCAGGTGGAGATGGAACTAGAGGTGACCGCACCACGACTTCCGGGCGCCTATCGGCTCGCGTTCGACCTCGTGGAGGAGCATCGCTTCTGGTTCGAGGAGGTCGGCTGCACGCCACTGACGATCGATATCGAGGTACTGCCGCGGATCAGCGAGCGTCGTCTCGGAGTCCGAGTTCACGGCGGCGTCGACGCTGGGACGACGGCAGCGCTCGCGGCGCAGGAGGAGGCCGTGGTGGATCACGATGCCATCGCGGTCGCCCACCTCGTCGCGGGCGCCCGACCGCAGCCCGGCTGGTCTACCCTCGTTCTCGACGCGCACGCCGAAGGGTGGCCGGCAGTGGGCGCAGCGATCGTCCCGACCGGTCGCGATCGAAAGTTCGCCCCATGGAACGGGGACGGGGGCCGCAATCCGCGCTTCTCGCACCCACTCCTGCTCCCGTCCCTCCTCGACGACATCGAGCCGTCAGAGCACCTCGGGCTTCCCGCCTACAACGGGCCTGAAGGAATCTTCGACGGCCGCGCGTCGATCACACTTCCGCCGCGATCCGATCGTCGACGGCGTTGAAGACGACGGCACCGAGAACAAGAGCGACGAGGGTCTCGACGCAGAGGTAGATGAGGTTTGCAGTCGACGGCACCTGCCCGACGAAGAGTGGCGTCCGGAAACACTCGATGACGGGGGTCAGCGGGTTGCCCCACTCGATCAGGTCGATCAGCCACGGGTGGGAGTCGGCGCCACCGGGGAGGTTGTCGAGGCTGTAGAGGACGGGCGTGAGGAAGAACAGGGGGAGCAGCAGCGCAGCGACGACGAACTCGATGTCGCGATAGATCGCGTTGGCCGAGGCAACCGCGAGCGACAGCCCGGAGACAAACAGCACGATCACCGCACCGATCGGGACGGCGAGCCATGCTGTCGTCCGAGCGTCCGGCAGGAAGATCATCGAGAGGACGAGCACGACCCCCGTCATGACTGCGAAGGCGACGAGTTGTGTCGCGACGATGGAGAGCGGCACGAGTTGCCGCGGAAAGCGCACCTTGCGGATCAGGCTCGCGTTCTCGAGCAGGCTCCGCGCGGAGGATTGCAGGGAGGTGGCAAAGAAGACCCACGGCGGCAATCCGCACAGCAGGAACAGCCAGTAGTGATCGACGTCGGTCGCCGGAGACTTCAGCATCACCGAAAAGACGACGAGATAGACGAGCATCAACGTCACCGGTAACGCGAGTGACCAGACGAGGCCCAGAACGGACCCCTTGTACTTCGCGCGGAGATCTCGCTGGAACAGGCTCGCGAAGAGCTCCCGGTAGCGGATCAGATCGGAGTAGACAGACACGGCCGGATTGTACGGGGGATGTTGACGAGATCTCGAATCAGAATGACGGTTCGTCGCCGGGGCGTGATGGGCGAGTGCGATGCGAGGACGCAGGGAGCAGCAGATATGGGACATATCTGGGCGACCGAGGACGAAGCAGCGCGCCGCCCAGCACGTTCCGGCGGCACAAGGCTCATTCTGATTCGAGCTCTGAGCCCGTGTCCGCCCACCGAGCGGGATAGGCTTCCCGATCGATGAGACAGTCGTCCTCCCCACCTCAGCAGTGAATCTCTTCGTCGCGATCGCGGCGGCACCGATCGCGTTCGTCACGATCGCCGGTCTGCTGCACTGGCCGCGAGCCCTCGCCCTCTTCGGAGCCGACCCGAGGCCCGATCGCTGGCACGCGAGTCCGACACCGGCGTTTGGCGGAATCGGAGTCTTCGCCGGATTCGTTGCTGCCGTAGCCGCGGCCACAGCACTCGGCCCCGTGGGGATTCCCGGCGAGTTACTCACTGTTGTCGCAGCCGGCGCGATCGTGTTCGCATTCGGGCTACTCGACGACATCGTTCAGCTCCACCCTGCCGCGAAGCTCGGCGCCCAGATAGCTGCGGCAATCGTCGTGCTCCAGAGCTCGATCTCCGTCGAGTTCGTCTCGAGTTCGACGCTTGGCTGGGCGCTCGGGATCGTCTGGCTCGTCGGATTGACGAACGCCTTCAACCTCCTCGACAACATGGATGGCCTCGCCGGAAGCCTCGGCATCGTGGCCGCTTCGTGCTTCGCCCTTTCGGCAGCGTTCGTCGCCCCGAATCGCGACATCTTCATCGTGGCGACAAGCCTCGCGCTCGCTCTGATCGGGTTCATCCCGTACAACCTTCGCCTCAGCGGGCCCGCCCGGGTCTTCATGGGAGACTCGGGCAGCCAACTCATCGGACTCGTGCTCGCGACGCTTGGCCTGATGGCGTCGTACAAGGAGGCAGGGACGACGATCGCAACGCTCGTCCTCCCCATTCTGATCCTTGCCGTGCCGATCCTGGACACCACGCTCGTGACAGCCCTCCGTCTGCGTTCCGGGAGATCTGTGACGCAGGGCGGCCGAGATCACACCTCACATCGTCTCGTCTACCGCGGCTTGTCGGAGCGCCGAGCGGTCTTCTTCCTCGTGGCCGTTTCGGCAGCCCTCGGGCTCACGAGCCTCGCCTACGCCGTCCTCGACAGCGGCCGGATCACGACGATCGGCGTTCTTGTCACGTTCGCCCTGCTGTTGCAATTCGCCGCGTTCCTCTCTGATGTTGCCGCTGCACCCGGAGAGACGGGGCTTTCGGTACGAGCAGGGCTCCTCGTCGACACGCTCGTCGACGGCGCTCTGGTCGCCGCGTCGCTCTATGCCGCGTACGTGATCGTGATCGAAGGGAACGGCACCGAGATCCAGCGCCACATCTTCATCTGGACGTTGCCGACGGTCGTCTTCTGCCGCTACGTCGCGTTGTTCGTGTTCGGCCTCTACCGCACGGACAGGCACTACTCGAAGAGCGCTACCCTGGCTCGAATCGCGGCCGCCGTGGCCACGTCGGAGTTCGTCGCCTACCTCTTCGTGACCAACACGCAGCAAACCGCCCAGGTTCCCAGCTCGATCTTCGTTCTGGACGCGACCATCTGTGTTGTGCTCCTCGTCGTCGGACGCCTCGCGGAACGCGCGGGAATGAGAGCGATCCGTTCCTGGAGACGAACGCGCGCAACCGCACCAGCCTCATGAGTAACGGGAGCGCCGCTCCAAAGCGAACGTCATGGGGTGATCGCGTCCTCGCCGCTACACCCGTGCTGTTCGCGTTCCTTGCCTTCGCGGGCCTCTACGTCTGGCAAGCCTCAAGGCATCCCACACCCTGGCTGTTCTCGGATGAGATCGAGTACGCGCAGATCTCGCGCGCGATTGCGGAGACCGGAACGCCGGCACGCCGTGGCGTCGAGTACTGGGGAGCTGGACTCTTCCCGTGGTTGATCGCGCCTTTCTGGTGGTTCGACAATCTGCAGACCGCCTACAGCGCGGTGAAGACGTTCAACGTTCTTGTGATGACGGCGGCGACCTTCCCGACATACGGACTAGCACGCATGCTGATGCCCCGGCCCTACGCGCTCCTCGCCGGCGTCGGCGCCGTCGTCGCTCCGTCGTTCATCTACTCCGCAATGGTCATGCAGGAGCCGGTCGCGTACCTGACCGTCGCCGCAGGCTTTTACCTGGCGGCGCGCGCGCTCCGGTCTCCGACGCGTTGGACCATCGCCGCCGCCACCGCAGTCGGCGTCGTAGCTCCGTTCGTTCGCGACCAGTTGATCCTCGTGCCTGCCCTGATGATCGGTGCCATCGGCGTGCAGGTCGTCTGCTTCGGGGCCGGCCGGGCTGCGCTCGCGAAGGCATCGACAGGCCGGAGGATCGGGGTTGCAGTCGCAGCAGTTGCCGCGTTCGCACTCGTACTGCTTGCGGCCCGAGTCGGCTCCGGCGAGGTCAAGGTCGCCTTCGAAACGCCTGGCTCGATGCTCGACCAGGCGCTCTGGGCCTGGGGTGCAGTCGCGATCGGAATCGGAGTGCTGCCGGTTGTGATCGGCCTTGCGATGCTCGTTCCCTCTGCCGCGATCGAACGCACACGGTCGCTTGCCGCGTTCATCTCCGTGTTCGCCGCGTCGGTCGCGTTCTTCACCGCCTATGTCGCCGTCAAGGGCGCCTATCAGGCGACGGTCTTCGAGCCACGAATCACCGAGCGCAACCTCGCGTACCTCACACCGCTCCTTTTCATCGCGTTGGCGCTGTTCGCGGCGACGCGAGCGATCACGCCATGGGCGCTCGCCGTCTCGGCAGCGGCGACGGCCTGGGCGATCGGCGCGGTTCCCCTCACGTTCGCAGGACTCGAGGGTGACGCTCCGGGACTCGCGATTCTCTCCCGGATCAGGGACGATTACGATCTCGACGCAAACGGAGTCGATCAGCTGCTCTATGCGCTTCTCGCACTCTCCGTCCTGATCGGTCTCGCACCGATCCTTCTCCGGGGCCGACAGCAGATCGCGTCGTGGATCGTCATCGGAGCCGCCATCCTCTCGATCGGTTGGTCGGTGCGATCTGAGCACGTGGCGGCCAAAGCGTCGAACGACTTCTCCGGTCAGTTCTTCGCCAGTCTCCCGAAGCCCGTCGGCTGGGTCGACGAGACGACTGGCGACCGGCCCGTCGTCTACATCGGCCAGAAGATCGCGGATCCGAACGGGGTCTGGTCGATGGAGTTCTGGAACCGGAACGTGCGCAGGGTCTGGAGCCTCGACGGGACGGCTCCCGGCCCCGGGCCCGTCCTGACCCCAGCGATCGTCGCGACGGACGGGCGCCTGGCCGGCGACCCCGGGTACGAGTATGCCGTCGTCGACACCGGCCTTGCCATTGTCGGAGAGACCGTGACCGAGAAGGGATCGTTGCGCCTCGTCCGGGTCGGATCGCCACTTCGCTTGCGTGAGTCGCTGGCCGGCGTTTTCAGCGACGGCTGGATTGGCAGCAAAGCACCGGCAGACACGGTGAGCGCCGACTACAGCCGGTTCGACGCTTCGTCAGAGCCCGGAACGGTGTTCGTGACACTCTCGCGGAAAGCGTTTTGCGGCCCTCGGGCACCTGGCCGGGTCCTGATCGAGGTCGGCACGCTTGGCCTCGGGCCGCAGAAGGACGGCGTCATCGACAGGGTCACCGACCGCCGCGGCTGGATCGTCGACAGCTGTTCGGAGCGCACCTTTCCGATCCCGACGCCGGGCGGCCCGTTCCACGTCAAGGTCTCGGTGACGCCGCCGTTCCAGCCAGCGACGCTCGACCCGAAGAACTTCGAGCGTCGGTACTTC
>JBKJVI010000089.1:0-37965 GCA_046590225.1 Gaiella sp. | reverse complement strand
GGATGTCGTCGTCACCGTCGGTGAGGCGCACGCCGATCAGCTCGTCGCCCTCGCGCATCCTGAGCGCAATGATCCCGTCGGCCTTGAGCGGGGTGTTGTACTCGAGAAACGCCGTCTTCTTGATCACGCCCTTCTTCGTCGCGAAGACGAGGAACTTCGATTCCTTGTAGTCGCGCGTCGCAATCACGGCGCGGACGAGCTCGTCCTGGCGGAAGGGAAGCAGGTTGACGATCGCGCGGCCCTTGGACTGGCGGGAGCCGAGCGGAAGCTCGTGCACCTTGAGCCTGTAGACCTTGCCGACGCTCGTGAAGAACAGGATGTAGTCGTGGGTCGAGGCGACGAAGAGGTGCTCGATGTAGTCCTCGTCCTTCATGTCCATCCCCATGACGCCGATGCCGCCGCGGCGCTGCTCGCGGTAGGTGGTGACCGGGAGCCGCTTGATGTAGCCGGATCGCGTGATCGCAATGACCATGTCTTCTTCGGCGATCATGTCCTCGAGCTCGAGCGAGTCTTCCCCCATCACGATCTCCGTGCGACGCTCGTCGGTTCGGCCGTAGGCCTGCTTGACCTCGAGGAGCTCCTCACGGATGAGAGCGTCGATGCGGGCTGGATCGCCCAGAATTGCGCGAAGCTCCGCGATGCGCTCCTGCAGGTCGGCGTATTCGGCCTCGATCTCCTTGCGGGCGAGGCCGGTCAGTCGTGCGAGCCGGAGATCGAGGATCGCTTGTGCCTGGATCTCCGAGAGCCCGAAATCACGCATCAGGCCGGTGCGAGCTGCATCGGTATCGTCCGAGCCTCGGATCAATGCGATCACGGCGTCGAGGTTGTCGAGCGCGATCAGGTAGCCCTTGAGAACGTGCGCGCGCTTCTCGTTCTGGCGCAACTCGAACTTGGAGCGTCGGACGACGACCTCGCGCTGAAAGTCGAGGTAGTGCCTGACGATCTCGAGCAACGACATCACGCGTGGTACGCCATCGGCGAGCGCGACGGCGTTGTAGCCGAACGTCGACTGGAGCGCGGTGTGCTTGAAGAGCTTGTTCAGGGCAACCTGTGGGATCGCGTCGCGCTTGAGCTCGATCTGGATCCGCATCCCCGAGCGATCGGAATGGTCGGCGAGATCGGAGACCTCGGTGATCACCTTCTCGTGGACGAGGTCGGCGATCTTCTTGATCACGCCGCTGTCGCCGCCCTTCTTCACGCCGTAGGGCAGCTCGGTGACGATGATCGCGCTCTTGCCGCCGCGCAACCCCTCGATGTGGGCTCGTGCGCGCATAATGATGCGCCCCCGGCCGGTGCGATAGGCGTCACGGATCCCGGTGCGACCGACGATGATCGCGCCCGTCGGAAAGTCTGGGCCGTGAAGGTGCTTCATGAGGTCCTCGACGTTCGCCTCGGGCTTGTCGATCAGCTGCACGACGGCATCAATCGCCTCCCCGAGATTGTGCGGCGGCATATTGGTCGCCATGCCAACGGCAATCCCGGACGACCCGTTGACGAGCAGGTTCGGGAAGCGCGCCGGCATGGCCAGCGGCTCCTTCCGTGACTCGTCGTAGTTCGGCCCGAAATCGACGGTATCCATGTCGATGTCGCGCAGCATCTCCGTAGCGAGGCGCGTGAGCCGGCACTCCGTGTTGTGCGAGACGAACCCATTCGCAATAAATGCGTGGTCGGCGGTGTCGACGCGTAGTGAGTACACAGGCTCGACAGGCCCCGGGTCGACCGCTGCGACACGTGCGAAGTAGTGATCGCCGGCGACGAGCGGAGCGACGACCGCCTTGACCTCGTCTGACGCGATCCGCTCCATGATCGCTGCACCCCCCTGCTCCCACCGCTCGATCCGATCGACGTTGTGGCGCACGAGCCAGTCCCGATCACTCGAGGAGCCGCCGGCCTCTGAACGAATGTACTCGGCGACAAACGGCGCGTGATCCGAAGACAACGCACTGCTCGAGTGGGGAATCTGCGCAAGCTCCCGATCGAGCTTCTGCTGCTTGGCGCCGAGGAAGCCGACATTACGCGCGAAGAGCCGAGCGTCTCGTCGATTCGTGATCACAACCTTGATCTCCCGCCTTGCCGAGACCGAGAGCCGTGAGACGACGCCGAACTCGAGTAGGAGAAGCTGGACGTCTCGAGCGAGCCGGTCACTCCTCGTCGAATACGACACCTGAATCGCGGAACGAGGCAGAAGAGACGATGATCCATCGCCGGTGAAGAGCGCTTGCAGGAACACCCGCTTGAATGCCTGCCCCTGTCTCCAGACGGCCTCAGGTATGCGCTTGGCCTCGCTCCGACGGCCGACCTCCGACCCGAGAGGGCTCGCGCGCAACGCGCTCAGTTCCTGGACGTCGAGCTCGTAAAGAAGGCTCCCGGACGCGATGACTCGCTGGCTGACATAGCGAGTGCCGCCGACAACGGTGTCGTATGCAGCCAGAGTATCCGCGAAGAAGTCCGGGTCGACGTTGTTGAAACCCGCACGCTCCTCAGAGATCCAGCCCTCTGAGACGAAGGCGCCGGACAGCAGCGCTTGGGCGCGATCCTGTGGGGAGAGGGCGGTCTCGACCGGGCGGGGAGTTCGCGCGATGACGACCCGGTCACCGGGCGCGATTTCATCCATTACCTTCCACAGAAGCATCGGAACTCCGACCAGGTCTACGAGGCACAGGACGGGGTGATCGACGGTGCCCACGAGTTCGTACCCCTCCGCGGTGCGTACACGGAGCGTCGGGTGGTCGCCCGAGTGGAAGAGCATCGATGCACGCACGGGCTGTCCGAGGCGGCCGAGAACGTCCAGTTCGACGGGATTGTCCGAGGACGGCTGCGCGTCGGCGACGATCTGGTCGATGCGAATGGTGCCTTCGGTCGTCGCGACTCTCGTATCGCCCGTGAGACAGTAGCGCATCGCGGCCGGAGGGTCGTCGTCGAGCGAGCCGAAGTTGCCCTGGCCGTCGACGAGCGGGTAGCGCAACGAGAACGGCTGCGCCATCCGGACGAGCGTGTCGTAGATCGCCTGGTCGCCGTGCGGGTGATAGCGACCCATGACGTCGCCGACGATCGAGGCTGACTTCTTGTAGGGCCGATTCGGCTGGACGCCGGCGTCGTGCATCCCCCAGAGGACGCGGCGGTGGACGGGCTTCAGGCCGTCCCGCACATCGGGGAGCGCGCGGCTGACGATGACCGACATCGCGTAGTCGAGGAAGCTCGTGCGCATCTCGAGCTCGAGCTCGCGCGGTTCGACCCGACCTACGCCGAGAGGCTCGATTGCATCACCCAAGGTCTTTCCCCCCAAGGGAAAGACCTAGAGAGTGCATTCGGAGCGTTGTGCGTTCGTCCGTCGGCCGCACCGGACAGGCTGACGGAGATAGTGCACGATGGTCCGCCCTATCTCGATGTTTGACTCCGTCAATCATTTCGTCAAACATCGAGGAACTTCACATCCTTTGCGTTCTGTTCGATGAAGACCCGGCGGGGCTCGACCTGGTCGCCCATCAGCATCGAGAAGACCTGATCGGCGGCGGCCGCATCGTCGACCTCGACCTTGAGGAGCATCCTGCGGGCGGGATCCATGGTGGTTTCCCAGAGCTGCTCGGGATTCATCTCGCCAAGGCCCTTGAACCGGCTGATCGTCATCCCTTCCTTGGCGAGGTCGAGCGCGACCTGACGGAGGTCGTGGTAGGTGTCAGCGGTGGCAGACTTCTTTCCGTACGTCAGCTCGAATCCCGGCAGCCCGACGATCTCGGCAAGTTTCTCGTACGCACGCTTGAGGCTCGCATACGACGGCGAGCCGAAGAGGCCAGCCGGGAGATCGAGGTGGGTCGCGGCGCTCGTCTCGGTCTCGATGATCTTGACGCTGAGCCTGTCTTCCCGCCGTTCGGTCACGGAGAGCTGGTAGCCGTTGTCCGGGATCGCCTCGATCGCGGTCTGCGCGTCCTCCGCGTTGAGCGCATCCGTCTCGACGAGCCGATGATCGATCACGAAGTGCGCAGCCGTCGGATACTCGCTCTCGAGCTTCGCCTGCCACGCCTCGAGGTCGGACAGAGCCCGGGCGAAGCGTTGGTAGCGCGCCTCGGTGAGGGAGACGTCCTCGCCGCCGCGTGAGGTGATGGTGATGTCCTTTACCCGCTCGCGGACGAGGAGCTCCTCGAGCTGGCTGTCCTTCTCGAAGTAGTGCTCCTGGTTCCCGAGCTTCACGTGGTAGAGCGGCGGCACAGCGATGTAGATGTGGCCGCGCTCGACGAGCTCCCGCATCGTGCGATAGATGAACGTCAGGATCAGCGTGCGGATGTGGGCGCCATCGACGTCCGCATCCGTCATCACGATGATCCGACCGTAGCGAATGTTCTCGATCGTGAACTCATCGCCGAAGCCGGTCCCGATCGCCGTGATCATCGCCTGGATCTCGGTGTTCGAGAGCACCTTGTTGATCCGGTTCTTCTCGCTGTTGATGATCTTTCCACGCAGCGGCAGGATCGCCTGGTAGGTACGGTCGCGCGCCTGTTTTGCCGATCCGCCGGCGCTGTCACCCTCAACGATGTAGAGCTCGCACAGGTCGGCGTCCTTGAGCGAGCAGTCGGCGAGCTTACCCGGGAGAGACGAGTTCTCGAGGGCGCTCTTGCGCCGCGTGAGCTCGCGTGCCTTCTTGGCCGCCTGCCGCGCGCGTGACGCCGAGAGCGCCTTTGTGATGATCTGGCGCGCCTCCGCGGGGTTCTCCTCGAAGAACTCGGCGAGCCCCTGGTTCACGGTCTGCTCGACGAGGCCTTTGACGCCGGGGTTGCCGAGCTTGGTCTTCGTCTGACCCTCGAACTGCGGGTCGCGGAGCTTGACGGAGATCACCGTGGCGAGACCCTCCCGCACGTCCTCGCCCTCGAGGTTGTCCTCCTTCTCCTTCAGGAGCCCCTTGTCGCGCGCGTACTTGTTGAGCGTGCCGGTCAGGGCCGCCTTGAAGCCCGAAAGATGGGTGCCGCCCTCGGTCGTGTTGATGTTGTTCGCGAACGAGAACACCGACTCGACGTACGACGTGTTCCACTGCATTGCGACCTCGACAGCGCCCTGCTCCGTCTCACCCTCGAAATAGACAACGTGCTTGTGCACGGTCTCCTTCGACTCGTTGACATACGAGACGAAGTCGCGGATACCACCCTCGTAATGGAACTCCTGGGTCGTGCCGGCCGGTCGCTCGTCGCGAAGCACGATTCTGAGCCCGCGCGTGAGGAATGCCGTTTCGCGAAGCCTCTGCGCGAGCGTGGACGCCGAGAAGTCTGTCTCCTCGAAGATCTCGCGGTCGGGGAAGAACGAGATCGACGTTCCGGTGCCTACGGCCGGGCCGATCTCCTCCATGTCGCCCTGCGGGACACCGCGGGCGAACTCCTGTCGGTAGAGGATACCGTCGCGCCGTACCTCGGCCACGAGCCACTCGGAGAGGGCGTTGACGACCGACACGCCGACACCGTGGAGGCCGCCGGAGACCTTGTAGCCCTCGCCACCGAACTTGCCGCCCGCGTGGAGCTTCGTGAGCACAACGGTGAGCGCCGGGAGGCCCTGCTCCTCGATCATGTCGACCGGGATCCCGCGACCCGCGTCGACAACCGTGATCGAGTCGTCGGGGTGAATGGTGACATCAACGGAATCGTTTCGGCCGGCGAGCGCCTCGTCGACAGCGTTGTCGACGACTTCGTAGACAAGGTGATGAAGACCTCTCGGGCCGGTCGATCCGATGTACATCCCGGGGCGGAGCCGTACCGGCTCGAGGCCCTCCAGGACCGTGATGTCCTTTGCGGTGTAATCCGTCTCGGTCACGCGGGTGGAATCCCCTTTTGCTATGCGGAAAAGCCCTGCAAATAAGGCTTTTTATAGATCCTGGCAGTCTATCAGAAACGGCGGTCGGCAGCGTCCCTTGCGAGGCTCGCCGCGGCGGCTCGCGCGATCGTTGCCCGGAGCTCTTCGTCCGTCATCCCTCGGGTCAACTCGGCAGCGAGCACGCGCGCTGCGTCGTCGACTTGAGGCGGCGTGGCAGCAGCCGCTCCACCGACCGGAGCAGGGGGGGAAGGGACTAGGCCCGGGCTGAACTTGATCGCCGTCGGGGCGCCCTCCCCCACTGCCGTCGAGAGCTTGGCGAGGATCTCCTCGGCGAGCAGACCGAGCTCGAAGGCCCAGCTCGATGAGGTCGCTGCTACGACAAGCGTTCCGTCCCGCCCGATCCGCTGCGGCCAGGCCGCTCGTGCGATGGCGTCCCCGACCGCCTCGGGCCACACGCGGACGACATCGGCGAGCGCACCGGCATCCGGGACGCCGGCACCCTTGAGCGCTCCGCGCACCGATCCTTCGAGACGCTCCATCAGTCCGCCTCGACCCGGCCTGGGGTAACGCGCAGGAGCTGCGCTGGCGCGAGCGGGAGCGACTCGGCGCCGGTCGCAGTCACGATCGTCTGTCCTACGGCGCCGATGCGTTCGCTCAGGATGCGGCGGCGTCGCTCGTCGAGTTCCGAGAGTGCGTCATCGAGGAGCAGCAACGGCGGGACTCGCCGTCGCGCCGTGATCAGCTCCGCCTCGGCGAGGAGGAGCGCGAGTACCGCGAGGCGCTGCTCGCCCTGAGAGCCGAACGTGCGCAGGTCGCGGGCGCCGGAGCTGACGGCGATCTCGTCGAGGTGAGGGCCGGCGCCCGTCGTGCCGCGTTCGATATCCCTGCCCACCCGAGCCTCGAGGGTGGCGATCGTTAGCAGTTCTGCGTCGTAGCCGAGCGAGGCGCGTTCGACGCCGAGTTCTGCAGCGCGCTCGGCAAATCCGGGTTGGAGAAGCTCGATCACATCTCGACGGGAGGCGGTCAACGTCGCTCCGAGATCGGCGACCTGCGCCGTCCACGGCGCCAGCACGTCGCGATCAGAGAGACCGACGGCGACCCGCCGAAGTGCGGCGTTGCGTTGCCCGACCGCGGTTGCGTAGTCGATAGGAAGGTGGGCGCGCGCCGGGTAGAGACGCGCGAGCGAGCGGTCGATGTAGGCGCGCCGGGCTGCCGGCCCACCCTTCACGATGACGAGCCGATCAGGCGTGAAGACCAGGGTCGCGAGCTCTGAACGGAGCTGCTCAACAGACCGCAGCGTCGCGCCGTCGAGGGTTGCCCGTCGGGGCGCGCTCGCGCTGAGGTTCACACCAACGGCGACTCGGGTCGGACCGCGGCTGCCGGTGAGCTCGATCCTTGCGGCCTGCGTGCCCTGGCGGATGAGCTGCGTATCGGAGCGAGAGCGGGGCGAGAACCCCTGGGTGCCGACATGCAGCGATTCGAGCAGATTCGTCTTGCCGGCGCCGTTCGCGCCGGTAACGAGGACGAGGCCAGGCTCGAGGGACAATTCGAGCCGGGCGTACGACCGGAAGTCGAGGAGCGTGACCGAGGCGACGATCAGCCTGCGAGCCTGATCGGCATGATCAGGTACCAGAACGAATCGTCCGCAGAGGTGATCAGGCCGGCGCGCAGGGGATTGATCAGCTTCATGCGGACAGTGTCGCCGCGCACCGACTCGACACCCTCGGCGAGAAACTCTGCGTTGAATCCGATCTCGAGCGGTTCACCCGTGTACGCAGCCGGCAGTGACTCGCGCGTCTCGCCAACGTCCTGGCTCTGGGCCGAGATGGTCAGCTCGCCCTCGGCGAAGCGGAGGCGTAGAGGGGCGTTGCGCAGCGCCATCACGGCTGCGCGACGAACCACGTCGCGAAGCTCCGCGCGTGGAAGATCGACCTCGATCTCGAACGACTCGGGCAACAGCCGACTGACGTCGGGGAACTGGCCGTCGATGCGTCGCGTCGTCAGCCACGTATCGCCCGTTCCGAACACAACGGTGTTCTCGTTGACTCCGAGTTCGACGGTCTCGGTTCCCGCCGCGATCCGGGAAAGCTCCGCAAGGGCGCGGGCCGGAATAATCGCCTCGAGCTCTGGGCCCTCCGTCTCGAGTTCGGTCTCCTTGAAAGAGAGCCTGTAGGAATCGGTCGCGGCCATGAAGAGCTTCTTGCCTTCGAACCGAACCTGGATCCCCGTCAGAACCGGGCGGGACTCGTCCTTCGAGGCCGATCGGGCAACGCGCTCGACCGTCTCGAGCAGCGACGGTGTCGCGATCGTATGGCGCGACGGCTCGATCACGGGAAGCCGCGGGAAATCCTCTGCGGCAAACACGTTGAGCTTGGATGAGTAACTCCCGCTCGAGATGCGCGCGACACCTTCCTCCGGCCGATACTCGATCGTCACCTCGGGGTCCGGGAGGAGGCGCGCGAGATCGACCAGGAGCTTCCCGGGCACAACGACGGCGCTGTCACCCTCGACCTGCGCGGCGAGGGTTGTCCGCAGCGAGAGTTCCATGTCCGTGGCAGCGAGCTCGAGCCTGTCGCCGTCGGGGCGCAGCAGTACGCCGGAAAGAACCTGCACGGATCCACGGGACGAGACGACACGCGCAACCGTGGCGAGGGTTGCGACGAGTTGATCACGGTCGCAGGTGACCTTGAGGCCAGAACCGACCGTTACGTCTACTTCACTAATCATTTAAAGAACCTCTTGTAGTAGTACATAGGAGTGTGAATGACGGGGAGGATGGCCCAAAACGGCGCTGCGATCCCGGTTCCGGCTGTGGGTCCACCAGGGGAGAACATCGACGGGTCCCACAGGGACAGGGTGCGCTCGTTGCGGGTCCCACAGATCACCGGGTCTGCTTGATCCGGGCTGTGAGATCCTGGACGAGGTTATACACAGATCTATCCTCAGAAATCAGGCGGGTGATCTTTGTCGTGGCGTGGATAACGGTGGTGTGGTCGCGGCCGCCGAACTCCTTGCCAATCTTGGGCAGCGACGCATCGGTGAGCTCGCGGGAGAGGTACATCGCGACCTGCCTCGGGTAGGCGACAGCCTGCGAGCGGCGCTGGCTGCAGAGCTCGATCACAGAGAGCCCGAAACGATCGGAGACCGCCTCCTGGATCCGCGTGATCGTGACAGCCGGGATTGCATCTCCGTCCGGGAACAGATCCCGCAGGACCTGTTCGGCGAGCTCGACCGTGAGCTCTCGCCCCGTGAGCGATGAGAACGCCACGACACGTGTGAGGGCTCCCTCGAGCTCCCGAATGTTCGTCGAGACGCGACTGGCGATGAAGGTGATCACCTCGGGGTCGGCGATCTCGATTCGATCCGTCGTGACCTTCTTGCGGAGGATCGCGATGCGCGTCTCAAGGTCGGGCGGCTGAATGTCCGTGATCAGACCCCACTCGAACCGCGAGCGAAGGCGTTCCTCCAACGTCGCGATCTCCTTGGGTGGTCTGTCGGATGAGATGACGATCTGCCGGCCGGCCTCGTACAACGAGTTGAACGTATGGAAGAACTCCTCCTGGATCCGCTCCTTTCCCTCGAAGAACTGAATGTCGTCGACGAGGAGGACGTCGTAGGTGCGGTAGCGCTGCTTGAACCCCTCGATGCGCTTGTCCCGGAGCGAGTTGATGAAGTCATTCATGAAGGTCTCGCTCGTCACGTACCTCGTCGTAGAGCCCTTCGTGTGCTCGCTGACGTACTGGCCGATCGCCTGCAGGAGATGCGTCTTTCCGAGTCCCGTGCCGCCGTAGATGAAGAGGGGGTTGTACGCCTGGGCGGGCGCTTCGGCAACGGCGAGCGCAGCGGCGTGGGCGAAGCGATTCGACGAGCCGATCACGAATCCGTCGAAGGTGTACTTCGGGCTCGAGGGCGCGGACACCGGTGTCCGCGCCCCGCGGTCGGCACTGGCTCGCGCCGCAACGTCCAGCTGTGCCTCGGCGGCGTCCGGACCCGGGTCGCGGACGGTCAACGTGACGCGAATGTCCCTCCCGAGAGCGTCTCTCGCTGCCGCCTTGACGAAGCCGAGGAAGTGACCCTCGATCCATTCGCGCGTGAAATCGTTCGGGACGACGAGCGAAAACGCATCGTTACCAAGGTCTCCCGCGAACGCATCGCCGAACCAGGTTGCGTAGGTCGTTTCGTTGAGTGCCTCCTGAAGCCGGCTCGAGACGTCGTCCCACAGGCGTTCGGCAGTCGGCTCGGTGGTGTGCTCCACCCTTGGAGGCTCCTCTCTGGTCGGTCGTCGGGAGGGCGAGCATAGCAGCGTCCCGTGGCGGTTCCAACCGATCTCCCACCTCCCTCCATTGATCGAAAAAGCGTCAATTTCCAGGGATTTGTTTCCATCCACACAGTTGTCCACACCTGTGGACAATCGATGTGTCAGAGCCTCGACGGGCAACGTCTCTCCCGCCCGTGCAGCACTTTCCCGAACCACAACCACCTCGCCGGTTGTGGATAAGTCGGCGACCCAGGACCTCATCTATACTGACGAACCCGTGTCCGCACGTTGCGGCCACGAACCGTCGACCGAGAGAGTTTCCCGTGAAACGCACCTATCAACCCAACGTCCGTCGCCGCAAGCGCAAGCACGGTTTCCGCGCCCGCATGTCGACGCGCGCCGGACAGACGATCCTCAAGCGCCGTCGCGCCAAGGGGCGCAAGCGCCTCTCCGCCTGACCGCGCGCCCTGCCTGTGGAGCGCCGATATCGCCTGTCACGGTCGAAGGATTTCGATGCGGTCTACCGACAGGGGCGGTCGGTTTCGACTCGCTATCTGACATTGCACTGGTTTCCGCGTGAAGACGACTCGTCTCGTGAGCCCCGGCTCGGGCTTGCCGTGCCGAAGACCGTTGGCAACGCCGTCGTCCGCAACCGACTCAAGCGGCAGCTTCGCGAGACGTGGCAGGAGCTCGCTCACGATGTACCGACAGGGCGGGACTATGTTCTCGCAGCCCGCGCGGGTGTCGCCGAGCCCGCCGACACACGCGGCCACGCGTGGCTCGTGGAGCAGGTGACCGAGGTGCTCGGGAAGGTGACGGCATGAGGCACATCGGAATCGTCCTCGTCCAGGCCTGGCGCCAGACGTTCGGTCGCCTGACGCCGGCCGGCACCTGCAAGTATCACCCGAGCTGCTCGCAGTACGCGATCGACTCCTTCCGCGTGCACGGACTGCTGAAGGGCGGCCTGTTCGCGGTGTGGAGGCTCCTTCGCTGCAACCCCTGGAGTTGCGGTGGCGTCGATCGAGCCGAGGATGCGCACTTCGGGCGTCGTCGCGCGAAAACGGAGCACCCCGCATGATTGCGATCTTCGGCGTCGGCAACCCGCTCCGCCCCCTCGAGAACTTTCTTCAGGAGGCGCTGATCTGGCTCCATACGTCGGTCGGGTTCTCCTGGGCCTGGTCGATCGTTGTGCTCACCGTGATCGTTCGCGTGTTGCTCGTGCCGGTGACGGTCAAGCAGATCCACTCGATGCAGGCGCTCCAGGCGCATGCGCCCGAGATGAAGGCGTTGCAGCAGAAGTGGAAGCACGACAAGCAGCGCCAGAACGAAGAGTTGATGAAGTTCTACCGGGAGAACAAGATCAATCCCGCGGCTTCGTGCCTGCCGATCGTTCTGCAGATCCCGATCTTCATCTCGCTCTTCTACGTCCTCCGCCACTTCGACGATCGCGTGCTGCCCATCTACGGCGGTTCCGTCGACTGGCTCGGCCTCGTCGATATCACCGAGAAGATTGGTGCGTGGCCGAGTTGGGGACCTCTTCTTCTCGTCATCTACGTGGCGAGCCAGCTGTCGTCGTCGTACTTCATGTCCTCGACGATGCAGGGGCCACAACGCATCCTGCTCATGGTCCTGCCCGTTCTCTTCGTTCCCTTTATTCTCGCCTTTCCGGCGGGACTGATGCTGTACTGGCTGACGACGAACCTGTGGACGACCGGTCAGGGCCTCATAACACGGAAGCTGATGCCCAAGCCGGCTGCGCCCGAGAAGCGCAGCTCACGGACATCTGCAAAGGACGATCCGGTGCTCGCCGGCGACGGCGAGAAGTCGAAGGCTCACCAGCCGGCCTCCACGCCGGCCCGCCCGAGGGTTGCAGGCCCGCCACGACGGGTCAAGCGTAAGTCCGGCGGCGGAGGCACGAAGAAATGAGTGACGACCAGATCTCGGTCGAGGCGTCCGGGGAGACGGTCGGAGAGGCGAAGTGGAGCGCCGTGCGCGAGCTGCAGCGCCGCGTGCCAGGCCTCGATCGCGAGGCCATCACGTTCCAGGTCGTCACCGAGGGCGAGCGCGGGCTCCTGGGCGTCGGGTACACCCCCGCGTTGGTGATCGCGTCGGCCGTGGTTCCTCCGCGGGAACTCGCCGTTCCGGTGTCTCGTGAGGCGGAGGATGACGACCCGAGCCAGGTCGGCATCGTTCGCGGTCTGCTCGAGCGCACGGTCTCGGCCAGCGGCACCGATGCAGCTGTCTCGATTGCCGAGGTCGACGGTGAGCTCGTCGCGACGTTGGTCGGTGACGATCTCGGAGTACTCATCGGCCGCCATGGCCAGACGATCGACGCGCTGCAGTACCTTGCAAACGCGATCTGCCACAGGACGCAGGGGGAAGACCGTATGCGCGTGGTCGTCGACGCCTCCGGCTATCGCGCTCGCCGCGCCGCGACGCTCGAGTCGGCCGCGCGTACGGCGGCCGAGCAGGTTGCGGCGACGGGCCACCGTGTCGAGCTCGAGCCGATGACCGCTGTCGAGCGCCGCATCGTTCATGAGCTGCTCAAGGACGATCCCGAGGTCGAGACCTCGAGTGAGGGCGCCGACCCGACCCGGTTCGTCGTCGTCTTGCCGAGGCGCGCCGCGGACTGAGCCGCGGGATGTCGCTGCCCGTCGTCGAGAGGTGGCTTGCAGCCGTTCTTGCCACACCCGGCCTGACTGCGATCACGGACGTGGCTGCTGCCCGTGCGACGCTACTCGACGACGCGCTCAAGGCTTCGGAGATCGTCGCTGCAACGGCCGGCCCGATCATCGATGTCGGCTCAGGTGGTGGCACCCCCGGGATTCCCCTTGCGGCGCTGTTTCCGGACAGACCGGTGACGCTTCTCGATGCGGAGCGCCGCAAGTGCGCCTTCCTCGAGACCTGGATGCCGGATCTCCCGAACCTGTCCGTCGTCTGGGGACGGGCGGAGGAGCAGGAAGGAGAGCGGTTCGGTGTTGCCGTTGCGAAGGCTCTCGCGCACCCGCCGACAGCTGCAGAATGGTGCCTTCCACTCGTCCGTGAGGGCGGCCTCGTCGTCCTCTGGGTCGGGGAAACGGCCGAGGAGGCTCGCGTCGCCCGCGTCGCCGAGCTGCTCGCGGGCGTGCTCGAGCCCTCGCCACCAGGCCTGTTCCTGATCCGCAAGACCGGCCGCACACCCGACCGGTTCCCGCGCCGCACCGGCGTTGCGCGGAAACGCCCGCTGGCGTAGTTCGGCGTCTCGCAACGTTCGACAGCCGCACCGGAGGCTAGCCTGGAAGTGTGGCTGCCCGGGTCTATGCGATCGCAAATCAGAAGGGCGGCGTCGGCAAGACGACGACCGCTGTCAACCTCGCGGCGTGCCTCGCCGAGGCAGGCGAGCGGTGCCTGCTCGTCGATCTCGATCCGCAGGCTAACGCGACATCCGGCCTCGGCCGACGGGCGAACGGTGTCTCGACACATGATTTGCTCGACGGGGTGCCTCTCGCCGAGCTCGCGAAGCCGACCTCGTTCCCGAACCTGGATCTCGTGCCCGCGAAGCCGGAGCTTGCAGCTGCGGCCGTCCATCTGTCGGCGCTCGAAGGAGGAGAGCGGTATCTCGCCGATGCGCTCACCGCGACAGCGACCGACCCGTACGCGTTCGTCTTTCTCGATTGCCCACCGGCGTTCGGACCTCTGACCGTCAACGCGCTTGCCGCTGCCGACAGGGTGATCGTTCCCGTGCAGGCGGAGTACTACGCACTGGAGGGTCTCTCTCAGCTTCTCGGCTCGATCAATCTCGTCAAGGCACGGCTCAACCCGCGCCTCGCGGTGGCGGGGATCCTGCTCACAATGGTCGACGGGCGAACGAACCTCGCGGCGGAGGTAGAGCAGGAGCTACGCCGCCACTTCGGAGATCTCGTCTTTACAACGTCTGTCCCTCGCTCGGTTCGCCTCGCCGAGGCCCCGAGCCACGGGCTCCCTGCAATCGCCTACGACCGGCGCTCATCAGGGTCGCAGGCCTACTGGAAGGTGGCGATGGAACTTGTCGAGCGTCAATGACACGCCGCGCCGAGGCCTCGGCCGCGGCCTCGAGGTGCTCATCGGTGGTGCCGGCGAGGCAGAGCTTCTGCACCTGCCAGTCGAATCCGTCCACGCGAACCCACGCCAGCCCCGCCGCCGCTTCGAGCCCGAGGCAACGAGCGGCCTCGCGGCCTCGATTCGGCATCAGGGGGTCCTCCAGCCCGTCGTCGTCCGACCCCGCGCGGAGGGCGGCTACGAGCTCGTTGCAGGAGAGCGTCGGTGGCGTGCCGCACGTGAGGCCGGTGTGCCGACGATCCCGGCCGTGGTACGCGATGTCGACGACCGCGACACGCTCCTGCTCGGCCTCGTGGAGAACGTCGCGCGCGAGAACCTTTCGGCGGTGGAAGAGGCGAGGGCCTACGCGTCGTTGATCGACGAGTTCGAGCTCTCGCTCGGAGAGGTCGCGGAGCGAGTCGGCCGGTCGAAGCCGTCGGTGTCGAACCGGGTGAGGCTGCTCGAGCTCCCGGAGGACGTCCTGTGGATGCTCGCGCGTGGGGAATTGACGGAAGGTCACGCGCGAGCGGTGCTCGCGCTTCCGAACGACGACGCGCGCCGCCGTCTCGCCAGACGGATCAGTGAGGACGGCCTGACAGTTCGTGCGGCGGAAAAGGCCGCCAGAGAGGGCGGTGCAAAGCGCCGACGGACGAGCCACGCCGTCGATCCGGCACTCGCGGAGCGCGCCCGGAACGCGGCGCAGAGACTGACCGGCCTCGACACTCGGATCAACGCAGGGAAGCTCGAGCTGCATTTCGGCGGCGAAACCGGTCTTGCGGAGCTCGTGGAGACGCTCGAGGCGCTCTAGCCGCCCCCGACCCGCCGTGCTCCTGATCGCGGGTTCGGTACACTCGTCGACCGCGGGCGATTAGCTCAGTTGGTTAGAGCGCCGCTCTGATAAGGCGGAGGTCCCTGGTTCGAATCCAGGATCGCCCACTCCGGAAACCCCCTGCACAGAGCAGGGGTTTTTCGCTTTCAGGCTGGAAACCCCCCAGGAGGGGGATGCCCGTTGTCGAAAGGCGCGTACGCTCGGTCGGTGGCCCGGAGTCGTGTTCTTGCAGGGATGCTCGCTCTCGCAACCCTTGTTCTCGCGGTCGGCGGCGAAGCAGTCGCCCTCACACATACAGGCGGACCGCTTGGGCTCTTCCTGCTCGCGATTGCCGCGCCCGTGGGGATGACGGCGTGGGTCGTGCTCGGTGCACCGACGACGCGCTCGGATCTCCGCGCCTGAGCGCTCGTCCCCGCGGATACACTCCGGCGTAGGACGATGCGGGAGATGACCGTCTACGGCGTGAGCTTCGATCTTGTCGGCAAGCAGCCGATCGTCTTGCTGAGGACGCAGGAAGGAAACACCTTCCTTCCGATCTGGATCGGACACCCCGAGGCGGCGGCGATCCTGATGTCCCTGCAGGGAGCGGAGCCTCAGCGGCCGATGACGCACGACCTCGCGACGTCGATCGTCGCTTCGCTCGATGCCGAGATTCGGCAGATCGCTGTCACCGAGCTCCGCGAGAACACCTTCCACGCCAAGATCACGCTCGTGCGGGACGGGACCGAGGTCGAGCTCGACGCCCGGACGTCCGATGCCATAGCCCTCGCGCTTCGCTGCGACGCAAAGATCTTCGCGGCAGACCATGTGATCGAGGAGTCGGGCGTCGAGTTCGAAGGAGACGAGGAAGAGGCTTCGCGGCGGCTCATCGGCCAGGACTCGCTCGCCGATCTCGACCCAGACGAGTTCCGTCGCTTCCTCGATACGGTGTCGCCCGATGAGTTCGCTTCCGAGCCCGACGAGGAGCAGTAGTCAGCGGGTGCTGAGCTCCCGCTTCGTGAGGTCGAGCAGTTCCGTGATCAACCGCTCGAGGCCGGCAGCCGAGAGCTGCCCTGTGTTCGCTTCGGCCAGGGCGTTCCGTAGCCTCTGCTCCCGGTCAGGATCGACGGTCTCGAGCCCCAGCTGAGCCTTCAGCTCCCAGAGCTCGGTGACGAGGGCGAGCCGGCGGTTGACGGCGGCGACAATGGCCTTGTCGTTCTGGACGATCTCCTCGCGTATCTCCTCGAAGCGCTCTTTCACAGCGTCACAGCGGCCAGAAGGGCCACCCCGTTGAAGATCCCGTGCACGACCATCCCAGGATAGACGCTGCCCGTTTTCCAGCGAAGCCAGCCGAGCGTGATCCCGAAGATCGTCAGGACAGGAAGCCCGAGCACGAGCCCGTGGGCGAGCCCGAACGCGAGACCGGTGATCGCGATCGAGAGGAGAGGCCCGAGAAACGGGAAGAGCAGGCTCATCCCCAGCCCTCGATACAGTAACTCCTCGACGAATGGGGCCACGAGCACGACGACGAGGGCGTTGGCCAGGAAGGGGACTGCGCGACTGCTGTCCCACGCGTCCGGCACGAGACCCTGCTCGTTCCCTGCGTCGAGAATCTGCCCCAGGAGGCCGGCCGTGACGAGAATCACACCGAAGGAGACCACACTGAGCTTCACCGCTCGGCCGATCGCAGCGGGTCGCTCGAGCGCGAGCAACGGGCTCCGAAACCCGCGCGCTATTGCCAGGATCAAGACGAGCATGATCCCGTACTGGATGAGCGCGCCTGCGAACGTCGACCACAGATAGAGCACGTCGCTCGGCGTCTCGGCCTCGGACAGGCGCGCTCCGTACGACGCGAGCGCCAGCAACCCGACGAGGACGCCCCACGCAAGGAGCCGGCCACCGCGCCGGGGATTCTCGACGGATGCGCCTTCTCTGCCCTCGACGATCCCCATCTCGCTCACGGACGTCCTTTCCTCACGCGACCCAGTACCACAGTGACCATCTGACCACATAGACCCCGAGCGCCGCAGAGAGTATCGCCGCCGTGGCGATTGTCGCCCTCCGTGAGTGCACGATCGTTGCGAGCGCCATGAACGCCGGGAACGCGACGACCACGAAGCGCTGCATCGAGAGGAGCGGCGCCTTGGTCGAGTACACCGCGAGGGGCAGCGCCACGCTCGCGAGGACATACAGGCCGTAGGGGGCGCCGATTCGCCGCCAGGCGACCACGCCGAGCGCGATCACGATGCATGTGACAGCGAGATCGAGAGCCTGGCGATCCTGCACCGCCGCGACCAGCCCGCCGATCGGGCCGGCAGGCGAGAGATGCCTCTCCCAGACGACCCTTTGCGCATCGAGGAACGCGAGCGGACGACCGATCCACAGCGCGAGGAGCAGCGGGTAGAGGGCGAAGAGAATGGGCGCGATCGCGACACCCGCAAGCGCCCGCCGCCGATCGGGCGACCGCCACGCGAACACGATCAGAGCCGGGAGCAGCGCCACCCCGGCCGATCGCGTCAGGAGGGCGAGACCGGCGAGACCCCCCGCCTTCCAGAAGCTCCCCTTCTCGGCAAAGAGGAACGTCCCAACGGCGAGCAGCAGAAACAACGATTCGCTATAGACGGCGCCGAAGAAGAGTGACGTAGGCGCGAGGGCGAGATAGAGGACGGTGTGTTGTGCGGTCGCTGCTCCGAGCTTGACCGCCGTGAGCCGGTAAAGGAGAACGAACGCGGCGGATCCCGCAACGAGTGACACGACGACTCCCGCGAGCAGCGGGTGGCCGAAGAGGACGAAGCCGAGCCCGGCGACGAGGAACGGATAGAGCGGCAAGAAAGCAGGCGTGCTCGACGGCCAGGAGTAGCCCTCGCTCGCGATCTTCAGGAACCAGTTGCTGTCCCAGCGCGCCCAGACGTCGATCACCGTGCCGAGTTCGTGCAGGCGGGGCGAATCCCACTCGGCACCCGGGTTCGACGCTCGCTCGAAGAAGACGACAGCGATTAGGGCGACCACCCAGATGGCGGCACGACTCCAGAGGAAAATTCGGAGCGCGGGCGAGGCGCTGCGCGTGTCGTCCGGCACAAAGAGACTCTAACCGGAAGGGTGAGAGGCCCCCTGTTGCGAGACGCCGAATCCGACGTTCTGATGGCTACCATCACACAATGAGCGCTCCGCGTCGGCGACCACCGCGTGGAACGCGATCCGATCTCCCTGTCCGCCGCCGCCCGCGGCGTCGATCGCGGCGTCGGCCGCTGCTCGTTGCCCTGCTCGCGATCGTAGGCGTCCTCACAGCCGTTGCGTTCGCAGGGGGCGCAGGTGTCTACACCTTCGGTTCGTCGTGCGATCTCGCATCGCTGCAGGAGGTCAGGATCGGGCAGAACACCTTCGTGTACGCAGCTGACGGCTCATTGCTCGGGTCGATTCCTGCGGAACGCAATCGCCAGGTCGTGCCGATCGCGAGCGTCAGCGCCTGGATGCCGAAGGCGACCGTTGCGATCGAGGACAGGCGCTTCTACACCCACGGAGGGATCGACCCGCAAGGGATCGCCCGCGCCGTCGTCGCCGACGCGAGGGCGCGGAGCGTCGTTCAGGGTGGTTCCACGATCACGCAGCAGCTGGTCCGAAACCTCTACATCTCAAACGAGCGCACGGTGCAGCGAAAGCTGAAGGAAGCATGCCTCGCGCTGAAGCTCAACGACGCGTGGTCGAAGGACAGAATTCTCGAGAGCTACCTCAACCAGGTCTACTACGGAAACCTCGCCTACGGGATCGAGGCGGCGGCCCAGACGTATTTCTCGAAGCCGGCACGGGCACTGAACCTCCGCGAGTCAGCAATGCTCGCGGGGTTGACCCAGGCGCCGTCGGCCTATGACCCGTTCGTCGAGTCCGCGAAGGCTCTCGCGCGGCGCAACGCGGTCCTCGATGCGATGAGGGATCAGGGTGTGATCACGGCGAAGCAGTACCGCTCTGCCCGAGGCTCGAGCGATCTTCACCTCAAGCCCGGCCGCCTCTACAAGGAGATCAAGGAGCCGTACTTCTTCGGATATGTCCGTGATCGGCTGATTCGAACCTACGGGACCGAGACCGTGCGGTCCGGTGGGCTGAGCGTCTACACGACGATCCTCCCTCGGTGGCAGCGCGCCGCGCAAGACGCGATCCGGGAGACCCTCACCGAGCCGGCGGACCCGGCGGCAGCAGTGATCTCGATCGACCCCGGAAACGGCGCAATCCGCGCCATGACCGCCGTCGTTCCGGGCCGCAGCAACAACCAGTTCAACCTGCTCTCGCAGGCCCGGAGGCAGCCGGGATCGACCTTCAAGACGTTCGTACTCGCAGCCGCGATCGAGAAGGGAATCGATCCCGACTCGAGCTACTACGTCTCCGCCCCGTTCACGTACAAGCCCGAGCCGGACGGCAACTGCGACGACGGCTCGTGGTGGTGTGTCAAGACCTACGACTCCACCTACAACGGCTGGACATCGATCTCGCGGGCGACGCTCCGTTCGGACAACGTCGTGTACGCGCAGCTGACGCTCGACGTCGGGCCCGAGCAGGTCGGCAAGACTGCCCGCAAACTGGGCGTTCGCTCGCCGCTCGAGGTCAACGGCCAGTTCGTGCCGGCAATGGGCCTCGGATCGGTCGCCGTTTCGCCCCTGGACATGGCGTCCGCGTACGCAACGCTCGCCGCCGGAGGTATCTATTCCGAGCCGACGGCGATCCGAAAGGTCGTCCTGCCGAACGGCAAGGAAGACACGAAGGCCGGGTGGGGTACGCCGAAGCGGACACGCGTGATCCCGGACGGCGTCGCCGCAAAGGTGACGGAGATCCTCGAGGACAATGTGAGGTACGGCACCGGCGTCAGGGCGGCGTTCGGTCGGCCCGCTGCCGGAAAGACGGGAACAACGGACAAGCACGCGGATGCCTGGTTCGTCGGATACACGCCGGAGCTTGCGACCGCCGTCTGGATGGGCTACGCGGCGGGCGAGATCCCCATGGAGAACGTGCACGGGATCTCTGTCTCGGGCGGGAGCTTCCCGGCCGAGATCTGGCGGAAGCTGATGGAGCGCACGATCGGCCTTCGGCCCGTCAGGGAGTTCCTCGAACCGAAGATCCCACCCGTCTACCAGCCATTCCAGCGTGGCCCGCTCGCTCTGAGCTACGACCCGCTCTACGTTGCACCGACGACGAGCACCGAGACCGAGACGACCACAACTGCCCCAACCGAGACGACGAAGACCCCGGCGGGGCCCGCCAAGACGCCCAAGACGCCGTGAGGCGCACGGCCGCGGTTCCGGCCGGCGTGGCCACGCTTGTTCTCACTGCCGTGGCTTGTGCACTTGCCTGGCAGACCGATTCTCCCCTGGTTCCGGTTCAGGGAGGCAAAGTCGAAGGCACGGCCCCGTGGTTCCTGGCGCTTCTGCTTGGGGCGTTCGCGCTGTATCTCGTCGCCCTCGCCGCCCTCAGAACGGTGCCGGCTTCCATGAGGGCCGTGATCATCCTCGCTGCAGCGATTCAGTTCGTTCCGGTGGCGGCGCCGCTGCTCCTCTCGACGGACGCCTGGTCGTACTGGTCATATGGCTGGATCGGCTCCACCGGAGGCGGAAACCCGTACACCGAGGCGCCCGAGGAGTTTCCCGCGAACCCCGCTCTCCCCTGGATGGGCAGCGCCTGGATCGACACGACGAGCGTCTACGGGCCGGCGTTCTCGAGCGCGTCGGAGCCGCTCGCGATCCTCGCAGGCGACTCCGAGGACGTCGCCGCGTGGACGTACAAAGCACTCGCGGCTCTCGCCACTCTCACAGCGGCACTCCTCGCCGGTCGCCTCTCGCGGCGAAAGGTGTTTGCGATCGCATTCGTCGGCTGGAATCCCCTACTCGCCATCCATGCTGCGGGAGGAGGACACAACGATGCCTGGGTCGGCGCCCTGATTCTCGCAGCGCTCGCGCTGTCGACCTCACGACGCCTGCAGGCCGCGGGTGTCATGTGGGTGCTCGCAGTCACGATCAAGTGGGTACCGATCCTGTTCCTTGCTCTCCGAGCTGCCGAAGCACGAGCGACGGGTCGTCGCACCGGGCATCGCGGTTTCGCAATCGCAGCTGTTGCCGTTGCGACGGTCGCGACGGGGCTCTACGGCCCGGCCTGGCCGCTCGCGGTCTTCCCGCTCGCCGGAAATGCCGCTCTCGAGACAAACTACGCCTTCCCCCATCGGCTGGAGCAACTCGGCGTGTCGGGCGGTCTCGCGCTTGGTCTCGCGGTTGCGGCGTTCGTGATCGGATTCGCATGGCTGTTGCGTGAGGCGAACCAGGGCCGCGCCCGTCTTGGCCTCGCGGCCTGTCTCGTGCTCGTCACGACGCCGTATCTGGCGGTCTGGTACCTCGCCTGGGCCGTCCCGCTTGCGGCAGCCGACGACGACCGAGCGGCGCTCGCCGCATGTCTCGTTCTTTGCCTGTATCTACTCCCGCAAACCATTCCGGTCTAGACCACTAAAGGACTAGACCTTTCTACGAAGGATGACAATGCCGTCCTCGCGTCGCACAACAATCCAAGCGCCACTGCGCCGAAGCCGATCGTAGGCGCCGGCGAAGCGCTTGCCGGGAGCGTTGTCGCGGTAGCTCGGCCTGGTTAGGTCGACTGCGATCCACGTCGCCTCGCGCAGGACGGGGAAGCTGAAGATCCGCTGCCGCTCGGAGAGATGGGCTCCGAGGGTGTTCGTCGCGCTGACCGGGGCGCCGGGAGGGATCACCCGGAGAACCCGGGCAGCAGTGCGATCGTGAGCCGTTATGACGTGGTCGTCCGCCGCCAGCGTGGAGCCAAGGGGGACATGGGCCCAGATCGGTAGGGGGCCGAGCACGACTCCCGAACCGACGACGAGCAGAACGAGCGCCGTCGCGAGGGCGGTCGAGGCGGCGGGCCACCGCCGCTTGATCCGGCTGGCTCCGAGAACGGCAGCGGCGACGAGCGCCGGAATCGCGCCGGCCGTGTAGTGAAAGTGAATCGATGTCTGCGTCGGCGTATCCGAGAGGAGGTTGATCGCGATCTCGGGCAGCGCCGAGGCTGCAAGCAGCGGCGAGAGGAGCGAGAGGCCCCCGAGCGGGGCGAGCAGATCGATGAGATACGCGAGATCGCGGTGTTCGGTGAGGGCCTGCAGGAGCCGTAGCGGATGCTCGAACGCCCCGCGCACGATGCCGGCTGGCGATCCTCCAACAGAGGCGTAGCGTCCTTCGAAGGGCGACCCGCCGCCCGGAGCGAACGCCGGAACGATGACCGCCGTGGCGAGCACCGCGACGACGGTACCTGCCCCAAAAATCAGGGCGCCCGCCCGCTTTCGACCGTGCGCAATCGCGTACCAGAGCCCGAGCATCGCGACCACGAGGCCGATCTGCTCCTTCGTGAGGCAGGCGGCTCCGGCGCAAAGCGCAAACGGCAACAGCCGATCCTCATCGAGAAACCAGATCGCGGCAAGGAGGAGGGGTGTGGCGAACGCAACGGGATGGAAGTCGTCGACGACGAGCCACTGGGTCGGGGGGTAGAGCAGGTAGACGACGCCGAAAACGAGCCCTGCTCGGTCGCTTCCGAGGTGCTTCCTCGCGAGCAGATAGACGGGAACCGCGCCGAGGGCGACGGCAACGGCCTGCGCGACGAGAAGGAGCTCGGGGCTCGGCCAGATCCACCAGAGCGGGACGAGGAGGACGACAATCGGGTCGAAATGGGCACCGAGGCGGGAGATCTGCTCGCCGTTCACATCGGTGATCTCGAGGAAGCGGCCGTTCGCAGTCGACCAGACGACCTGGGTCAGGTTGCCGACATCGAAGCGTCCCGTCTCGAACGCTCGCTGCTGGAGCACCGAGAGTGAGGACATGCCCACGCAGAAAGCGCCGACCGCGATCCACAAAAGGCTCCGAGGACGCGTCACGCCGCGGCGATCGCTCGCTCGACGACTGCCCGCCAGCGGAGCCCGAGCGTTGTTTCGTCTGCCCGCTCCACGTACGTTTGACGCCCTGCGGCCCCGATTCGAGCACGGGTCGCGTTGTCACGAGCCAGGAGCCGGACCGCCTGTGCGAGGGCGGTCGGGTCGCCGGGTGGGACGAGGAGCGCGTCTCGTCCGTCGGCGAGCAACTCGCGCGCCGCGGGTGTGTCGGCCGTAACCAGGGGAGTCGCGCAGGCGAGCGCCTGAAAGGCCTTGTTCGGAATCACGCGTGCCGCCTTGGCGCCGGAGCCGAAGATCCCAAGCGCACACCCGGCTGCCTGAATTTCGGCTGGCAGATTGTCGTACTCGACCCACGGAACCCATTCGACGTTGCCTCCACGCGTCGCGAGGAGCGACTCGAGCTGACCGCTACCGATGACCCGGAACGTGATCTCGGGTGCAAGCTCGGCCGCTGCGAGGATCGTCTCCAGCCCATGGAGCGGGATGAGCTTGCCGACAAAAAGCACATAAAACGGCCGCTCAGGCTGCCACCCTGGGTGGAACAGCCTGTCCTCCGCTCCCACGAAACACACCTCGACGCGATCTGCAGCCAGCCCGAATTCCTCACGGAAGAACCGGGCGTGGGCGTCTGTGTCGGCGACGACGACATCGGCTCGCCGAAACGCTCGTCGGTCGACGAGGTGCACGATTCCCGCGGCGGTCGATCCCTGTCGGAACCTGCCACGATCACTGACGACGGTGTCGTGGAGGGAGACGAGCGGGTTGAAGATCACCGGCCGACCACGCGCCACCCGTTTCGCGGCAGGGAGGTCGAAGTGACCCGGATACCCGACGATCAGGGCGTCAGCGTCACGTCCGACATCGCCGGTAAGGCGAAGGCTGCGCTCGGCTTCAGCGACCCGCAGCATCTGTCGGAGCCCGACCTTCCAGTTGTGTCGCCGCTCCCAGACCGGACGGTGTTGCTCGATCACCTCGACGCCGGTCGCGCGCAACGCGGAGATCACCTGAGCGTTACGAGGGTAGGCCCGATCGTAGGTTCCGAAATAGAGGACGCGCACGTCAGTGCTCTACCGCAGCACTTCGTCGACGAACCGAGCGGCCCGATCGGGCGCGCCGGAGCGCTCCTCGTGGTGGCTCGTGATCAACTCCGAGAGGAGACCGAGCGACAGCAACTGGATTCCGACCACGACGAGCAGCACGCCGAGTGTGAGCAGGGGTCGCTGTCCGATCGCATCACCGGTCAGCTTGACAACTGTCAGATAGAGCAGAATTGCGAATCCAAGTGCCCCCGCGGCGAGCCCGAGGCCACCGAAGAGATGGAGCGGACGGTGGCTGTAGCGTCCCATGAACGTCACGGTGAGGAGATCCAGAAACCCGCGCACGTAGCGCTCGACACCGTAGTTCGAGCTTCCGTGCTCACGCGGGCGATGATTCACCGGCAGCTCCGTGACCCGATACCCGCGGTAGTGGGCGAGGACGGGGATGTAGCGGTGGAGCTCGCCGTAGAGGCTGAGCCCGTCGAGGACCTCGGCGCGGTATGCCTTGAGACCACAGTTCATATCGTGCAATCGAATCCCCGAGACCCTTCCCGCGACGGCGTTGAAGAGCTTCGACGGGATGCGACGCGTCAGCGGATCGCGCCGTTTCGTCTTCCAGCCCGTAACGAGGTCGTACCCCTCGCCGAGCCGGGCGAGAAGCCGGGGGATCTCGGCGGGATCGTCCTGGAGGTCTCCGTCGATCGTCACGACGATGTCTCCGCCGGCCTCCTTGAATCCTGCGTCGAGCGCGGCAGCCTTGCCGAAGTTCCGCCGGAAGCGTACCGCGCGAACGTTGTCGTTCGCGTCATGCAGGTGGGTCAGCGCGGCGAACGTCCCGTCCGTGGAGCCGTCATCGACGAACACGGCCTCCCACGCGAGCCCCTCAGCCACGAACGTAGCCGAGAGCTCGTCATAGAGCAGCGCGACGCTTCGCTCCTCGTTGTGCACGGGAATGACGACCGAGATCACGACGCGAGGGTACCCCGTCTGCCTGGTGTAGCGTGAGATTCGTGAGCAACCTGCTTTCAGTGGACGAGGCTCTTGCCCTCATTCTCGCGCGCGTAGAGACGCTTCCCGCCGAGCGGGTCATGCTCGCAGCTGCAGCGACCCGTGTGAGCGCCGAAACCGTCGTCTCGGCGGTCGACGTCCCCCCCTTCCGGAGCTCGTCGATGGACGGGTATGCCGTCCGGTCTGTAGATCTCCCCGGCACGTTGGCCATCGTCGATCGCTCCGCGGCGGGCCGGCCGTCGGATGCGACTCTTGACGCGAACCAGGCGATCGAGATCTCGACAGGGGCTGTTGTCCCAGAGGGCGCCGATACGGTTGTTCCGGTCGAGCGAGTCGAGGTGACAGGAGACAGGGTGACGATCCCGGAGCCGGTGCCGACACGTGACAACATTCGCGAGCCCGGTGGCGACGTTCGGATTGGGTCGGCCCTCGTCTCTCCCGGTGACGTCCTCACGCCCGCCCGTCTCGGAGCTCTTGCGGCATGCGGGATCGAGAGCGTCATGGCGCATTGCCTCCCACGCGTCACGATCGTCGCTACCGGGACGGAGCTTCGGCCCCCCGGTGAACCTCTGACACGCGGCCAGATCTACGAATCGAACGGTCTCATGCTCGCGGCCGTACTCGAGGCTGCAGGTGCGACAGTGACCCGACTCGCAGCCGCCGAGGATACGGAGGACGCTCACGCGGCTTCGCTCGAGCAGGCACTCGAAGCGGACGTCGTCGTCACGTCGGGCGGAGTCTCGGTCGGGCCCCACGATCTCGTCCGGCGTGTTCAGGCACGACTCGGCGTCGAAGAGGTCTTCTGGGGCGTAGCAATGCGGCCCGGAAAGCCGCTCGCCTTTGGCTGCCGGGGACGGACGCTCGTCTTCGGTCTGCCGGGAAACCCGGTGTCCGCTCTCGTGGGAGCGCTTCTTTTCGTCCGTCCGGCGCTGCTTGCCCTGACCGGTCACACCGATCCCGCTCCGCCGTTTCGGCCGGGTCTCCTGGCGGCTCCGATCTCGCGGCGCCTGGAGCGGGACGACTTCGTCCGAGCGCGGGTGACGTGGGGTGAGGACGGTGCGCTTGTCGAGCCGATCGTCGGCCAGGAATCTCACATGATTGCGCACACGACGGCGGCTACCGGTCTCGCCTGGATTCCCCGTGGGCCGGGATCACTTCCCGCCGGGTCACGCGTCCGCTTCCTGCCTCTCTGAGGCACCCTTGCCGTCAGGGCGCTTTGAGTGTCTTCGCGCAACGGGCGTATACCGTCCGGATGCGAGGGCGCCGAGCTGTGATGCCACCGCTGCCCAGGCGATGAGCGCGAGCACGGTCGGCCAGGAGACGAAGCCCAGCGTCATCAACGAGACGAGGTACAACGGCGTGTTCAGACCGAGCTCGAGCTGTGTTCCAACCGCAACGAGCGCAAGAGCCGGCCCGGCGAGCCCGATGCCGTACAGGCCGTCGCGCAGCCAGCCAGCTCCTGTTGCGACCTGCGGTAGCCACAGCCACGCATACAACGAGGGGACAATGAAGAGCAGGGCATAGGGGCTGATCACCGCCGTTGCGATCCCTATCCCTCCGAGCGCGAGGAGCGAGACTGCGTATCCGGCTAGCACCTCCTCCGCCGTAGCTGCGGCCGCGGGGACGAGAACGCGCCGGGCTCGCCACCAGCCGAACGCTGCGGCGGCGCCGACGAGCGCCAGGCCGATGACCGGCCAGTCCGTGACGGCGGGGCTATCCGGTGGTGGTGGAAGCGCCGACCCGCGCGGGAAGACACCGGCGAGCGCGCCCACTCCGATCACGAAACCGATCCAGAGCCAGACGCCGAGGCGGGTTCGGAGCGCCCGCCACCCATCCGAGAGCGGGAGCCGACGCCGTCGACTGCGTGCAAGGAGGTCGACGACGCCCGCAAGAAAGGGGATCAGTGCGACGAGGAGCACGAACTCGATCGCCCAGCCGCGTACGATCCGAGACCCGAGGTAGACGTAGCCATTCGTTCCCCCCGCGAGGTCGATGCCGTTGTCCAGAGACGCGAGCACCGATTCGGCGGCCCGACCGAGCCTGACGAACTGGCGACGATTGAGTTGCGCCGTTGTGTCGGGGGTCGCTTCACCACCTCCGTCGTCAGCGGTCGTGAGGCGGAGGGCGGAGATCTCACGACCGAGGAACGGAGCCTGCTCGCCGTAACCGAACGGAATCCCGAGGTTGACGAGCTGCGTGAGCCAGCCGGGGTAGACGGGTGCGGCACCGAGCTCGTCTTCGACGCGAACATCGGCGGTACGCACGAGCGCTGGAGCAGGTGACCGCGACGCGAGTCCTGCTATCTCGAGCCGGGGCCTGGCTGACCCCGCGAGGGCGTCGAGTGACACGACCGCGCGAACCGTGTCGCGCCGCGGCGAGCGGGCCGCGAATCGCTCTGCGCCAAAGCCACCAAACGCGCCGCCGTCGGAGGAGAGGAAGATCAACGTGTGCTCCGGTGTCGGGCGCTCTGCGATCGTGCCGAGCCGCCCGTATCCCCGCTCGAGCTCGATGAGTGCTGCCGTTCCCGACGCATTGTCGTTCGCGCCGGGACTGCTGCCGAAGTTGTCGCGGTGTGCGAGAAAGAGGATTGCATCGGTGCTCGCGCCGGGGATGACCGTGACGAGGTTTCGGAGTCGCACCGTCCCGAGCCCGGGAATCGATTCATCCCACGCATCTTCTGTCGTTGGAAGGCCGTACAGGGCGAGCCGTTCCTTCACCCACCCCGCTGCGCCCAGGGCACCCTCCGTCCCCGGCTCGCGGTCAGGGAAGTCCCTCGCCAGCTCTGTCGCGAGCTGGGTGGCCGAGCCACCGTCGAACGCCGGCGGAAGGGTCGAGGCGGGGAATGGGCCTGGCGTCGCGATCGTGAACGCGAGCACGAGGAGCGGAACGACGAGGAGCAGGCTCGCTCCTCGAACGATGGCGCCGTTGATGGGCTGGTCGGAGTTTCGCCGCCGGGTGCGCCGCCGAGACCGTGCAGGAGGCCGGTCGGTGGGCGGTCTCCCGCCTTGCCTCCTCGCTGAATCAGGGGTCGCCACGACGGGGGCTATAGTACGACCTCCCGGGCGTGTAGCCCCGTGGCGTGTGACACCGACGATGCCCGAGACCTCAACCATCCTGCTCGTCGACGACGAGGAAGCAATTCAGAAGCTCCTCACCTATCCGCTCGAGCGAGACGGGTATCGAGTCGTTCCGGCCCGGGACGGCGAGGAGGCACTGAGGCGCTTCGGCGAGGAAGAGATCGACCTCGTCGTGCTCGACATCATGCTTCCGAAACTCGACGGGCTCGAGGTCTGCAAGCGCCTCCGGGCCGAAAGTACCGTTCCGATCATCATGCTCACCGCTCGGGATGACGAGCTCGACAAGGTGCTCGGGCTCGAGCTCGGAGCAGACGACTACATCACGAAGCCGTTCCTGATCCGCGAGTTCCGGAGCCGAGTCAGGGCCGTCCTGCGCCGTGCTGCGACACCGCATCTCGGCGGAAAGCGTGAGGAGACGATCGATCGCGGCGACGTCAAGATCGATCTGCCGCGACGGACTGTCGAGGTACGAGGCGAGCTCGTCCAGTTGACATTTGTCGAATTCGAGCTGCTCGCTCTACTCGCGGCAAACCCCGGTGTTGTCTACTCGCGCCGACAGCTCCTCGAGCGACTCCGCGGAGGGGCCGACTATCGCGAGCCACGCACCATCGACGTCCACGTCCGGCACCTGCGCGAGAAGATCGAGGTCGAGTCCCGCGAACCGGAGCTGATTCTCACGGTCCGTGGCGCCGGATACCGCTTCCGCGACGGATGAGCATCCCGGGCGGCATCCGCGTCAAGCTGACGCTGGCGCTGCTCGGCATCGTTGGCGGCGCGCTCCTCGCGGCATACGCGATCGTCGTCCCGTCGCTCGAGCTCCGGCTCGTCAATGCCAAACTGGACCAGCTGCAGCGTGACGCCGAGGCCCTGGCCGTCAACTACGCGTTGAACCAACAACGGCTCGATGACTTCGTCGGAGCGTCCGCATTCGTCTCGAACGCACGGGTCGTCGTCTTCGACGTCACAGATCCTCCACGCAACGAGGTTCTCCGGTCACTCGCCGACTCGTCCCCCGTGGGCCGGTTCGAGATCGAGAACGACCCTGCGGCCCTCGAGGCTGCAAAGGGCGCCGGAACGGTGCGGGCACGGATCGCGCGCGACGGCCGTGAGTACGCCGAGGTGGCCACGACCCTCCTTGCGACGGGCGATGTGATGCTCCTCTCGAGCTCGCTCGAGGATCAGCTCGCCACGGTTGCACTCGTCAAACGACGCCTCGCGTACGCGACGGTCGTCGCGCTCCTGATCGCTCTCGTCCTCGGATTCACCGTCGCCGCAGTACACGCCCGGCGACTCGGCCGAATCCAGAAGGCGGCAGACAGGATTGCCGAGGGCGCGTTCGACGAATCGTTGCTTGACACCGGCAACGACGAGGTCGGGCAACTCGCGGGCTCGGTCGACAGAATGCGGATGCAGCTCGCGGAGGTCGACCTGGCACGCAAGGAGTTCGTTGCGAACGCTTCTCACGAGCTGCGCACTCCGCTCTTCTCGCTCGCCGGATTTCTCGAACTCCTCGCTGACGAGGACCTCGACGACGAGACGCGGCGGGAGTTCCTTGCAACGACGAGGTCGCAGGTCGATCGACTGACGAAGCTCGCAACAGATCTGCTCGACCTGTCCCGGATGGACGTCGGGCGGATCCGGATCGAAGTGGAGGACGTGGGTCTCGCCGAGGTGGTCAGAGTGGTCGCAGAAGAGTTCGGGGCCGTGGCGGACGCGTCGGGCCACACGCTCGTTGTCACGGTCGACGATGATGCCTGGGCGCTTGCGGACGAGGAGCGAGTCCAGCAGATCGCACGTGTTCTGACGGGCAACGCGCTCTCCCACACCCCGGCGGGAACGACGGTCGAGCTCCGTGCCGAGCGCCGCGGGAGTCGGGTGGCGCTTCTCGTCCGCGATAACGGCCCCGGTATTCCACCGGAGCACCTCGGACGGATCTTCCAGCGGTTCTACCGGGTCGACGGCGGTCAGGCGTCGGGGAGCGGCCTCGGCCTCGCTATCGCTCGAGAGCTGGCGGGGCGGATGCACGGCACGGTGACGGTCGAGAGCCAACCCGGCGACACCGTCTTCACGCTCGAACTGCCGGCTGACACATCGCCAGGAGCCGATGGGCTCGCCTGAGCCGACCGATTCGCCGTTTCCACGTGGAAACGCGGCACGGGCGCGAGCGGTACGGCCACCTCGCCTGGCTACAGTAGGTTCGTGCAGCTGCGTGTCTTCGCCATCGCCGTCGTCGCCGCCGTGCTCGGAGGCGCAGCCGCGCTCGCGATCGGAGCGCTGACCGGGGCCACGGACGGCCAGACCTCCACCGTCGTCGTCGAGCGCACGATTCCGGGGGACGTTGCGATCCCGGTCGCCGTGCCACCGATCGGGACGGGTTTCAACCCGGCCGCGATCTACGCGCGACGCTCGCCGGGTGTTGTGACGATTTATGCCGACCTCGGCGTGGAGGGGCAGGCTCAGGGTTCGGGATTCATCGTCGCTCGAGACGGCACGATCCTGACGAATGCCCACGTCGTCACGGACGTCGCAAACGCGTCCGGTGGCGCTGTCACCGGTGCCGAGACGGTGTACGTCGAGTTCAAGGACGGCGATCGCGTGCCCGCGAAGATCGTGGGCTGGGACCTGTTCAGTGATGTCGCTGCGATTCGCGTCGACCCGGCACTTCATCCCGTTGCGCCCGTCCCGCTCGGGACGTCGGCCACCGTCGTCGTCGGGACCCCGGTCGCCGCGATCGGGAGCCCGTTCAACGAGCAGAGCTCGCTCTCCGTCGGCGTCGTTTCTGCGACGAACCGCACGATCGACTCTCTGACGTCCGGCTACAGCATTTCCGACGCGATCCAGACCGATGCGCCGATCAACCACGGCAATTCGGGCGGCCCCTTGTTCGACGCTCGCGGCCGCGTAATCGGCATCAACGCCCAGATTCGATCGACGAGCGGCGCCGGCGAGGGCGTGGGGTTCGCGATCCCGATCGACACGGCGCGCCGAGCGCTCGACCAGCTAGTACGCACGGGCCGTGTCTCCTACGCCTACGTCGGCGTCACGACGCAGGACGTCACGCCCCGACTCGCGAAGAAGTTCGGCTTCACGGCAGCGCGCGGGGCGCTTGTCGCCAAGGTACAACCCGACACGCCTGCCTCCCGGGCGGGTCTGCGTGGCGGGACGAGCGTGGAGGACGCCGACGGCGTCCAGGTCTCGCTCGGTGGCGATGTCATCGTTCGGATCGATGGCACCCCGATCACGAGTGCGCAGGACGTCTCGCGGGCCGTCGCCTTGCACGTGGCCGGAGAGAACGTGCAGTTCACCGTTCTGCGGGGTGGGAAGACGCGGCGCGTCGTGCAGGTGACCCTTGCCGAGAGGCCTTCCTGAGAGTCTCGTGCCTCGAGCCGGGCATTTCGCCGCCTCCCAGTACGATGCTTCCATGACCGATCTTTCGCACGTTCAGCCCGACGGGACGATCCGCATGGTGGACGTCGGTGCCAAGCCGCTATCGCGACGTCGTGCCGTCGCCCGGGGCTCCGTTCTCATGGCGGCGGAGACTGCGAGGCGGCTCGGAGACCTTCCGAAGGGCGACGCGCTCACGACGGCGAAGCTCGCCGGGATCATGGCCGCGAAACGAACGAGTGACCTGATTCCACTCTGCCATCCCCTGCCACTGACCGTCGTCGAGGTCGAGCTCACCGTCGTCGAGGCCGGAGTCGAGATTACCGCCGTCGCGGAGACAACGGCGCAGACGGGTGTGGAGATGGAGGCGCTGACGGCCGTTGCCGTTGCCGGATTGACGGTCTACGACATGGCCAAGGCGATCGACAAGGAGATGACGATCTCGGGTGTGACGCTCGTCGAGAAGTCGAAGGAGCCGGCGTGAGGGCAGCCGTGCTCACGGTTTCGGACGGCGTCCATCACGGCACACGGGACGACAGGAGCGGCGACACGTTAACGGAGCTTCTGACGGCCGAGGGGTTCGAGGTCGAGCGCCGCGTCGTGCCCGACGACACGGACGTGATTACCGCTGCGATCGTCGAACTCTCGAGTAGCAACCGTCTTGTGCTGACGACAGGCGGCACGGGATTCACACCCCGTGACGTCACGCCGGAGGCGACGCGTCCCATCCTCGAACGCGAGGCTCCCGGGATCGCCGAGGCGATCCGGGCCGATGCGAGAACGCGAACACCCCATGCACTGCTCTCCCGGGGTGTCGCCGGCCTGAGGGGCGCGACGCTCGTTGTGAACCTTCCGGGGTCACCGGGCGGCTGTCGCGACGGCTTCGCCGTTCTCCAGCCTGCTCTCCTGCACGGTCTCGAGCTTGCAGCGGGCGACCAGAGCTCCCGACACCGCCAGACGTGAGCACGGCCACGCTCTCGCTCCCGCGCCGCTTTGCTTCGCTCGTCAAGCTCGAGCACACCGTCTTCGCGCTCCCGTTTGCGTATGTCGGCGCGTTCCTCGCCGTCGACGGCTTTCCGGGCGTCGGCCCGACCGTCTGGCTGACTCTTGCGATGGTGGGCGCCCGCACGCTCGCGATGGGCTTGAATCGACTCATCGACGCGGAACTCGACGCCCGAAACCCGCGCACGGCAACCCGCGAGATTCCCTCCGGAGCTCTCTCTCGCGCCCAGGTCTGGGCCTTCTGCGCCGCCGCCTTCGCGCTGTACCTCGTCGCCGCGTTTCAGCTCGAGCCGATCGTTCGCTGGCTCTGGCCGATTCCGGTCGCGATGTTCGTGATCTATCCGTATCTGAAGCGCGTGACGTGGCTCTGTCACGTCTGGCTTGGCGCCTGTACGGGCCTCGCACCGCTTGGTGCCTGGCTCGCGGTGACGGGTGAGGCGCCGTGGGAGGCGTGGGCACTCTTCGCGGCGCAGGGCCTGTGGGTTGCGGGATTCGACCTGTTCTACTCCCTGTTCGACCTCGCCCACGACCTCCAGGAGGGCATTCGCTCCTGGGCGACGCGGTTTGGCCAACGCGGTGTGTTCGTCGGCGCACGCCTCTTTCACGCCGTCGCTGTGACGCTTCTCGCTGCCGTCGGGGTAGGGCTCGGGAGCGATATCTTCTACTGGCTCGGGGTGGTCGCGGTCGTGGCGCTCCTGATCTACGAGCACGTGCTCGTCCGACCGGGGCATCTTGACCGGCTCAACGCCGCGTTCTTCACCGTGAACGGCCTGATTGCGGTCGTCTTTTTCGTCTTCGTCGCCCTGGACACGCTGACCTCGTGATCGACGTCGCTGCCGCCGCGGTCGACCCGGTCGTCCTTGGGGAATGCCTCGAGAAGCGCTACGGACGCAAGCGTGTTCTGCGGGGCGTCTCGTTCGCCGTCCCACGAGGCGGGTTCCTGGTCGTGACCGGAGCAAACGGCGCCGGCAAGACGACGTTGCTTCGACTCGTCGCGGGGCTCGCGGCACCAACACGAGGCGTGCTGGAGGTCAGCGGTGATCGCCGAGACCTGGGCTTTGTGGGCCACGAGCCACTCGTCTATCAGGAGCTGACGGCGCTCGAAAATCTCGAGCTGTTCGGGCGGCTCTATCGCGTCGCCGACCGCAGGGAACGGAGTGGGATGCTGCTCGAACGCTTTGGCCTCTGGGACGCACGCTCCGACCGCGTCTCCACGTATTCACGCGGCATGATCCAACGCCTTGCGCTGTGTCGGGCACTGCTTCACGATCCGGCTCTGCTCGTCCTCGACGAGCCGTTCACTGCGCTCGACGAGGACGGTGCCGGCGTTCTCGACACCGAGCTCTCTGCGCTTGCGGGCGAGCGCACGGTGATGCTCTCCACGCATGATCCCGCCCGCGTCGAAGCGCTCGCTACGGACAGGCTCGTTCTCGCATGAGCGCCCTCACGCTGTACGCGTCCGACGTCGTCGCCCTCGCGCGCAAGGACCTCCGGCTCGAGCTGCGGGCCCGGGACACACTCCCGGCGATGCTTCTCTTCGTCCTCTCAACGCTCGTCGTCTTCCACTTCGCGCTCCCGACCGGCACGGCCGACGACGCTGCGTACGGCCTGCTCTGGATCGCGCTCATCTTCACGGCGCTGCTTGGCCTCGCGCGCGCGTGGGCGCCGGAGCGTGAAGGCGGCGCTCTCGACGGCCTCGTTCTGGCGCCGTGCGACAGGAGCGCGATCTGGCTCGGTAAGACGCTTGCCGTCCTTGTCTTCCTGACAGCGGCGGAGCTCGTTGCTCTACCTGCGTTCGCGCTTTTCTTCGCACCTGTCGACCTCGTGGCCGTTGCGGGCGTCGTGCTTGCGAGCATAGGCATCTGTGCCGTCGGCTCGCTCCTCGCTGCCATGGCCGCCGCGAGCCGGGGACGCGAGGTCATTCTCCCGCTCCTCTTCCTACCGCTCGCGATTCCCCTGATTGTGGGCGGTGTCGGCGCTGGAATCTCGCCCGAGGGCGCGACCTACCTCACCTTCCTCGGCCTGTACGACCTCGTCTTCGCGATACTGGCATGGGCCACCTTCGAATATGTCATCACGGAATAACCTCCCACTGCTCGCCTTTGCGACCACCGCCGTTCTCGGGGTCGCGGTCGTGCTCGCACTGCTCGTCGCGCCCGAGGACGTCGATCAGGGTGTGTCCCAGCGCATCTTCTACTTCCACGTGCCCATCGCCCTCACGGCCTACCTGTGCTTCGGCCTCGGCGCGTGGAAGGCACTCCGTCTGCTCTGGGCCGGCGGCGAGCGGCGTGATTTCGAGAGCTACACGTGGATTCACCAGGGCACGATCTTCGGTGCGCTGACGCTGATCACCGGGTCGATCTGGGCGAAGGCATCGTGGGGGGTGTGGTGGAGCTGGGGCTCGAACCAGCTCGTGCTCTTCCTCGTCCTCTTCCTCTTCTACTGCGCCTACTTCATGCTTCGGTTCTCGGTCGACGAGGGTGCTCGCCGAGAGCGGATCTGCGCGGTCTACGCTCTGTTCGGTGTCGCCCTGATCCCCGTCAGCTTCTTCGCGATCCGTCTCGCGAGCGACTTCATTCATCCCACCGTATTCACGCGCGAAGGTCCGCAGATGACGGGGACGATGTTCGGATCTTTCCTCGTCTGCTGGGTAGGGATTACGCTGCTCGCGTACGTCATGTATCGGATCGAGCTCGTCGGAAAGCGCACCGATGCCAACCTGCGTGAGCTACGAGAGGCACTCTCATGAGTCAGGGACAGTACGTCGCACTTGCCTACGGCGTTGTTCTCGTGTTCGTGCTCCTCTGGGTAGCGATCATCGCTGCCAAGCTCTCGCGGCTCGAACGCGAGACAGGCGAGATAGCTGCCCTCGCGCGCAAGCGCAGCGTCGATGGCTGAGCTCCTCATCTGGCCCGCGCTGATCGGGTATGGGGAGGCGGCCGTTGCATACGCGGGAGTCCTCCGCGTGCCGGGAGGCTCCGCACGGCTCGGGATCTGGGGCGTCAGGGTCGGATGGCTTGCTCAGACCGGGCTCCTGATCGCGCAGGCATTCGACGCCGATGGGTTCCCGTGGGGTACGTGGGCAGGTGCACTGAACCTCTTCGTCTGGCTCGTCGTCGGGGCCTATCTCATCTGGGGCTGTACGCCGCGATACCGCCTCCTCGGGCTCGCGGTGATGCCATTTGCGGTGGCGCTGCTCCTTGCAGCCTGGGTAGGTGGTGGCACCGGCGGCTCGACGGGCGACACTTCGAGCGTCCTCCTCGCGCTCCACGTCGGCCTGATGCTCGCCGGGTTCGCGGGTTTGACGTTGGCGGGGGGCCTCGCGGGCCTCTACCTCTGGCAGGACCGACGCCTGAAGCGGCGCGACGTCAGCGTGCTCCGGCTTCGCCTTCCGCCCCTCGAGACGCTCGACCGGCTCTCCGCTCGGACGGCGCTCATCTCCCTCATCATCCTGACGCTCGGGATCGTCGTCGGAGTGGCGAGCTTCGACCGGGGTGACTTCGACCTTGCGATGGCGACGGCAATCACGATCTGGGGCCTGTACGCCGTCGGCTTGCTCCTTCGTCGTGAGGGTCGGATCCAGGCCCGTCGCTTTGCACTGGTTCTCGTCGCCGGCTTCGCACTCGTGGCCGTCGCGCTCCCTCTGACCCACTTCGCCTCATGAGGCTCGCCCTGGTCGGCGTTTCGCATCGACAGGCGCCCGTCGAGTTGCGGGAGCGGGTGGCGGTCGGCCCGGCCGACGCAGCTGCTCTCGCCGGCGAGCTCGCCGACGGCTGCGAAGCCGTGGTTCTCTCGACATGCAACCGGACAGAGGTCTACCTCGCAGCCAGCGACACGACGAGCCACCTCGTGGAACGCGCAACGGCGTCGCTTCTCGCGCTTGCACCCGGTGACGCCGATGCTCTTGCGCCATTGCTGTACCGCCTCGGAGACGACAGTGCGGCACTGCATCTCTTCAGGGTCGCGGCCGGCCTCGACTCGCTCGTCCCCGGGGAGGGGGAGATCCTGGGGCAGGTGCGTGAAGCGTTCGACGGAGGCTCGACCGGGCCTCTGCTCGACCGTCTCTTCCGTCAAGCGCTGCACGCCGGTCGTCGCGCACGGGTCGAGACTGCGATCGGCGAGAACCCGTCGTCGGTTCCCGCAGCGGCTGCGGCGCTCGCCCAACAGGTGTTCGGCGATCTCGGCGGTCGCACAGTCCTCCTCATCGGAGCAGGGAAGATGAGCGAGTTGACGGCGCGAAATCTCCGTTCGCGAGGTGGCACGATCGGGGCTGTTGCGAACAGGACGATCGAGCACGGCATGGATCTTGCGGAGCGGGTCGAGTCGACCGCCGTTAGCCTGGCCGATGTGCCCGCCTTGCTCGCGACCTCCGATGTCGTGATCACATCGACGAGCGCGCCGGGCTTCGTCGTGGATATGGCGGCCGCCGAGGCCGCGCTCCGGAGCCGACGCGGCCGGCCCATTTTGTTCGTCGATCTTGCCGTGCCGCGCGATGTCGATCCTACGCTCTCGACGATCGACGGCTGCTTCGTCTACGACATCGACGACCTCGAGGCCGTCGTCGAGACATCGCTTGCCGGCCGCCGCGCCGAGGCTGTTCACGCCGAGCACCTCGTGGCGGCCGAGGCTGAACGTTTCCGGGAGTGGCAGGCATCGCTGGCGGTCGTGCCCGCGATCGCATCGCTGCGCGCCCATGCAGAGGAGATCCGCGTCGGAGAACTGGCGAAGGCCGAAGGACGCCTGGGGCGGCTTCCCGAGAGCGAGCGAAAGCTCGTCGAATCGATGACGTCGCAGATCGTGGCGAAGCTTCTCCACCTCCCGACCGTCCGCATGAAGGAGGCGGCCGCCGGCACCGACGGTGTGATCTATGCTGACGTCGTACGCCACCTGTTTGGACTGGGGGAGGAAGAACAATCGTCGCGCGACCGGTAATCGTTTCGAGACCACTTCCCGTACAGGCTCCGACAGCCTTCGTGCGCATCCGCCCGCGCGGCCGCCTCGTCTGCGGCGAGCCACGCACGACGATCCGTCTCTGTGCTGCTTCGCGTCGGCTCCCGCGGAAGTAGGCTCGCACTCACCCAGGCCGAGCGCGCTGCCGATGCGTTGCGCCGGCCCGGGGTAGAGATCGCGCTCGTCCCGATCACGACAGCGGGCGACCGCGACCGCACGAGTCCGTTCGGCGAGATCGGCTCCCGTGGCGTCTTCGTCAAGGAGCTCGAGGAGGCACTGCTCGCGGGGCGAATCGACGTCGCGGTGCACTCCGCGAAGGACATGACGGCGGCCGATGCAGAGGGCCTCGCGGTCGGCGCCTACCCACGCCGCGAGGATCCGAGGGACGCACTGTGCGGAGCAGACGCGATTCGGCCGGGAATGCGGATCGGCACGGCATCCGCACGCCGCCGGGCGCAGCTCCTCGCCTTCGAGCCGACGCTCTCGATCGAGCCGCTGCGCGGAAACGTGGACACGCGACTGCGGAAGCGAGGAGAGCGGGGGCTTGACGCGATCATGCTGGCCTCTTGTGGTCTAGACCGTTTAGGATTGAGTGCGGAGATCGGCCTCAGGCTCGATCCAGAGGTGATGCTCCCGGAGGCGGGACAGGGCGCGCTCGCCCTCCAGGT
>JBKJVI010000081.1:0-26682 GCA_046590225.1 Gaiella sp. | reverse complement strand
GGCGCGTTCGTAGACGTGCCACGCGGGCTCGTGCGCGTGACCTGTCTCGAGGACGAGCCGCACGAATCCCTCCTCGCGCGCGAGAGCTTCGATCTCGGCGAGGATCCGTCCTCCGATCCCCTGCCCCTGGGACGAGGGAACCGTGTACATCCGCTTCACTTCGCCGACGCCTCGGGCGTCACGGCGAAGCGCCCCGCAAGCAACCGCGCGGCCCTCGTCGCGCCCAACGAGCACGGTCGTGTCTGACCCGGCCATCTGCTCGACCGTCATGTGCGAGCAGAACTCGGGCGGCGTGATCGAGAGCAGGAAGGCGTTGAGCTCCGCGATCAAGCTTCGGACGTCGTCCTGCAGGGGGCTCTCGGCGGCGATCGTGACGGCCACGACGCAGATGCTACTGCAGTTCAGGGCCAGGTCTTGCGTTCCAAAATCACTGGAGCGTGATTGCGATGCCCGACTAGCTAGGAGCAGCCTGATCCGGTGACGGTGATCGCTCCGGAGGGGCCGGTAACGCTCGCGGTGCAGGGGCCGTTGACCTGGCTAAGTCTGTAACTCGTCGCCGTGAGTGAGGAAAGCGTCACCGTGGTCGGGATGGCCCTGTTGTAGGTCGATCTGAGGATCGCGTTCGTCATCCCCACATACGTCCTGTTGTCGACGTAGTACGCGTGTACGGCCGGTCTCGCCATGCGAACGTTCGCCTTTGCCGTGGCGCTCTGTGCACGCTTCCTGAAACCAACGTAGGAGGGGACGGCGACGGTGAGCATGATGCCGATGATCACGAGCACGATCAGGAGTTCGAAGAGGGTGAACCCCGCTTCGCCCTTCCGAAGCCTCGTCGGGCGTTTGTCTGCAAACATTCGTACTCCTCGGTGCGGGTGGTAACGATTCGGCGCGTTCTGACACCGAACTTCGCCGCGACCCCGCCCTTCCCTCGAAGGGTGACGGGGTGCATTCCAAAATCGCAAGCGGTTATCGCGAGACCCGAGCGAGTCTTGTGGGCCTTCTCCCCGGGGTCACAGCGACAGCCGCTGCAGATCCATTCCGTCGGCTTTTGCCGCTGCGACCTTTGCGATCGCCAGATCCTGGATAGCGAGGCCCGTGGAGTCGAACAGCGTGATATCCCGGGCGTCCCGCCGCCCTTCCGCTTCGCCGGCCAGAACGCGCCCGATATCGGTGACCCGATCGCGCGTGACGACTCCCGCCGCGACAGCCGCAGCAAGCTCTCCTCCGTGGCTCGCCTGCTCCCAGTCGTCGCAGAAGAGGTCGGCTCGAGCGAGCTCGCCGACGGCAACCTCCGCCTTGCCAGGCCCGTCAGCTCCCATCATCGAGACGTGTTGACCATCGCGGAGTGAACCCGCGGGGAAAAGGAGCGCGCGCCCTGGCGTCACCGTGACCACGATGTCGCAGGCAAGCGCCTCCTCCCGTGAGCCGGCCACGGTTGCGCCGAGGCGATCGGCGACGAACGCCGAGCGCGCGGGATCGAGATCCCAGACGTGGACGTCACTGCCGAGCGCGCGAAACATCCGTACCGTTTCGGCGCCATTGACACCGCAGCCGATCACGGCCGTCGACTCGGCTCCCGCACGGCACAGCGTCTCGGCCGCGATCACGGCGGCCGCAGCCGTTCGGAGCGCCGTCACTGCGGCAGCATCGAGCAGGGCGACCAGGGCACCCGTCTCCGCATCGGAGAGCAGCACGAGCCCGGTCACGGTGGGAAGACCCTGTGCCGGATTGCCGGGAAAGGACGTCACCCACTTCAGGAGCGCGTGGCCATCGCCGAGCGCGGGCATCGCCCTGAAGTCGCCTGCCGGGTAGTTCGTGACGTAGAGCTTCGGGTGCATCGTCCAGTCGCCCTTTGCATGGGCGATGAACGCCTCCTTGACAGCGTCGTATGCCTCGTGCGGCGAGACGGCCCGCTCGACATCGGCGCCCGAGAAGAAGGAGACAGCCATCAGTAGAGGCCGACGTTCGTGTTCGCGACGATGTTGCGTAGGGAATCGGCAAGGCGGTTTCCCGGGCGATCGGGGACGAGGAGCGTGCGATCGTCGAGCACGTGCACGAAGCCCGGTGGGTCGCCGCGAGGGCTCACGTCGCAGGTGCCGTCGAGTGCCGAGGTCGCGAGCAGCATGGACGGGGAAAGGTCGATGAACCTCCGCATGAGCTCGTTGACCCGGTCACTCACCTTTGCAACCACGATGGCGGCGGGTTCGCCGATCAGTTCGCGCAGGGCCGCCTCGTCGGTGATGAAACCGGTCACGACGGGTCTACGACGCCTTGACGGCGCCGATCAGCTTCACGATCGAGTCCTTCGCATCACCGAAGAGCATCGTCGTGCGCGGATCGAGGTAGAGCTCGTTGTCGATCCCCGCGAAACCGGGGGCCATCGAGCGCTTCATCACGACGACTGCCGCTGCCTTGTCGACGTCGAGGATCGGCATTCCGTAGATCGGTGACGACGTGTCCGTGCGCGCGGCGGGATTCGTGACGTCGTTGGCGCCGATCACGAGCACGACGTCGGCCTGCGGGAACTCGGGGTTGACCTCGTCCATCTCCTTCAGCACGTCGTACGGGACGTTTGCCTCGGCGAGGAGCACGTTCATGTGGCCCGGCATGCGCCCCGCGACCGGATGGATCGCGTAGACGACGTCGACGCCCTTCTCTTCGAGCAGCTCACCGAGTTGGCGAACGTCGTGCTGCGCCTGCGCGACCGCGAGGCCGTAGCCGGGCACGACGATCACCTTGCGAGCGAAGGAGAGCATCACAGCGACGTCCTCGGGTGAGGTCGCACGCACGGTGCGGCCGTCGTCGACGCGGGCTGCCCCCGTACCTGCCTGTACCTGCCCGAACGCGCCGAAGAGGACGTTCGTGATCGAACGGTTCATCGCTTTACCCATCAGGATCGTGAGCAGTGTTCCCGATGCTCCGACGAGGGCGCCCGCGACGATGAGGACGTTGTTGTTGAGGACGAAGCCGGTCGCGGCAGCTGCAAGCCCCGTGAAGGCGTTGAGGAGCGAGATCACGACCGGCATATCGGCTCCGCCGATCGGCAGGACGAACATCACGCCGAACACGAGCGCGGCCGCGATGAGGCCGTAGATCAGACCCTGCTGGTCGCCGCCTGTCGCGATCCAGACGCCAAGCACGACCGCGCTGCCGATGATGAGCGCGTTCACGATCTGCTGGCCGCGGAACACGATCGGCCGCCCGGAGATGAGCTCCTGCAGCTTCGCGTAGGCGACCAGCGAACCGGAGAACGAGATGGCGCCGATCAGCGCCGAAAGGGCGACCGACGCTGCCTCGACGGTCGAGAAACTGCCGGCGAACCGGTGGAACTCATCCAGCGCGATCAGCGCAGCCGCACCACCGCCGACCCCGTTGAAGAGGGCCACCATCTGGGGCATCGCGGTCATCTTCACCATCCGCGCTCCGACGAGCCCGACGGCGCCACCGACGACCATGCCGATCCCGATCAGCGCGTAGTTGCCGACGCTGTCCTGGAGGAGCGTCACGACGATCGCGAGTGCCATTCCCGCGGCGCCGATCCAGTTCCCCTTGCGCGCGTGCTTCGGGGAGGAGAGGAAGCGGAGCGCGAGGATGAAGGTCACGATCGTGACCAGATAGAGAGCGTCAGTCGTCGTTCGACTCACGCCTGGGCTCCCTTCTCCTGAACATCTGCAGCATGCGGTCGGTGACGACGAAACCGCCCACGACGTTGGCCGAGGCGAGCACGACGGCGACCACGCCGACGACCTTCGAGAACGTGTCGTCGGCTGCCCCGGCAATCAGGATCGCGCCGACGATGACGATGCCGTGGATCGCATTCGTGCCGGACATCAACGGCGTGTGCAGCATCGTCGGCACCTTCGAGATCACCTCGATACCGAGGAAGATCGCGAGCACGAGGATCGTCAGCTCGAGGATGAACGAGGTCTCTATGCCGCCACCCCTTCGGTCGGGCGGGACACGCAGGCACCGCCGGTGATGTCGTCGTCGAAGTCGAGAGTCAGCTCGCCGTCGGGTGCGAGGTGCTGCAGCAGCGCGGTCACGTTGCGCGCGTAGAGCCGACTCGCGTCGGCGGCCATCAGGGAAGGCAGGTTCGTGAAGCCGACGATCGTGACGCCGTCACGGACGATCTCCTGGCCGGGGGTCGTGAGCTCGCAGTTCCCGCCCGCCTCGGCTGCGAGGTCGACGATGCAGCTGCCCGAACGCATTTGCCCGACGGTCGAGGCCGCGATCAGCTTTGGCGCGGGGCGGCCCGGGACGAGGGCCGTCGTGATCACGATGTCGAACTCGGGAACGCGCTCCTCGAGCGCGGCCTGCTGTGCAGCCTGCTGATCGGGTGTCAGCTCCTTCGCGTAGCCGCCCTCGGTTTCCTCGCTGTGGATACCGAGCTCGAGAAACTTGGCACCGAGCGATTCGACCTGCTCCTTCACGGCCGGCCGCACGTCGAACGCCGTTACGACCGCGCCGAGTCGGCGTGCCGTTGCGATCGCCTGGAGCCCCGCGACGCCCGCCCCCATCACGAGGACACGGGCCGGAGCGATCGTGCCCGCGGCCGTCATCAGCAGGGGAAACATCTTCTGAACGCGATCGGCTGCGATCAGCACGGCCTTGTATCCGGCGACCGTGGCCTGCGAGGAGAGCGCGTCCATCGACTGCGCGCGCGTGATTCTCGGTACCGACTCCATCGCGAACGCGACAACGCCCTGCCGACGGAGGCGCTCGATGCCCTCGGTATCGGTCAGCGGCGCGAGGAACCCGATCAGCACGGTTCCGGGAGCCATTGCGGCGACCTCCTCGGGAGAGGGGCGCGAGACGCGGACAACGGCCGCGGCTCCCTCGAGCATCCCGGCGGGCTCGCTCAGCGTCGCGCCGGCCACGACGTAGTCCTCGTCCGGAAATCCCGCGGCGGCACCCGCTCCGCGCTCTACGACGACCTCGAACCCGGCCGCCGTCAGGCGCCCGATTGCATCTGGCACAAGTGCCACACGACCTTCGCCGGCGGCAGCCTCACGGGGAACGACGATTCGCACACCCTGAATCTACGGGAAGGGATTTCGCCGCGTGGGGGGAACCTCTCACTTCGTGCACCGTCTCTCCTCACTCACCGACGCCATGCGCGCCTGCGACCCCTCGCTCGAGGGCCACGCGTCCCGCGTCGGGAGTCACGCCGGGGTCATGGCGGAGCGCCTGGACTGGTCGGACGATCAGCTCCGCGTGCTCAGACTTGGCGCCGCCCTGCACGATGTGGGCAAGGTGAACCTTCGCCCCGGGCTGCTGCAGAAGCCGGGCCGCCTCGATCCAGAGGAGCTCTCGGCGATCCGCGCCCATCCCGTCGAGGGTGCGTGGCTGATTGCCGGTATCCCGACCTTCGAGCCTGCCCTGCCGTACGTGCTCTTCCACCACGAGCGCTGGGACGGGGGCGGGTATCCGACCGGGCGCTTCGGCAGCGAAATTCCCCTCGAGGGCCGTCTGCTTGCAGTAGCGGACGCCTTCGACGCCATGACTTCCCTTCGCCCGTATCGCGATCGCCTCTCGTCGGACGAGGCGGCAGCCGAGGTCGAGCGGTGCGCGGGCACACAGTTCGACCCGACCCTCGCGCAGATCTTCGTGGACGCGCATGCATCCGGCGAGATCGTCACTGAGCGCAGCGTCGCCGTCGCCGTCTAGCGATGCTCGAGCGCATGACCCGACGGCCACGATGCCGAACGGGACGAGGTCGTCGACCAGGTGACGGCCGGAGCCCTCAGGCTCAGGCTCAGAGCGACGCCCAGACCTCCAGCTTCGTCTTCGTCCGCTTGATCACGTCGTCCGTGAACTCGATCGTTCCGGCGTGGCCGCCGAGATCTGCCGTTCGCACGCCCCCGGCAACGGCCTCGAGGCACGCCTCGCGAATCGCTCGACCCGCGTTCTGGCCTTCGCTGTAGTCGGTGTGGCCGAGAAGGGCAGCGCAGGCGAGGATCATCGCCATCGGGTTTGCGACGTCCTTGCCGAAGAGCGACGGGGCCGTACCGTGCGCCGCTTCGGCCATCAACGCCGAAGGCACGTAATCGTCCCCGAAGGCGACGAGCATCGACTCGGAGCCGGCGATCGAGCCAAAGAGCGGCAGGACGAGGTCGGAGAGGATGTCGCCGTCGCGGTTGAGGGCGGGAATCACCATCGGGGATCCACTCGACGAGATCAGGAGCGCGAACGTGGCGTCGATCAACTGGGGCTCGTACTCGACGTCGGGATGCCGCGCGGCTGCGGCGTCCATCTCCTCCTTCAACATGCCCTCGTACACGGGGCTGACCGTGTATTTGGGCCCGCCGAAGACCTTCGCGCCCATCCGCTCTGCCTGCCGGAACGCGAACTCGGCCACGGCCTTGCAGATCCCGCGCTCGATGCGTTCGGTGCGATAGGCGACCTCGTTGTCGCCCGTGCCCTCGCGCCACTCCTTGGCGCCGTACGCGTCGCCCACCGCCATCCGCACGACCGAGATGGGTGAGTGGACACCGCCGAGTGGAACGACCCCGGGAATTCGCCGACCTGTACGCACGATCACCTTGCCGCCGATCTCCTCCCGGAGGATGCGATTCGGCGAACCCACGTCGGTTGGCGACTCAGGCGTTACCGTCGCAGCTTTGATCCCGAAACCGTGCTCGCGGATGGCAATCGCTGCCTCGTGGACAACGCCGTTGTTTGTCGTGCGACGGTTCGCGAGCGAGAGATCGAATCGTGGGAGCGCGAGCTCCAGGTCGATGACGTCTCGGTCGAGGAGACGCAGGGACGCTTCGAGGAGCTCCTGGCCCGTGTCGTCTCCTTCGAGAACGACGATTGTGCGCGACTCCATCGCGCCATAGTAGTCGCGGCCGGGCGGGCGTCGATCGGTTGGCCGTCCCCGAAATGACCGGTAAAATGAGTGGTGATCAATACCCTCAGCTATTCGATCGCTCGAAGGCGAAGCGTTCTATCGACAGAGAGAGGAATCCCGATGGCTCGAAAGACGGTTCTTGTGTGTGACAACTGCGGCGTCGAGGTGGAGGAGGGCCGCGGTGCAACGCTCCGCGTCACGTTCACCGATGCACGTCGTGGCGCGAAGGCGGCCGACCTCTGTGACGGCTGCGCGGGCACGATGCCCGGGATCGCCGTCGCACGTCGCGGGCGCAAGCCGAAGTCACTGAGCTAGTGCGAGGCGCCGGGTCGGCGGGCGGATCAGTCGCCCGCCGACCCGCTTTTCGCACTTTGCGACGGGCCGCTCGTCGCATAAGAGGGTCGCCGCGATTGCCCCGACTACGATGGACAGATGGGTCTCTCACTCGTCTACGGTCCGGCGCACGCGGGAAAGGTCGCGCTCCTGCTCGACCGATTTGTCGACGCGTTCGACCGTGACCCCTGGCTCATCGTTCCGAACCGCGTCGATGTCGACCGCGTCGAGCGCGAGCTCGCCGGGAGGCGTGGCGCCCTTCTCGCCGGCACGGTTGGCACGTTCGACACGCTTTTCGCCGCACTGGCGGGAAGCGATGTTCCAGGTCGCGTCCTCGGAGACGCCGGTCGCGGTGTGATCGTCCGGCAGCTTGTCGGCGCTTCTGCGCTCGACGCGTTCGGGGCGTCGTCACGGTTCGCCGGGTTCGCAGACTCACTCGGCGGCGCGCTGACCGAGGTCGAGGCCAACCTGCTCGCTCCCGAGGATCTCGGTGGCGACTTCGCGACGCTCGCGCGGGCATACGCGGTCGAGCTGGCACGGCTGGGAGTTCACGATCGCGGCATGGTGCGCCGCCGCGCCGTCAACCGGCTGACGTCGGACCTCGATGCCTGGAACGGTGCGCCGGTTTTCGCGTACGGCTTCGAGGATCTCACCGGCGCCGAATGGCGCCTGATCGAGGCCCTCGCAGCTCGCGGAGAGGTGCACGTCTCTCTGCCGTACGAGCCGGGCCGCGCCGTGTTTGCATCGCTGCAACGAACGTCTGACGACCTGAGCGCCCTGGCGTCAGGAGAGATCGTGGAGATGGCGGCCGGTTCGCGGGCATACCTTCCTGGTGGGATCGCCCACCTCGAGCGCCATCTCTTCGAGGACGGGAGCTCGCCTGTCCCGCTCGACGGCTCGATTCGCTTCCTCGAGGGGGCCGGACGGCGCGCGACGCTCGAGTCGCTCGCAGAGACGATTCTCGACCTCGTCCGCGAGGGCACCGCTCCGGAGGAAATCGCTGTCGTCTGCCCGTCGCTCGAGCGCTCGCGCGCATCGATTGAGACGGCCTTCGGCACGCTCGGGGTGCCGTTCTCGGTCGAGGGTCAGACGAGGCTCGGAACGACCGCCTTCGGTCAGTCGCTGCTTTCGTTGCTGCGGTTCGCGTGGAGTAACGGGACGCGCAGGGACCTGTTTGCGTTTCTCCGCACGCCGTATGGAGGGCTTGGCCGCTCCGACGTCGATTTCCTCGAAGGCCGCCTGCGTGGCCGGGCCGTGCTCCGCGGGGAGCGGACGCTCGAGGAGATGACGAAGTTGCGAACAGGCCGGCCACTGCCGATCCTGGAGGCCCTTGCCTCCGAGGATGGCGCGCTCGCTGCCGCTGCTTCGATCGTGGAGACGATGCTGCGCAACGCGTACGGCCTCGGGATGCCGCCGACGGCGATGAGTGCGCGACGCGACCTCCGGGCTGCGGACGCGGCCCGCGGTGTGTTCGACGAGCTGCGCTCCCTCGGTGGGGCCGGTGTCACGGTCGCAACGGACGACATTCTCACTGCTCTCGACCACGCGACCGTTCGCGGCGACGGCGCAGGCGCGCCGGGGCGGGTTGCGGTTCTCGACCTCGCTCGGGCACGAACGCGGACTTTCGAGGCCGTGTTCGTGATTGGTCTCGAGCAGGGCTCGTTGCCGCGCCGAGCTTCGACGTCACCCTTCTTCGACGACGAGACGCGCCGCAACCTCGATGGCACGCACGGCGCCCGGCTCGAGCGGCCTGACGCGGTTAGTCGTGATCGCTACCTGTTCTACACGGCGTGCAGCCGGCCGCGCAGGCTCCTCACGCTCGTGCGTGAGGCCGCCACGGATGACGGCTCGCCGCGCGAGCCGAGCCCCTTCTGGGAGGCCGTCTGCGAGCTGTTCGACTCGGATGACGTACGCCGCGCCACGACTCGACGCCCCCTCGCTCGTCTCACGTGGCCGATCGAGTCGGCGCCCACGGAGCGCGAGCGGCTCCGTGCGCTCGCCCGCCTCGCAGCCCACGACCCGCGCGAGGCCGACGCGCTCGCGTACGCGAATGGCTGGCAGCGCAAGCTCGGGCGCGCCCGGCGCGCGTTCTCTCGCCCCACAGCGATCACGCATCCTCGAGCCGTGGCCCTGCTGACGAGCCGTGACACGTTTCGGGTCACGGACCTCGAGCGGATGGCGACCTGCTCGTCGGCCTGGTTCGTCGAGCGGTACCTCCGGCCTGGCGAGATCGACCAGGTGATCGGGCCGAAGATGAAAGGCTCGATCGCGCACGTTGCGTTGCAGCGCTTCTACAAGTTGCTCCCATCGAGGATTCCGGGCGCCGAGCGGGTGACACCCGAGAACGTCGAGGCTGCGGTCAGGTTGATGCACGAGTGTGTTGACGGTGCTCTCGACTCGGGTCTGCGCATCGACGTCGGCGATCTCGAGCGCAGGGAGCTCGGTCAGGGTCTGCGCCGTGATCTCGAGCAGCTCGTCCGGGTCGATGCAGCAGCGAGCTCCACGTTTGTCCCGAGGGAGCTCGAGGTCTCGTTCAAGTCGTACGAGCTCGCCCCCGGTGTTGCGGTGAGCGGAAAGATCGATCGGGTCGACGCCGATCCTCTGAGCGCCCGAGGGATTATCATCGACTACAAGTCCGGCGCTGCTCCGTCGGCGACGCAGATTCACGACGAGGCGCGGCTACAGATCCCTCTCTACCTCCTCGTCGTGCGCGATCAGCTCGGTCTCGAGCCCATGGGAGGCGTCTACGTACCCGTCGGTGGCGGGCGCCGGGCCCGCGGAATGCTCCGCGGCGGCGTCGACCAGGTTCCCGGCTTTGCGTCGGCCGACTACCTGGAGAGCGCCGACTTCGACGCGGAGATCGACTATGCGCGTGACACGGCGGTCGCCTTGGCCGAGCGGATTCGTACCGGAGACGTGATCCACGACCCGCAGGGCGGCGATTGCCCGGGCTGGTGCACGCTCTGGCGGATCTGCCGCAAGGAGCGCCCGTGAGTCCGTTGAGCCGGTCGCCCGGGTTGGGCGTTGGTCGGCGTGGGGTGTCGGCGTGACAGCGGGAAAGCCGACCACCCGACCACCCGCGACTCCGAATCCGCAGCAACGGGCCGCGATCGATGCGCGTGGCGAAACATTCGTCTCCGCGGGTGCCGGCACGGGCAAGACGACGGTGCTCGTCGAGCGCTTCGCTCGGTCGGTGGTCGAGGACGGCCTCGACGTCGACTCGCTACTCGTGATCACGTACACCGATCGCGCGGCCGGTGAGCTGCGGGGTCGCATCCGGGCCAACCTGCTCGAGCTCGATCGCCCCGACCTTGCGCGCGATCTCGACGGCGCGTGGATCTCCACGATCCACGGCTTCTGTCGACGTCTCCTCACGGCGTACCCGCTGGCAGCGGGAATCGACCCGCGATTCCGCGTCCTCGACGAGGCGCAGGCCCGCGTGATCCAGGGCGAGGCCTTCTCGGTCGCACTCGAGGAGTTCTGTGCCGCCGACGAGCCGGATCGCTGGCAGCTCCTCGCGACGTACGGGGCGCGAAGGCTTCGCTCGATGCTCGTCAGTGTGTACGACACGCTTCGCTCCGCTGCGCTCGACCTCGTGTTGGAGCCTGGCGCGGCGGCGAGTCTCGACGACGCTCTCGGAGAGCTCGTCGCCGAGGCGACCGCGCTCGCTGCAGACGAGCAGGCAACCGACCTACAGGCTGCAGGCGCGCGAGATGTCCTCGACCTCCTCGAGACGACACGCCTGCCCGAGCGACTCCTCGGGCTCGGCACGTCGTCGGCGAGGGGTGCAAGAGCCGCTGCGTTCAACGAGGCGCGCACCGCAGTCCACGCACTCGCCCTCGAGGAGCTCGCTTCCCGCGATCGCGAGCTCCTGCAGGAGATCCTGACCGGGTTTGCAACGGCGTACGCCGCCGCGAAGGACCGTGAGTCGGCCCTGGATTTCGAGGACCTCCAGCTTCGCGCGTGGCAGCTTCTCCGCGAGAACGACGCGATCCGAGAGGCGGAGCAACTGAGGTTCCGCTCGATCATGGTCGACGAGTTCCAGGACACGAACCGTCTCCAGACCGAGCTCATCGATCTCGTCTGCGCCGGACCCGCTAAGGAGATGTTCTTCGTCGGCGACGAGTTCCAGTCGATCTATGGCTTTCGTCACGCCGATGTTGCCGTGTTTCGTGACCGACGTGACGCAGCACCGCAGGTGCTGCCGCTGACCCTCAACTACCGCTCCCGCCCCGAGGTCCTCGCAGCTGTCAACGAGCTGTTTGCAGGTGAGTTCGGCGACGAGTTCCGGCCGCTCGAGCCGGCCGACGGCTACGGCGACCCCCTCTTCGGTACCCCTGTCGAGCTGCTCGTGACCGACAAGGTCTCGTATGCCGGCTCCGGGCTGCACTGGCGTCGTGCAGAGGCCCGGCATGTCGCTCGACGAGTGCGCGAGCTCGTCGATGCAGGCGTCGCGACGCCCGGAGAGATCGTTCTCCTGTTCGCGGCGGGAACGGACGCGGAATGGTTCGAGGAGGAGCTCCGCTCCGTCGACTTGCCGACGATCCGGATGACGGGGCGCCGGTACTTCGGTCAGCAGCAGGTCGTTGACCTGCTCCACTACCTGCGGCTCTTGCAGAACCGCTACGACGACGAGGCGCTGCTCACCGTTCTCGCATCACCCTTCGTTGGAGTCTCGAACGACGCTCTCGTGCTGATCCGCTCAACGGCTGAGCGGCGGCCGATCTTCAAGGGCATCGAGCGATCGTTGCCTCCCGATCTTCCCGAGGACGACCGGCGGCTCGTGCGCGCGTTTCTCCAGCGGTACGAGCGCCTCGTCGAGAGCTCCACGAGGCTCTCGCTCGAGCTGCTCTGCGAGCGCATCCTCGTCGAGCACGACTACGACCTCGCCGTTCTCACACGCCATGACGGCCAGCGCCGATATGCCAACCTCCGGAAGCTCGCGCGGCTCGCGCGATCCTACGAGGAGTTGCGAGGTCCCGATCTCGAGGGATTCATCCGCTTCGTCGCAGAGCAGGATGCAGCTGGGGCGCCCGAGCGCGATGCAGTGTCGGAGGAGGAAGGGGCCGATGCTGTCCGGCTGCTCACGATTCATGCCGCCAAAGGGCTCGAGTTCAAGGTCGTCGTTGTCGCGGATGCAGGGCGCGAGCGGACGAGTAGCGACGAGATCCTCTGCCTCTCCGACGGCCGGTTCGGCTTCAAGGTCGCGCATCCCGATACCGGCACGCGCGTCGTGACGAGCTCCTACAAGGACGTCAAGGAGACACGTGACCTCCAGGAGGAAGCCGAGCGGCTCAGGCTCTACTACGTTGCGATGACCCGGGCGGAGGAACGGCTCATTGTCTCCGGTTCGGTCGACCGGACGAAGGAGCGCGATGAGCGAACTCCGATCGGCTGGGTGATCGATCGCCTCGAGCTCGGCGCCGAGCTCGACCGACCCGAAGCGATCGGGCCGGTCGAGGTCGAGCGGGGAGCGGCCGGCGTCGTCCTGCGCATCGACCGGCACGTCCCCGCGAGCGCGGATGTCGAGATTGCCATTGAGCCCGACGATGTCGCGGCCGGGGAGGCGAGTCAGCTGCTTCTCTTCGAGGGAGCAGGGGAGGATGTGCCGCCTCCGGCCCCGCGACTTCGCGACCTCGTCGAGATCCCTGCAGCTCCGCCGGCGCACGTCTCGCGCCTGTCGTACAGCGCGATCTCGCTCCATGATCGCTGCGGCTACCGCTACTACGCCGAGCGGGTGATCGGGATGAAGCCGGTCTCCTTCGGGAGTGACCTCGGGGGCGATGCGGGCGGGCTGCATGCAACCGAGATCGGTGATGCCGTGCATCGGCTCCTCGAGCTCGTCGATCTCGCGCATCCTGCGGCACCGGACGCGGCTGCGCTTCAGGCGCTTGTTCGTGGCTGGTACCCGACAGTGAACGACGGCGAACTGGCACGGATCGGCGAGCTCGTGCATGCGTACACGGGGTCGCCGCTGGCCGCGCAGATTGCCGCACTGAAGGGCGTCCGGCCGGAGCGGTCGTTTGCCTTCGAGCTCGACGGCGTACTCGTGAACGGGCGGCTCGACGTGCTCTGGATCGAAGGGGCGAAGGCGCTCGTCCTCGACTACAAGACCAATGCGCTGCGCGGTCGTGATCCCGTGGGAATCGTCGATCACGAGTACTCGACGCAGCAGACCGTGTACGCGATCGCCTGCCTCCGCGCCGGGGCCGAGGAGGTCGAGGTCGTCTACCACTTCCTCGAGGATCCAGACGCTGTCGTCTCGACGACGTTCACGACGGCTGACACGGAGCGACTGGAAGGCACGCTCTCAGCGTCGATCGCCCGGATTCGCGAGGGTCTCTTCAAGCCGACGCCGAGCGCGTTTGCCTGCTCGGGCTGTCCGGCCCTCGATGTCGTCTGCGCAGGTCCCCGGCTCGGCGGCTACGACGAGGGTGCCGTCGAGCATGCCTACGCCTCGGCGGAGTAGCTTCAGGACATGAGAGTCGCAGCGCTCTACGACATCCACGGCAACCTGCCGGCGCTCCAGGCCGTGCTCTCCGAGGTCGAGAACGCAGGCCGCGTCGACGAGATCATCGTCGGTGGAGATGTGCTGTGGGGGCCGATGGAATCGGAGTGTCTCGATCTTCTCCTCGAGGTCGGGGCGGTGTTCGTGGCCGGCAATTGCGAGCGGGACGTCCTGCACCCGAGCAGTGAGATTGACAGATGGTGTCGCGCGCGTCTTTCCGAGCGCCATCGCGCGCTCATCGAAACGTGGCCGCTCTGGCTCGAACGCGAGATCGATGGACTCGGGGCTGTCCTCTTCTGTCATGCGACACCAACCGACAACGAGGCAATCCTGACGAGGATCACGCCGGACGATGACGTGGCCGCCGCGTTCGCCGGCACCGGCGCCGCGATCGTCATCTGTGGGCATACGCATGTCCGGTTTGACCGCGATGTGCCAAGCGGCCCACGTCTCGTGAACGTGGGGAGCGTGGGTCTGCCGTACGAGGGTGCCGCCGGAGCCTTCTGGGCGTTCGTTGGGCCCGAGATCGACTTCCGGCAGACGACCTACGACGTCGAGCGGGCGATTGTCGAGCTTCGGGCGACAACGTTTCCGCGATTCGACGAGATCGTCGCGCCTTCGCTGCTGGGGCGAGTGACGGCGGTTGAAGCCACGACCGAGTTCGAGAGCAGGCGTGGCGCGTAGCTATGTCTCCGAAGCGCGCCGCCGCGGCCTCGGCACGCGCCGCGACCGGATCGGCCCGATCGTCGAGCACCTTGCGGTCGAGCATGGCGACGCCGAAATTGCTCTCAACTTCGGGAGCGAGGTCGAGCTCCTGATCTCGGTGATGCTTTCGGCCCAGACGACCGACGTGAACGTGAACCGGGTGACCGAGAAGCTCTTCGTCAAGTACCGGCGACCCGAGGACTATCTTGCCGTGCCGATCGAGGAGCTCGAGCAGGATGTCTTCCAGACGGGGTTTTACCGGCAGAAGGCGAAGTCGATCCGCGGCGCGATGACCGTGCTGCTCGAGGAGTTCGACGGCGACGTGCCCCGAACGATCCCGGAGCTGCTGCGGCTTCCCGGCGTTGCGCGCAAGACGGCCAATGTCGTCGCAGCAGAGCTCGGGGAGGCGCAGGGCATCGTTGTCGATACCCACGTGCGCCGGATCTCGCAACGGCTCGGACTGACGCGGGAGGACGATCCGGTCAAGATCGAGCGCGATCTCGTCAAGATCGTGCCGAAGGCAGACTGGCATCGGTTTCCGCATCTCCTGATCTGGCACGGTCGGCGCGTGTGTGACGCCCGCAAGCCGCGGTGCGAGGAGTGTGTGCTGGCAACGCTCTGTCCCGCGAACAGTTCGGCGGCGGGCTGACGTCGGTGGCTGGTGGTTGGCGGAGCGGTGGCTGCTGCCGTGGTGGCCGGCTTCAGCCGTTGGCCCGGGTTATCGTGGGGTGGCGTGGTGGCCGGCTTCAGCCGGTCGCCAGGGTTGTCGAGGGGTGGCTCATGGCCGAACCCAGTGCTGCAAGCGGAGCTCCTCGCCGTACCTGAACTGCCGGAGCAGCGCGTAGCGGGGCGTCGAAACGACCGGGCGCGACACGTCGATAGCCGAATCCGCTGTTCGAGCCCTGACGGCGATCCAGGCGCCCTCCCCGCGCGCGAACCGCATCGTCGTGAGATACGGCGCGTAATAGGCAAACGCAGCACCTGACCCCTCGGGAAGGACGACGACCGTTTCCTTCGGTCCGCGAACGCGCTTCACGGCAGCGGCGAGCGCGCGCCAGTCCTCGTCGGCAGGCTGCCTCAGCCGCACGGAGATCGTGGTTGCCGAGAAGAGCAGTGCGACCGCAAGGCCGGCGGCAACGAGACCGCGTGTGGGGGAGAGGAGAAGCGCCACCGCACCGACCGCGAGCGCCACGCCGGGTGCGCAGAGAACGAGGGCGCCGGCGTGAACGGGGAGTGCGACGGCTGCAAGGAGCGTGACGACGATCGGCGCGGCAATCAGACCCGCGACGAGCACGCCGATCCAGGGCTCGGGTGCCGACGAGTGCGCAGCACGGAAGAGAAAGACGACGCCGACGACTGCGCCGACGGCGAGCACGGGGTTCCAGCCGCCCGCCCCCGCGACGCCGCGACCGAGGCTCCCGAGATCGAGTGCGCCGAGCGCCGAGGCATCGAACCTGTCCGCTGCCATGGAGGCAAGCAGGAACGCAGTGACACACGTCCCCGTAACGAGAGCGATCCCCGCCGCGCGCAGGTTTGCCCTGTCGCGTCGCGCGAGCAACGCGGCGCCGTGCGCCGCAAGAACCGAAGCTGCCAGCGGGTGAAAAAGCGGCAGAGCGGCCGCTGCGATTCCGTAGGGCACCCACCGCCATCCTCCTCCGCGTTCGAGCGCGATCACGAGGAGGAGAGTCACAACGACGATCCCGAGAATCCCAAGGGCGTAGGGGCGCGCCTCGCGGGAGGCGACGACGACCCCGGCGTTCGCGGCCAACGCTATCCCCGTGACGACGCCCGCGACGCGTCCGAGCAGCATCGTGCCGAGGATCACGAGCAGTCCTGCGGCGAGGGCGGCCGCGAGCGCGGAGGGCGCCCGAATCGTCCATTCATCGGAGCCAACGGTCGTCGCAAGGCGAAGCATGAGCCTCTGCCCTGCCTGGGCCGGGTCGTCGCGGATGATCGTGGAGATCACCGTCCGGAACGGCCCGTCTGCGGCGGCAAGCGATGTCGCCTCGACGCTCGTGAGCGACCGCGTACCGAGGCCGACTGCACCGAGCACGAGCGACCCGAGGCCGACCCACAGGGGCGCGAGTCGCCACGCAAGCGCGACCAGAGCGCTCGGAGTCGCGACGGGGGCGGCGGAGACGGCGGTGCCCTCGGTCACGGTCGGAGGCTACAGGCGACCCCGGCTGATCTCCGCGCGAGGCTAGCTGTGGGTGGCGTTGAGCGCTGCGTGGCGCAGATCGCTCAGGTACCGCTCGGCATCGAGTGCAGCCGCACACCCGGATCCGGCTGCCGTGACGGCCTGCCGGTAGGTGTGATCCTGGACGTCGCCCGCTGCAAATACGCCCGCTACGTTGGTCTCTGTGGACTTTCCTCGCGTCACGAGGTAGCCGCTGTCCTCCTCGTGATCGAGTTGCTCGAGGAAGAGAGCCGTATTCGGGTCGTGGCCGATCGCAACGAAGAACCCGTCGGTCTCGATCTCGCTGAGCTCGCCGGTCACCGTGTCCTCCAGGCGGACACCAGTCACCTTTGCGTCGCCGAGCACCTCGTCGACGGTCTTGTTGAGCACGATCTCGATCTTCTCGTCGGCGCGTGCACGATCGACCATGATCGGCGACGCACGGAACTCCTCGCGCCGATGGACGAGGTACACCTTGCTCGCGAAGCGGCTGATAAACGTCGCCTCTTCGAGCGCGGAGTCGCCACCGCCCACGACGGTCACGACCTTGTCGCGGAAGAACGAGGCGTCGCAGGTAGCGCAGTACGAGACGCCGCGTCCCTGAAGTCGCAACTCGGACTCGAGCCCGATCTGCCGGGCGCTTGCGCCGGTGGCAACGATGACGCTGTCTGCAACGAACTCGTCCTTGCCGACGTAGACCTTGAACGGGCGCTCGGAGAAGTCGACGTGTGTGACGTCGTCGGTGAGGTAGTCGGCTCCGAAGCGCTCGGCCTGACGACGGAAGTCCTGCATCATCGCCGGGCCCATGACACCGTCGGCGTACCCGGGGTAGTTCTCGACGTCGGAGGTGATCATCAGCTGCCCACCCCAGTTGAAGCCCTCGATCACGAGCGGCTTCAGGTTGGCGCGTGCGGAGTACAGCGCCGCCGTGTAGCCGGCCGGCCCGCCTCCGATGATGATCACGTTGCGTACGTCGGTCATGGTCTCCATGGCTCCTCAGTCCTTGAATGCAGTGTTTCGTTACGTGTGGGGTACCCAGGTCATACGGTAGTCAACGTCCGCCGCGTCTGGCGTGTTCCATGCGCGGGTTCTACGCGGCGCTGGCGTCTGCCGGGCGGATCTCGAGCGGCGTCGGGAGCTCGCCCACGAGCTCCTGCGCGCTGAGCGTTCTCGCCTGGCGCTCGATCGGGATGAGCTCGGGCGGCTCGATGCCGGTGATCCCGAGTTGCTCGAACCTGCGCGCCTGCGGCAGCACCTGACGCTCGAGCGATCCGACCGTCTCGTTGTAGGACTTGACCGCTCCGTCGAGGGTGCGTCCGAGCTTCGACATGTGCGCGCCCATTGTGGAGAGCCGCTTGTAGAGCTCGCGGCCGAGGTCGCTGATCTGCCGGGCGCCCTCCGCGATCGTCTCCTGCTGCCAGCCGTAGTGCACTGCCCGAAGGAGCCCGATCAGGTTCGTCGGCGTCGCGGGAATGACGTTGTTGGACAGGGCGAGCTCGTGGAGCGAAGGATCAATATCCAGGGCCGCGAGCCACGACGACTCGTCGTGCAGGAACATGACTACGAACTCCGGTGTCGCGGGCAGCTGTCGCCAGTACGCCTTCTGCCCGAGCGAGGAGATGTGCGTCCGCACCTGCCGAGCGTGGTCTGAGAGGCCGGCCCGGCGTTCGTCGTCGCTCGCGCCTTCCTGGTGGGCGCTGAGGTAGCCCGCGAGCGAGACCTTGGAGTCGATCACGATCGACTTGCCGCCCGGCAGCTTCACGATCACATCGGGCCGGAGGACGCGACCGTCGTCGCCGGAGACGGTCTGCTGCTCGTCGAAGTCGCAGTAGGACAGCATCCCGGCCATCTCGATCACACGCTTGAGCTGGATCTCGCCCCACTGGCCGCGCACCTGCGAGTCACCGCGCAGGGCGCTGACGAGGTTACCGGTCTGCAGGCGCAGCCCTTCGTGGGCCGACCGGACGATCTCGAGCTCCTTGTGGATCTCGCCGTAGGCCCGCTGGCGCTGCTGCTCCATCAGGTTGACGTTGGTTTCCACCTTCTCGAGCGACTTCTTCAGTGGCTCGACGAAGAGGCCGAGCCGACCCATCGCCTGCTCGGTGAACGTGTTCGCGTTGTCGCGCAGCGCCTCGGTCGAGATCGCCTTGATTGCGGTCTCGACGCGCGCGTCGAAGGCGCCGCGCTCGGCGGCGAGAGCACCCTGCGTCTCGGCAAGTGCGCGGTGCGCTTCGCGTGCTTCGAGGGCCGCGTGATCTCGATCGGAAAGCGCTCGGCGCACTCCGACGAGGTAGACGCCGGCGGCGCCGATCACGAGCCCGATCAGGAGTGCGACGATGGCCATCAGGTCGACGAACGGTAGTCCGACCCTCGGACGGAGCCTGACGACCGTCGCGCTGGCTACGATTCTTCCGATGCCACCGACTCCGCGACCCGCCGGCCCGAAGAAGAAAGCCTCCGTGAAGGTTCCCTCGTCCGGCGACGATTCGAATCGTCGCCTGCTCATCGGGATCGGTATCGCCGCCGCGGTCGTCGTGATCGCGGGTGGCCTCAGCTTCGCGCTCTTCGGCGGTGGGAGTGGCAGCACGGGGATCGGCGGCGGCGACAGCTCGGCCGACGCCACAAAGAAGCTCGAAGCGGTCGGATGCACCGTGAAGTCCGTGAAGTCGCTCGCGTCGAACGACCACTCGGTGCTCACGCCGGAAGGAACGTCGCCGAAGTGGAACACGTCCCCTCCCACGAGCGGCGCCCACTACGGGCAGCAGGCGATCTGGGGCGCCTTCACCGAGCCGCTCCTGCAGGCGCAGGTCGTCCACAACCTCGAGCACGGTGGGATCTTCATCCAGTACGGCAAGGACGTCCCGCAGGCCACGATCGATCAGCTGCAAACGTTCTACGGGGAGCATCAGAACGGGACACTGCTCGCGCCCCTGCCGAGTCTCGGTTCGAAGATCGCTCTCGGCGCGTGGACAACGAAGGACGGCAAGCCGGACGACGGAACCGCCTATCTCGTCAAGTGCACCGACTTCGACGACGCCGCCTACGCCGCGTTCTTCACAGCGAATCAGTTCAAGGGGCCGGAGCGGTTCCCGATGAGCTCGCTGCTGCCCGGCTCGTAGGGCCGACGCGCCGGGAGCTGCGCGCCAACGACAACCTGAAGCCAGTCGTCGAATTCGGGACGCGTACATCCATTAGAGGCCCGCGGGCGGGCCTTCTTCAGGATCGCGCGAAGCGCGCAGAAAGGTAGCGGGTAGTGAGCCGGCGGTATGATCTTCCACCGCGGGCTTCCTACCCGCCGGGGTGGCGAAACTGGTCATACGCGCCCGACTTAAAATCGGGTGGCCTTCGGGCCGTCTGGGTTCGAGTCCCAGCCCCGGCATGTTCGGGATATGCGATGGGAAAGCGTATCGCACACCCCAACATGCAGTTGTTCTGCGCGCTTCGCGCGAATCTGAAGGGGCTCGCCCGCGAGCCTCTGATGGGAGAGCCGGACACTGACTCGTCGCTCGGTGGCAGGCTTTGGCCCGTCTCCCGGGCGACGCTGTCGGTCGACGGCGGCTCGGTGGCTTCGCAGCCCGACCGTTACCCGGCGGGATCCGTAGACTCCAACGCGCGATGGCGAGCATGTACGAAGAGGAGCTGCACGAGCCCCTGGAGTGGGATTCCCCGCTCTACCGCACCGCCGTCGCGCAGTACGACCAGGCCGTGCCCTACGCGGACATCGACCCCGATGTCGCCGAGCGCCTGCGGTTTCCGGAGCGCGCGTTCATCGTCAGCTGCCCGGTGCGCCTCGACAGCGGCCGCCGCGTCGTCTTCCCGGGCTACCGGGTGCAGCACTCGAGCGTCCTCGGGCCGACGAAGGGCGGCATTCGCTACGACCCCGAGGTGACGCTCGGCGAGTGTGCTGCTCTTGCGGTCTGGATGACCTGGAAGTGTGCGCTGCTGCGCCTGCCGTACGGCGGAGCGAAGGGCGGCGTGCGCTGCAGCCCACGGGAGATGTCACAGGGCGAGCTCGAGCGGCTGACACGCCGTTTTACCTCGGAGCTGTTGCCGATCATCGGCCCGAAGGAGGACATCCCGGCCCCCGATATGGCGACGAACGAGCAGACGATGGCCTGGATGATGGACACCTACTCGATGCAGGTGGGGCACGCGGTTCCGGAAATCGTCACGGGCAAGCCGATCTCGATCGGCGGCTCGGTCTTCCGGCACGAGGCAACCGGCGCCGGCGTCGTAATGACGGTAGCCCGCGCCTGTGAGCGGCTCGGCTGGAAGCTCAGCGACCAGCGGTGCGTGGTGCAGGGCTTCGGCAACGTGGGGGGAATCGCCTCGCTCGAGCTCGTCGAGCGCGGCGCCACGGTGATGGCCGTCTCGGACGTTTCGGGCGGCGTTTACGACCCGGCCGGGCTCGACATCGCGACGATGAGCGCCTACGCGAAGGAGAACGGCTCCCTCGAGGGCTGGCCGACCGGCGTCCGGATCTCGAACGAGGAGCTGCTCGAGCTCGAGTGCGACATCCTCGTCCTGGCGGCCCGCGAGAACCAGGTCACGATCGACAACGCCCCGAAGCTTCAGTGCAAGCTGATCGCCGAGGGTGCAAACGGCCCGATCTCGCTCACGGCAGACGCGATCCTCAGCGAGCGCGCGATCCCGATCCTCCCTGACGTCCTCACGAATGCCGGTGGCGTCACCGTCTCGTACTTCGAGTGGGTGCAGGACCTCGGGCGTCTCTTCTGGGGTCGTGATGAGATCCGGGCGAAGCTCTCGGAGAAGATGAACGACGCGTTCGATCGGGTCTGGGACGTCTCGACCGAGAAGAACCTCACCTTGCGCACGTCCGCGCTCGTCGCCGGGATCAAGGACGTCGGCGCCGCGCTCGAGGCACGCGGGCTGTACCCGTGACGACCGAGCGCGTTCGCGATGCGATGATCTCCGACCCGCGCGCCCTTCCGGGTACGGCGTCGGCGCAGGAAGCCGGGCACGTGCTGACCCCGTCCGAGGTTCGTGCCGTGTACGTCGTCGACGCTGACGGTGCACTGACGGGCGTGCTGACGCGCAAGACGCTTGTCGCGACCGTCGTCGCCGGTGGCCTCGACCCGAGCCGTACCGCGATCGGCCCTCTGGCAGAGGAGCCGTACTACACGATCGATGCCGATACGCCGCTCGACGAGGCGTTTCATTTCCTCGAGGAGCACGACGCGGAGCGCGTGCCGGTGGTCGAGCAGGGCCGGCTCGTCGGCGTCCTCTCACGGAGCGTGTTGCAGCGACGGCTGGCCGAGGACGAGGATCCGGACGGCGAATGAGCGCGTTCGACGTCGCGAGAGCGCGGCGCGGGACGCCTGGCTGTGAATCCGTCGTCCACCTGAACAACGCGGGCGCGAGCCTGATGCCCGATGTCGTGCTCCGCACGGTGATCGAGCATCTCGAGCTGGAGGCGCGGATCGGTGGCTACGAGGCGGCAGCCCGGGAGAACGATCGCGTCGAGGCCGTGTACGACTCAGTGGCGCGCCTGCTCGGGTGCGAGCGCGACGAGGTTGCCATCGTCGAGAACGCGACCCGCGCGTGGGACATGGCGTTCTACTCCGTCGACTTCCAGCGGGGTGATCGCATCCTCACCTGCGCCGCCGAGTACGCGTCGAACTACATCGCGCTGCTCCAGGTCGCGAAGCGCACCGGCGCGATTGTCGTCGTGGTCGCAGACGACGAGAGTGGTCAGATCTCCCTCCCGCTGCTCGAGGAGGAGCTCGCGCGCGGGGCGCGGCTCGTCTCGCTCGTGCACGTGCCCTCGCAGGGAGGGCTCGTGCAACCGGCGGCGGAAGTGGGTGCCCTGTGTCGCGCCGCCGGGGTGCCGTTGCTCCTCGACGCGTGTCAGTCCGTCGGCCAACTCCCGACCGACGTCGTGGAGCTCCAGTGCGACATGCTCTCCGCGACCGGACGCAAGTTCCTCCGCGGCCCGCGGGGGACGGGGTTCCTCTACGTGCGACAGGGGCTGATCGAGCAGCTCGAGCCGCCGTTCCTCGACCTGCATGCGGCGGAGTGGACGGGACGCGAGACGTACGCGATCCGTACGGATGCCCGCCGGTTCGAGAACTGGGAGACGAGCTATGCGACGAAGCTCGGTCTCGGCGCGGCCGTCGACTACGCCCTCGACTGGGGGATCGACGCCATCGCGGAGCGAGTGCAGGGCCTCGCCATGTCGCTCAGGGAGCGGCTCGAGGCGCTGCCGGGCATCGACGTGCGCGACCGTGGGGTCGAGAAGTGCGGCATCGTGACGTTCACCGTCGAGGGCGTGAGCGCCCAGGCGATCGTTGCTCGGCTTTCCGCGGAGGGGATCAACGTCTCGCTGACGCCCGCGTCGTACAGCCGGCTCGATCTCGGCGGTCGGGGGATCGAGGCCGTGGTGCGGGCGTCTGTTCACTACTACAACACGGAGGAGGAGCTCCAGCTGCTCGTCGACGTCGTGGGGCAGTGCGCCCGGTGACAGGATCTCGCCTGTCTCCTGGGTTTCCTCCCGGGGCCGCGCCGACCCCGAGCCGCGGGCTCAGCGGGAGCGGAATCCTCGCCGATCCGTTGGTGCAGGAACTGCTGAACGCGCGTCTCGTGGGCGTCCTCGCGACCCTGGAGCCCGACGGCTCGGTGCACGCGGTCCCGCTCTGGTACGGCCGGGATGGCGACGCGATCGTGCTCGCGACGGGCGGCGCGAGCCGCAAGGTGCGAAACCTCCGGCGCGATCCGCGCGCAACGCTCGTGCTGCACGACTCGCGACCCGGGTTCGAGGTCTGCGGTGCATCGATCCGAGGCCGGGTCGAGGTCGTGGAGGGCGCCGTCGCAGGCCCGCTCATCGACAGCGTTCATCGCCGCTACGTGACGCCTGATGGAGAGTCGCTCCCGGCTGCGGGGGAGTTCCTCGGTTCGGACGACGTCGCGCTGCGGCTGATGCCAGAAACGGGGTTCACATGGGACGAGCGTGGGAGCCTCGCTGCGAGTGAGCTGCGAGCTGCGGGCGCCGCGCTCGCGCTCGAGCCGACGACGCCGCGCTGAGGAGCTGTGGCGTCAACCCTGGCGACCAGCTTCAGCCGGTCGTCAGGGCTGCTGTGTGGGTGATGGCCGGCGGTCGCCAGGGTTGCTGTGTGGGTGGTGGCCGGCGGTGGCCAGGGTTGCGTTGTGGCGCGGTGGCCGGCTTCAGCCGGTCGCCAGGGTTGACACGGGGGTGGCCGGCTTCAGCCGGTCGCCAGGGTTGCGTCCCGAATCAGACAGGCCTCCAGGAGACGTCTTGCCTGTGTCTCCTGAAGAGGCAACAATGACGCTATGCCGCGTCGCCCTAGACTTGAAGCCGCGGGTGCCATCCACCACGTCGTCGTGCAGGCTGCGAGCGACGGTCGGCTCGTTGTCGACGACGCCGACCGGCTGCGGTTCCTGGACGAGGTGCGCCGTGTGATCCACCAGTACTCGTGGGAGTGCGTGGCCTACTGCGTGATGACGACCCACGTGCACCTCGTCATCTGCACGCCGACGCCGAACCTGGGTGAGGGGATGGGAACGCTCCTCGGGCGGTACGCATTCGCGTTCAACCGTCGCCACGGACGAACAGGCCCTCTGTTTCGCAACAGGTTCTGGTCGCGGCGAATCGACCGGCCGCACTATCTCACCTGCGCCGCGTTCTACGCGGTTCTCAACCCGGTCGCTGCGGGGCTCTGCGTTCACCCCGCGGACTTCGCTTGGAGTAGCTACCGCGAGACGGCCGGTGCGGTTCCGGAGAGTGGGATCCTCTCTGCGGGGCTGCTCCTCGCGACTCTCGACGAAGATCCCACCGCCGCCCGGATGACCTACCGGGTATTCGTCGACGAGGCGGTCGTGCGGCTCGCGAAGCGGCGGGACGAGGAGGCCTGGTGGCGGACAGTGGAGTCGGCGGCGGCCGCAACCCTGGCGACCGGCTGAAGCCGGCCACCGCCGCTCGCTCGCGCTGCCGACTTCGCGCTCTGCGCACGCGCGCTTGGGGTTGACACGGGGTGGGGGTGGCCGGGGTGGCCGGCTTGAGCCGGTCGCCAGGGTTCATACGGCGGTGGGGGTGGCCGGGGTGGCCAGCTTCAGCCGGTCGCCAGGGTTCACACAGCGGCTTACCCCTTCCCGGCGCAACCAAGCGCTGCCATGGTTCGCCGCCGGGGCTCGGCACCTCCTCCGCACGAAGAAAGGTGGCGGGCCCAGCACAGCACCCGCACTTCTCAGGGGAGGGGAAGTGCGTAGCCGCAATCGCCAGGCCCGCCAGGCCGTGCGGGCCAACCCACAAAGCCCCCTGATTTAACCGTTACCTCGAATGGTTGGCCCGCAGGCGAGAGTCTACGACATAGGACCGGAGCACGTCGTGCGACCTCACTACAGAAACCGATAGCGTCGTGCCATGCTCCGCCTTGCCGAGATCCTCCTCGAGTCGCGTCCCACAGACGCCTGGGCGCAGCTGCGCCAGCTCGGGATCACGGAGGCGACCGGCGTGCTGCCGCGCGGCTCGATCGACTGGCGTGCGCACGCACCCGAGCAGCCGTGGCAGCTCGGCCCGCTCACGCTGTACCGCCAGCAGGTCGAGGACGCCGGCTTCCGCCTCACCGTGCTCGAGGACAACCCACCCATGGATCGGCTCCGGCTCGGGCTTCCCGGCAAGGACGAAGAGCTCGAGACGGTGCTCGAGCTGCTGCGGGTGATGGGGAGGCTCGGGGTCGAGGTGTGGTGTTACAACTGGATGCCGATCGTCTCGTGGTCGCGCACGTCGGTGGCGCGGCCGGGCCGGGGTGGGGCAGAGGTCACCGCGTTCGACGCTTCCGTCTGGGCGGACGACCCGGCACCCGGTGCTCCCGTCGAAGAGGAGCTGCTCTGGGAGACGCTTGCCTGGTTCCTCGAGCGCGCCGTCCCGGTCGCCGAGAAGGCGGGCGTGAAGCTCGCGCTTCATCCGGACGATCCGCCGCTCTCGCCCGTGCGCGGGATAGGCCGGATCATCAGGACGCTCGACGCCTACGACCGCGTCTTCGCGCTCCAGCCGAGCCCGGCGAACGGGATGACCATGTGCCAGGGCAACGTGGCGCTGATGACGGACGACCTTCCTGCCGCGATCAGGCATTTCGGTGGGGCAGGGCGCATCCACTTCGTCCACTTCCGCGACGTCCGTGGTACCCCGACCGACTTCGAGGAGACGTTCGTCGACGACGGCCCAACCGACATGGCGGCCTGCATCCGCGCCTATCTCGAGGTAGGGGTCGACGCGCCGCTGCGTACCGACCACTCCCCGACGCTTGCGGGTGACGCAGCGCCGGTGGCCGGTTACCCGACACTCGGGCGCTTGCATGCGATCGGCTACGTGCAGGGCCTGCTCGCCGCCTCGCAGCGCTGAGGCGGGGTCGTCGGCCTCGGCCGATTGCCCGGGCCGATCCAGCACGCCGTTCCTCGGCCCGTCAGCCGGGCCCGGGTAGCCTCCGGGAGATGATCGATCTCCACAGCCATCTCCTGCCCGGTCTCGACGACGGCGCTCTCGACCTCGTCGCCTCGGTCGAGATGGCCCGCTCGATGGCCGCCGACGGCGTCACCGTCGTCTGCGGCACACCACACGTCCGCGACGACTATCCGACGTCGGTCGAGGCGATGGAGGATGCGCTCGCCCGGGTGCGAGAGGCCGTCGACGAAGCGGGATAGCGATCGAGATACGCGGCGGCGGTGAGATAGCGCTCGACCGGCTGCCCGCCCTCGATGCGCGCACGCGGGCACGGTTCTGGGCTCGGCGGCAATTCGATGCTGCTACTGCTCGAGACGCCGTATTCGAACTGGCCTCTCGACCTTGCGAGAACGTGCGCCGAGCTGCACCTCGAGCACATCCTGCCCGTCCTTGCGCATCCCGAGCGCAATCGCACCGTTCAGGACAACCCGGACGTGCTCGAAGGCGTGGTGCGCGCGGGAGCGTTCGTGCAGCTCACCGCCGCGTCGGTCGACGGCCGCCTCGGGCGCGCGGCCGCTGCCTGCGCGCGGAAGCTGCTCGAGCGCGAGCTCGCCCACTGCATTGCAAGCGACGCCCACGGCCCGGGCGTGCGCGACGCCGGCATGTCGGCCGCCGCGAGGGCGGTGGGTGGG
>JBKJVI010000064.1:0-31799 GCA_046590225.1 Gaiella sp. | reverse complement strand
TAGAGGAAGTTCACGAGGCCCGCGAGTTCCGGCTTCTCGTAGTACTTCTTGAACTGTCCGTCGTCGGCGGGATCGGACGCATTCCAGCGGTCCTTGTCACCGAGTGGGATGATCACCTCGTTGATCAGCGGGTTGCCGAGTCGCGAGACCTGCACGAGTGGGCCGTTCGCATCGAACGTCCCGTTCTTCTGCAGGATCTTCACCTTCGGGCGGCTTGCACTCGCGTAGACGCCGATGATCCCGTTCGCATTCGGAGCCGCAACGAGATCGGTCTTCGGTACCTGCAGGGCGATCGTGTGCACGTTGTAGAAACGCAGTCCGTCCTTACCCTGTGCGTCTGCCAGTGGGGGAGGGATCGCTGCGGTGTACGCGCTGTTGAACGGTCGCAGGCCACCCAGGTCGAAGATCGAGCCGAGGTCGACGAAGAATGGATCGTCGCGCGGACCTGCAAAGACCTTCCTGTGCCCACCGAGATTCGTGACTCCCGCATAGGCATCGTAGGTCGGGTTCGACCGGGGTCCGATGTTGGCGGGCGGGACGATCACGTTGTTCGCGATCACCGTCCTTGAGTCCCCGACGACTCGCGTGACCGAATACGTCTGCTTGACGCTCAGATTCGGACTCGCTCCGTCAGAGCCGATTGGGCCGGTGTTGTAGAGGAATGTGTTCGGGTTCGAAACCGTGGTCTTGAACCGGAACTCGTAGCTCACATCCTCCTTGCCGTCACCGTTGTTGTAGACGTGGAACGCGTACACGACGTTCGGATCGAACTTGTTGTAGTTCGGCCCACCCGCCGGATCCTCGAACGGGATGTAGTTCGCGATCAACGTCACCGTGTTCGCGTCGTCGGGACTGACGAACGCGTAGAGGTCGGTGTTGTCGGCCGACGGGTCGTCCGCAATCAGCGGCGCTTCCCGGTGGCTCGACGCGGTAGCGCTCGACGGCGAGTTGCCGACGAGGGCAGCTGCAAAGGCGGCGGCCGCAACGGCGACCACGAGCCCGAGCAGTGCGAGTATTCCCCTTTTCATTGTCGTACTCCCTTCCCAGCGTCCGATTGCTCCTTGTTCGCGGCGCGAACGAGGGCGGTTCGGTCGGGGTGAGGCAGACGCCCCACCCCGACCAGGTGGTACTAGGGCTTCTGGAGCCCCTTGCTGTTCGCAAACCCGCTCTGCGGGTCGGCGATGTACGGGAACGAGCCCATCAGCTTTGCGTCGTCACCATTGACGCCGTCGCCGAGTGGGAGCTTCGTGCCCTTCAGGAACCCACCGACGGCCTGCTCAGCGATGTCGATCACGTCGTCGCCGAGGCGCCTGCCGTTTGGCCAGCCCTGCGTGTCGCCGCCCAGAACACCGAGGCGGTTGGGACTGGCGGTCACGGGAATCCCGAGGTTGAGACGGAGGACATCCGCCAGTTTCGGCCCCGTGTAGTTGAGCTTCGGGACACCCGTAAGCAGGACTGCGACGAGGTCGTCACGGCCTGTCTCGGGCGCGCCGAGCTTGTACAGCTTGTTGATCACCGCGGCGAGAATCGGCGTCTCGTGGTACTTCTTGTACGCCGAATCGTTCCACGGCTGCTGCGCGTTCCAGAGATCCTTCAGCCCGGTCGGGATGATGACCTCGTTGACGAGCGGGTTACCGAGGCGGTTGACCTGAACCCAGCCGCCGCGATCACGCGTCTTCTGACCGCGCGTCGTCACCGTTCTGCGCTCGACCGACGCCCAGATACCAACGGTGCCGTTCTTCGCTTTCAGATCCGCGATCGGCACCTGCACGCCGAGTGTATGGACACCGTATCCGGCGAAGAAATCCTTCCCTCCGCCGACGTTACCAGTCCCCTTGCGGATCGCGACCAGGTCGAAGACCGCACCGATATCGCCGAAGAACGGGTCGTCGCGCTGGCCGGCGAACGCCTTCGAGGCGCCACCGTCGAACGAGACGATCGACTTCGAGACGAGCGACGGGTAGTCCGGGGTCGAACGCGGACCGATGTTGTTCGGAGGCGTCGTGCCCTTCGCGACCACGGTCGTCTTGCCTCCGGCAACCCTCGTCACCGTGAACGGCTGAGCGGTGTCGCCGAGGAAGAACGGGCCTGTCTTCCGGGTGAACTGGAAGCGGTAGATCACGTTCGGCTTCACGTCACCGTCTGTGTCGATCTTGATGCTGTAACGGGCGCCGGGCGAGAACGTGTACCAGTTCGGACCCGCACCGGGGTCCTCGCCGGGAATCACGTTCGCGAGCAGCGTGACCGTGTTCTGCTTGTCGGGACTCCGGAAGGCATAGACGTCCGTCAGGTCGGCTGACGGATCCTCCGCGATGAGCGGCGCCTCCCTATGGCTCGAGGCCGTGCCGGAGCCCGGTCCGATTGTGAACGCAGCAGCAACTGCCGCTGCTACCAGCGCGAGGGCAAAGCCCACGACCGCTGTTGCTTTCCTCATTGCACTCTCCTTGAGTTGGTTTCGAATCGGTACTTGTTCGCACGCCGCGGGCAGGTGGTTCGATCGGCCGACGTGCTGCGGAAACGAGATTGCGGGCTCGCATCACTGCTGCGCGCCGCAGGGTGGCAGCTCACCGGTTGGCCGACGAACCGATCGAGAGGCTGCAACGAATGAGCGACCGATGTCCTCCCCTTCCTCAGCGGTGGTAGCGTTGGGTGACACCCCGGTCACCTGGTCCATGCGCAAGCACCTCGCTCATCTCTCGGACGAAGCACTCGTCGCCCTCGTCGCCCGCAACGACGATGCGGCGCTGGCCGAGCTATACGACCGCGTTGGTCGTACCGCCTACGGACTGGCATTCAGGGTACTTCGCGACGACCGGCTGGCCGAAGATGCGGTTCAGGACGCGTTTCTCGCCGTCTGGCGCACTGCAGCCGCCTTTCGCGCCGAGCGAGCCAAGGCGAGCACGTGGATCCTCACACTCGTGCACCGGCGCGCCGTCGACGTCGTTCGCCGTGAGGAGCGCCGGCGCACCGAGCCCCTGGACGAGGCAACCCGTGACGCTGCAACCAGCGAATCCGCAGAGGATGCGGCGTGGCTCGGATTCGAGCGGCAACGCGTTCAGGATGCGCTCGGGCGCCTGCCGGACGCACAGCGCGAAGCAATCGAGCTTGCCTACTACGGCGGCTACTCGCAGTCCGAGCTGGCAGAGAGACTCGGAGTACCACTCGGTACGATCAAGAGCAGGATGTTTGCCGGTCTCGCGCGCCTGCGTGAGCTTCTCGACGACGGAGCCGAGGAAGGGTCATGGACGCCGAACTTCACGAACTGAGCGCCGGCTACGCCCTGGACGCGCTCGAGCCCGAGGAGCGGGAGGCATTCGAGCGCCACCTTGCCGGCTGCCTCGAGTGCCAGGAGGAGATCGCCTCGTTCTGGGAGGTTGCGGGAGCGCTCGCGGTCGCCGCTGACGGCCCCGCGCCGAGCCCGGAGCTCCGGGACAGGATCCTCGCCGACGCGCGGGCCGAGAAGCAGACGGTCGTCTCATTCGACTCGCGGCGACGGGTCTCCCCCATGCTCGCCGCTGTCACGGCCGTGGCCGCCGCCGTGGCGATCGGCCTCGGGATCTACGCCGTCTCGTTGCACAACGATCTGGACTCGATCCGCTCGGCGCTGAGCGCACAGGAGAGCGCCGCAGCGCTCCTTGCGGACTCCTCGGCCACATCCGTCGCTCTCCAGTCGGGCACCGGGCGGCTCGTCGTCGGCGATGGTGGCGAAGCAGTCCTCGTCCTGAACGACCTTCCGACGGCCCCCGACGGCAAGACGTATCAGGCGTGGATCGTGGACGACCAGATACCGGTCTCGGCCGGAACGTTCGTTTCGACGGGCGATCAGGCGGTCGTGCCGATCGCGCAGTCCGTGCCGGACGGCGCGATCATCGCGGTCACGCTCGAGGATTCGGGCGGGGCGAGCTCGCCGACGCTGCCTCCGCTCGCCGCGTCCGATCCCATCTGACTCGGCGACGTCGGGCGCCTTCCTGTCGGCGACACAAAGTCGTTCCGCTTCACCTCGTACACTTGTTCGCATGACCGACCTGCGGCCACGCCTGCAAGAACTGTTCGGCTTCGCCGACTTTCGGCCCGGGCAGGAGGAAGTGGTGCGCGCAGCCGTCGATGGTCGCGACACGCTCGCGCTGATGCCGACCGGCTCCGGCAAGTCGCTCACGTACCAGCTCGCCGCGATGCTTCGCCCCGAGCCAACGCTCGTTCTCTCGCCCCTGATCGCGCTGATGAAAGACCAGGTGGATCAGCTGCCCGCCGAGATCGCGGCGACCACAACGTTCATCAACTCCTCCCTCGAGGCAGACGAGACGGCGAGGCGCCTCGGCGACGTCGCGGCGGGACGAACACGCCTGCTGTACGCGGCCCCCGAGCGCCTCCGCAACGCCGCCTTCGTCGAGACGCTGCGCTCGATCGGCGTCGGCCTCGTCGTCATCGATGAGGTGCACTGCGTGAGCATGTGGGGTCACGACTTCCGGCCCGACTATCTCTTCATCCGGCGTGCCCTCGACACGCTCGGTGAACCGACCGTGCTCGGCATGACGGCGACCGCCACTCCCTCGACCGCCACCGGCATTGCCGCCGCCCTCGGCCGCGAGATGGCCGTCGTGCGAACGAGCGTCGTTCGCGAGAACCTCCGCTACGACGTCGAGGGCGTCGCCGGGAACGAGGACAGGCTCAGGATCCTCGTGGAGAGGCTCCGGGCGCTCGGGGAGGGAAGCGCCATCGTCTATGCGCGTTCGCGCGACTCCTGTGAGCGCGTCGCGCGAACGTTGCGCGGCCACGGCCTCGCGATGGAGCACTACCACGCGGGCCTCGAGGCGGATGAGCGTTCCCGCGTCCAGGACGACTTCATTGCCGGTCGGATCCGCGGGGTCGTCGCAACCACCGCGTTCGGCATGGGAATCGACAAGCCGGACGTTCGTTTCGTTTGCCTCTTCAACTATCCTGACTCGCTCGAGAGCTACGTCCAGATGGTCGGCCGCGGTGGGCGCGACGGCAAGCCGAGCGCGACGTTGCTCCTTGCGAGCCCGTCCGATGCGACGGCAGTGCGTCGGTTCGCGGTGAGCGACATCCCGGCGCCGGACGACCTTCGCAACGTGTACCGCGCGGTCAGAGACCACGGCGGGCGCGTCGATCCGGCGCAGCTCCCGACGGGCGATCACGACCCGCGCGTCCTCGTCGGCATGCTCGAACAGGCCGGGATCGTGCGCCGCGGGTTTGACGCCGGTCGGCTGATGCAGATCGAGCTTCCCGAGGTCGGGGCTGACGCCGGTGCCACCGTCGACGATCTCCTCGAGCGGTATGCGCGCGAGGCGAACGCTCGGGTCGAGCGCATCGTCTCCTTCGCCGAGGGCGGCCGGTGCAGGCACGCACAGGTCGCCGAGCACTTCGGCGAATCGTTCGCGCCCCCGTGCGGGGCTTGCGACGTGTGCGACCCGCCAGACGCTCGTACGGCACGTCGGGCATTCGCGCCCCTTCCCACAGACGTGGCAGGCGCGATAGTCGAGGCAGTCGCACGACTCACGTGGCCGCTCGGCCGGCGCTCGCTCGTCGCGATGCTGCGCGGCTCGGTCTCCGCACCCCCTTCGGCGCGGGCGTCTGCAGCGTTCGGCCTTCTCGAGGCAGCGTCTGACGCGGAGGTGAAGCGCTGGATTACTGCCCTCGTCTCCACCGGCGCGCTCGTCGAGTTCGAGACCGACGACGGCTATCGGGTGCTCCGCGCAGAGCCGGGCGCCAAACGGCCCGCGCTCGGCCCAAAGGCCCGAGGCCCGGTCGATGACGCAACGGCCGGGCGACTCCGCGACTGGCGACGCGACCGATCCCGGGCCGACGGCGTCCCCGCGTACGTCATCTTCCCCGACGCAACGCTCCGCGAACTTGCGGCTACGCGCCCCGAAACGGCCCTTGAACTCGCCGGAGTCAAGGGCTTCGGGCCGGCCCGCATCGAGCGGTACGGAGACGAGATCCTCGCCCTCCTCTCCGACTGAATGAACCGGGCTACACTGCACGTCTTGCGGCTGCGTCGAAGCACGAGGGTCCCGCGCAAGCGGGGCCGGATTCGAAAGCTGCGTCTCCTCGCAGTGCTCACCGTCATGGTGGTGCTCTCGGGGATGGCGTTCTCATTCGGTCTGGTTCGCGCTGTCGCGAGCGAAATACCCGAACTCGACCCCGCGGCGCAGCGCACGGAGGTCGACGGCGTGGTTTATGCCTCGAACGGCGAGTCCGTCCTGACCGTTCTCCGCGGCGACGAGAGCCGGGTGCTCCTCAAGAACATCCGCTCCGTCTCGCCGATCATGCGTCAGGCGATCGTCTCGGTCGAGGACCGAAGGTTCTACGAGCACAACGGCGTTGACACGCGCGGCATCGCGCGCGCACTCTGGCAAGACATCCAGTCCCAGGCGGTCGTCGAGGGCGGCTCGACGATCACGCAACAGTTCGTGAAGAACGCGTATGTCCGCAACGAGAAGACGCTAGCCCGGAAGGTGCGCGAGGCAGCCCTTGCCTGGCAGCTCGAGCAGCGCTGGCCCAAGGATCGAATCCTGCTCGCGTACCTCAACACGATCTACTTCGGCAACGGTGCCTACGGGATCCAGCAGGCTGCCCGCACGTACTTTGACAAGCGCGCAAAGAAGCTCACGCTGCCCGAGGCAGCGCTGCTCGCGGGGCTGCCTGCCGATCCGTCCCTGTATGACCCCACCCAGCACCCGCGTGCCGCTAAGCAGCGGCGCCATTTCGTTCTCCGGACGATGTTCGACCAGGGCAAGATCACCGAACGCCAATTCCAGACCGCCACAAACGCCCCTCTTCCGAAGGCGGAAGACGTCAGGCTACCGGGGACGCAAGGACCTGCACAGTACTTCTCCAACTACGTGAAGGATCAGCTGATCGCGAAGTACGGCGCCGGTCGAGTCTTCGGCGGCGGGCTCAAGGTGACATCGACTATCGACCTCGAATTGCAGGAGACAGCCCGGAAGGCGATCGACGGCGTCCTCAAGACACCCGACGGACCGTCAGCGGCACTGGTTGCGATCGATCCGAGGACGGGAGCCGTCAAGGCGATGGTCGGAGGGTCCAACTTCCGAGAGAGCCAGTTCAACCTGGCGACGCAGGCCGAGCGCCAGCCAGGATCGTCGTTCAAGCCGATCGTCCTCGCCTCGGCGTTGCGTGAGGGCATTTCGCCCCAGACGATCTTCGAGTCAAAGCCCGTCGAGATCGATGCAGGCGATCGGATCTGGCGCGTCACGAACTACGAGAACGAGTATCTCGGCCGCGTCGACCTCGCTCGAGCAATGGTGTCATCCGACAACTCCGTCTATGCGCAGCTAACGAAGCTCGTCGGCCCGAAGGAGATCGTCAAGACTGCGCATGCGCTCGGCATCCGGAGCGAGCTCGACCCATACTTCTCGATCGGTCTCGGTGCGGTCGCCGTGAACCCGCTCGACATGACGAGGGCATACGCGACGTTCGCAAACCGAGGGGTCCGGGTCGACGGAGCGCTCACGAAGGATCGCCCGCGCGTGATCGAGCGCGTCGAGTTCGCGCGCACCGGCCGCGTCTCCGAAAACCGCCCGGTGGGCAAAGCGACGATGACGACCGCGCAGGCCGACCTTCTCACGTCGATTCTCGGTCGAGTCGTCACCTCGGGGACGGGCAAGCGCGCAGCGCTCGCCGGCAGGCCGGCAGCCGGCAAGACGGGGACGACCGACAACTACGGTGATGCCTGGTTCGTTGGCTACACACCCCAGCTCGCCGTTGCCGTGTGGGTCGGCTATCCCGATGAGTTGAAGCCGATGCTGACCGAGTTCGGCGGCAAGCCGGTGGCCGGGGGAACGTTGCCCGCACTGATCTGGAAGTCGTTCATGACGCGAGCCGACAAACAGCTCAAGCTCGATCCGGAACAGTTCCCGGCGACGCCGTACATCGCCGCTTCGGAAAAGCGCATTGTCTGGCGGAAGGGGTCGTACAAGCTCGACAATGGCTACTGTCCGGGCACGCGCGTCGTGGCGTACTTTGCCGGCAGAGGCCCGTCAGCACAGGCGACGTGCTACCCCAACGAGGTTGGCGTCCCGTTCGTCGTCGGCAAGTCAGTGGCGTCGGCGAACGCCGCGCTCGCCGAGAAGCCGCTTGGAAGTGAGCTCATCGGCGTCCCTGCCAAGCCCGGAACGCGTCCCGGCTTCGTGCTCAAGCAGGAGCCACGAACCGGCTTTCTGTCCGCGAAGGACAACGTCCGCCTTTACGTCAGCCGTCCCGATCCACGCTATGGACTCCTCCCGAATCTCGTCGGCTCGAGCGCGACGGCGGCCCGCGCCCGACTCAAGACCCTCAAGGCAAAGACAAAGATCCGCTACGCCGCGGGCGCAGCCGGAACCGTGATCGACCAGAAGCCGCAGGCCGGTGTGGCCGCCGGAAGAGGCCTCAAGGTGACACTGGTCGTGGGCCGCGCGACGCCCACTGCGTCCCCCTGATCAGATAGCGCCACGGTAGGTCGGTGGCTTTGGTGATCCCGACGCGAGGCGTGGTAACAAGAATCAGTCTGGGACTACGGTGGCTGGGTCACGAGCGATCTGATCGGCCCGTTCAAGGGCGCGCCCGGAACGATGGGCTGGTAACCCTGGTCGTGGCCGGCGAACGCACGGTAGGCTCGCGACCGATGGCCCGGATCTACCTCTCGCCTCCGCATCCCACCGGCCGGGAGCACGAGTTCGTCGACGAGGCGATCTCGTCCAACTGGCTCGCACCGCTCGGCCCACACGTCGACGCCTTCGAGCGAGAGTTCTCCGCGGTCGTCGATGTTCCGAATGCCCTCGCGCTCTCGAGCGGAACCGCCGCCCTGCATCTCGCGCTCATCGTTCTCGGGATCGGCGCCGGCGACGAGGTGATCTGCTCGTCGTTGACGTTCGCCGCAAGTGCGAATGCGATCCGGTACACGGGTGCCACAACGGTGTTCGTGGACTGCGACGCCGCCACCTGGACGATGGACCCGGAGCTTCTCGACGAGGCGCTCACCGACCGGCGCCGCCAGGGAGGCCACGTGCGCGCCGTTCTCGCCGTGGATCTGTACGGCCAGTGCTGCGATTACGACGCGCTCCGCACTGTCTGCGACCGTCACGAGGTTCTCCTGCTCCAGGACGCGGCCGAGTCGCTCGGTGCGACGTACAGCGGCAGGCCGTCCGGAGGCCAGGGCCTGCTCGCGGCGTTCTCGTTCAACGGCAACAAGATCATCACAACGAGCGGCGGCGGCATGCTGGTCTCGTCGGACGAGGGGATGATCGAGCACGCACGAAAGCTCTCGACCCAGGCGAGAGACCTCGCACCTCACTACGAGCACTCGGAGCTTGGTTTCAACTACCGCCTCAGCAACGTCCTGGCTGCGCTCGGCCGCGCGCAACTCCTCGCGCTCCCCGAGCGCGTGACCGCGCGACGGGCGATAAACGTCCGCTACCGCGAGCTTCTGGCGGACGACGCGGGAATCACCTTCATGCCCGAAGCCGACTACGGAGCGAGCAACAACTGGCTCACGTGCATTCTCGTCGATCCCATCAAGTTCGGCTCCGGTCGCGAGGCGATTCGCCTCGCCCTCGAGGCGCTCGACATCGAAGCGCGGCCCGTGTGGAAGCCGATGCACCTGCAGCCCTACTTTGCCAGCGATCCGGTCTACGGCGGAGGCGTGTCGGCCCGCCTGTTCGAACGAGGCCTTTGCCTCCCGAGCGGTTCGGCTTTGACTGTCGACGACCAGGATCGTGTCGTCGCAGGGTTGCGCGCCACGGCCACGCGCTAGGCTGCGACCCGCTCCTCTGTGGTCGCGAGCGCGGTGCGAAGATGCGCAAGCGCCGCGAAGGTGCGGCTCTTGACGGTGCCGGCGGGAATGCCGAGCTGGGCCGCGATCTGGGATTGGGACAGTCCGCCCCAGTAGGCGAGCTCGAGCGCGTTGCGTTCACTGACGGGCAGTGTCGCAAGCGCCTGCTGGACACTGCGACGAGATTCACGGATCACAACCGCCTCGTCAACCCCCACTGCGACAACGGGAGTCTCTAATGTCGCAGCTCTCTCTGCGATTTCGCCGTGTCGGACACTCCGCCGGACGTGGTCGACGGCACGGCGATGAACGATCGTGAGAATCCAGGTCGCCGGCTTTGCGAGCCTGGCATCGTATGTCGCAGCCTGTTTCCAGACCGCGAGGAACGCCTCCTGGACGGCGTCCTCGGCCAGACCCGGGTCACGGACGATCCGGAGCGCGATGCCGTAGGCGGCCTTCCCGTGTCGATCATAGAGGGCGGCGAGTGCGTTCTCGTCCCGTCGCGCGCAGTCAGCGACGAGCTCGTGATCGGTGCGGGTTTCTGGTCTCATACTTGGGTAGAGACACGACAGGTCGTCGTTGTTACAGGCGGTGTGACGACAGCAGAAGCTTTTCCATGTGTACGGCGCAGCCCTGACAGACAGGCCGTTTGAGATAGGTTGATCGAGCATGATCGATACCGACACCGAGCAGTTGCTCCTGCGGCGACTGCAGTCGGGCGACGAAAATGCCTTCGATGTTCTCGTCGGAATGCATTCGCCGTCGATGACTCGGGTCGCCATGGCGTTTCTTCCCCGCCGTGCGGTCGCCGAGGAGGTCGTGCAGGAGACGTGGCTCAACGTCGTGCGTAGCCTCGGGGCGTTCGAGGGCCGATCGTCGCTCCGAACATGGATCTTCACCATCCTCGGCAACTGCGCCCGCCGCCGCGCCGATCAGGAACAGCGGTTCATCCCGATGGCCGAGCTCGCGGCGCAGGAGGCGGGAGGGGACGATATCGGCGTGAGCGCGGATCGCTTCTTCGACGGAGGGCGCTGGCAGGGAATGTGGTCGACGGTCGTTCACCGCTGGGACGACGTCCCAGAACACCATCTCCTCTCGTCTGAGCTCCGTGGAGCGATGCTCGAAGCGATCGACGCTCTGCCGCGAATGCAGAGAGCTGTGATCGCACTTCGAGATATCGAGGATTGGCCTGCCGACGAGGTGTGCGAGTATCTGGGCATCTTGGACGGGAACCAGCGCATCCTCCTCCACCGGGCGCGGATGACCGTGCGCGCGACCATCGAGGAGTACCTAGAGGCGAGCGAGCGACGATGCTGACCTGCGCCGACGTCGTCAAACTTGTCACGCAATACATGGAGGAGGAACTCTCGCCAGACGACTCCCGTAGCTTCGAGGAGCACGTTGCGATCTGTCCACCCTGCCGTGCCTTCCTCGGCCAGGCGCGCCGCACGGTCGAGCTCACGGGAGAGCTGAAGGAGACCGATCTCTCGCCCGAGGTCGAGGCGAGTCTGCTCGAGGCTTTTCGCGACTGGAACCGACCCGGGTGACCGCCTACACCTTTCTCTCGGAGGGGCGGACGAGCCTCTTCACCGGGGCCGTCTGGCCGCCGCCCGGCGAGTGGCTCGACGGGCCGGATGTCCGCGCAACAACCGTCGACCACCTCGTCCCCTGGATCGACGACGAGCTCTGGGTGTGCGAGCTCTCGGAGCCTGTGAGCGCCGGTGGCACGGGTCAGATCCTGACCGCCGCGCGCGCACGCCTCGTCGAGCGCATTGTGGCGTGGGATGAGGCGGCTGCCGACGATCTGACCGCTGCGTGCGTCGCCCGGGCCTGTACCCACGCGGTCGAGACGCTACGCCGTACCAGCTCCCGTGAGGCCGAGGCGCTCTCGTTGCTCGGGGCTTCCGAGTTTGCGTCAGCCGCCACGGCAGTCGCGTCACGACTTACAGAAGGCCAGCGTGAGGTCGTGCTCTTTGCCGCTGACGTCGTTGCGCTCTCGCGCGGGCGCCGCCCGGAGGAGTACGAGACTCCGCCTGATCCAAGAGGCGCACCCACCAGCGCGTCGATCACTGCGAACGTCGCGTATGTCACAGCGCACGTCGCCGGGACCGTGCATCACGATGGATACGACGCGGGCGTCGCCGCCGAACGGGCCTGGCAGCTCGCATGGCTGCGGGGGCGACTCGGCATCGACGAGTCGACGAGCTAGGCCCTCCCCGATGACGCGCCTCTAGGCCTGAACAGCCGCCTCGACGTAGTCGAGCCAGTGACCCCAGCGGTCGTTTCGGCCGTTGACGGTATCGAGATAGGCAGTCTGGATCTCCTGCGTTACCGGCCCCACGCCGAGCTCTTGATCGTCGACGGCGCGCACCGGCGTCACCTCTGCGGCGGTGCCGGTCATGAAGAACTCGTCGGCAAGATAGAGATCGGAGCGAATGAGCGGAGTCTCCTCGACGACGTACCCCAGGTCCTGGGCAATCGTGACCACTGCCTCGCGTGTCAGGCCCGGGAGGATCGACGTCGAGAGCGGCGGCGTGCGAATCACGCCGTTCTTGACCACGAAGATGTTCTCGCCTGGTCCGTCGGCCACATAGCCGTCGTCGGTAAGCAGGATCGCCTCGTCGTATCCTCCGCGTCGCGCCTCGGTGGTCGCGAGCATCGAGTTGAGGTACACCCCACTCGCCTTCGAGGCGTGCGGAATCGTGTTCGGGCCAACGCGCTTCCACGACGAGATGCAGGTCGTGATTCCCTGCTCGAGCGCCGTCTCGCCGAGGTACGCGCCCCACGGCCAGCTCATGATCACGGTCTCGACCGGGTTGCCCTGCGTCGAGACGCCCAGCTGCCCGTAGCCGTAGAAGGCGATCGGCCGGATGTAACAGGCGGGCAGCCCGTTGGTGCGAACGAGCTCATGCGTCGCCTCGCGTAACTCCTCGACCGTGAACGGAATGTCCATGTAGAGCAGCCGAGCGGAGTCATGCAGTCGTTGCATGTGGTCGGCGAGTCGGAAGACGGCCGGACCCTTCGGCGTCTCGTAGCAGCGTACGCCCTCGAACACCCCGGAGCCGTAGTGGAGGCCGTGGACGCCGACGTGCACCTTCGCGTCGTCCCAGTCGACCAGCTCGCCGTTCATCCAGATCTTCTCGGTTGCCTCCATGGTGTGCCTCCGTGCTCGGGGTGTTCGTTACCTGTGTCTTTGGGTGGGGGACAGACTAGAGCCTATCCCCCTGTCCCCCACGCTGTTCCCTACTCCTGCGCGATGTCCACGAGAGACCCGCCCGTCAGCCGCACGAGTTCGTGCGGCGACAGCATTACCATGTGTCGGTTCGAGCCGCCACCGACCCAGACAACCGGCGACGAGACGATCGTCCGCTCGACGAGGATGAGCGTCCCTGAAGGCGGCGGAACGGGCGAGACTCCGCCCGGCGCGAACCCCGTTACCTCGAGCACCTCGGCGGGGCGCGCCACCCTGGCATCACCCGCCTCTGCCGCTAGAGCGACCTTTGCGGGGTCAGCCCGGCGGTCACCAGGAAGGAGGGCCAGTACGGGCTCCGTGCCGCACACGAAGACGAGCGACTTGACGATCTGCTCCAGCGCACACCCGATAGCATCTGCTGCCGCCTGTGCAGAGGGAGTGGCACTCTCGAACTGCTCGAGACGAGCCTCCGCCCCTGCTGTCCGGAGAAAGACGGCGACGCGTTCCACGGGATCGGGCCAGGACATCGAGCGATTGTAGGGGCAGACGTCCGGCCGCTGCCACTCAGTACACGGTCGGAACGATGCGCCACCGAACGCGCGCGCAGTACGCGACGTAGTCGGGGTAGACATCGGCAAGCAGCCGTTCCTCGACGCGCGTCTTCCCGATCCAGAGGCCAGCCAGGCCGACGGTCAGCGCGAGCGCGAGGATGCCGGTGAGGATCCCGTAGCCCACGAAGACACCGAGCAGCCCCAAGTAGATCGGATGGCGCACCACCGCAAACGGCCCGGTCGTGACGAGACCCACGGGCCTCGGCTTCGGGAAGGGTGTCAGCGCACGGCCGAGCTCGCGACTTGCCCAGACGGCGAAGAAAGCACCGGCAGCGATCAGAGCCGCAGCCAGGACGAGGCGCGCCGAACGTGCCTCCTCGGGCCAGCCCGGCGGGAGGAAGCCGGCGGCAACGACGCCCGTCATCAGCGCGAACTGCGCGATCACCCAGCCTGACCCTCGTCCCGTCACGAGCCCGACAGACCCCCGCTACTCGAGATCGATGAAGATCGCGTCACCGAAGCCCACGTTGTGCATCTCGTCGATCAGTGCACCCGACGGGGGCTCGTCGACGGAGAGCGCCATCAACGCCTGCTGGCCGTCGCGGGTTCGCGAGACCGCCATGTTCGCGATGTTCGCGCCGTTCGTCCCGAACAGCGTCCCCACCTTCCCGATCACTCCGGGCACGTCGTCGTAGCGGAAGAAGACCATGTCCGGCGCGAGCTCGATATCGATCCCGAAGCCGTAGGCGCTCGCCAGAAAGAGGCGCGGCTCGGGGCCAATCGTCGTCCCCGAGACCTCGACCTCGTTCCCGCCCTCGGGCGTCACGCGCACCTCGACGATGTTCATGTAGTCGCGCGATCCACGCAGTCGCTCCTCGGAGACGACAATCCCGCGTTCGGCGGCGAGGAGAGACGCGTTGACGTAGTTGACGACCTGGTCGACCCGACCCTGGAAGATGCCGTCGAGTGCGGCGACGGTGAGCAATCGCGTGTCGTAGTCCGCGAGGGGGCCGTGCGCTGACACGACGACGCGCCGGGGCCGACCGCCCGCAAGCTCCACCGCAAGCCTGCCCAGTTTCGCCGCGAGAGGGATGAACGGCCTGAGGATCTCGAGCGACGCCTTGTCCACGATCGGGATGTTCACGGCGTTCGACACGAGCCCGCCCTCGAGTGCGGCGCACACCTGCTCGGCGATGATCACGCCCGCCCTGTCCTGCGCCTCGTCGGTCGACGCGGCCAGGTGCGGCGTCACGACGACGTTGTCGATGCCAAGTAGCGGGCCGTCGTACGGTTCGGCCGAGAAGACGTCGAGGGCGGCACCCGCGAGCTTTCCGGACTGGAGCGCCTCCGCGAGCGCCTCCTCGTCGATCAGCGCGCCGCGGGCGGCGTTGACGAGCCGAGCCCCATCCTTCATCTTCGCGATCGATACTCGATTGATCATCCCGCGGGTCTCGTCCGTGAGCGGCGAGTGGAGAGTCAGAACATCGGCAACCGCGAGGACCGCGTCCTCGGAGGGTGCGTGGTCGACGCCGAGCTCACGGAACCGTTCGTCGGCAACGAAGGGGTCGTAGGCAACCACCTGCATCCCGAGGCCGAGCGCGCGGCGAGCAACTTGCTGGCCGATCCGGCCAAAGCCGAGCACGCCGAGCGTCTTCCCTTGGAGCTCGATCCCACCCCACTTCGACCGCTCCCACCGGCCCTGCTTGAGCGCCGCGTGCGCCTGCGGGATGTTCCGAGCGAGGGCTACCATCAAGCCCACGGTCTGCTCTGCCGCGGAGACCACCGTCGACTCGGGGGCGTTCGCGACGACGATTCCCCGCCGGGTTGCAGCCTCGACGTCGACGTTGTCGACTCCGACCCCCGCACGACCGATCATCTTCAGATTCGTCGCCGCGTCGATGAGGTCGGCGGTCAGTTTCGTGGCGGAGCGAATCACGATCGCGTCGTAGTCGCCGATGATCTCCTCGATCGGCGTCGACTGGTCCTCGTCGACGTCGAACTTCGATCGCAGGAGTGCAATTCCGGCGTCGGCGATCGACTCTCGCACGAGGACCCGCACGATCAGACCGCCGTTGCATAGGCGGCAAGCGCGGCGGCTCCGCCTGCGCCTCGCTGGACGGTCGCACCCAGCTCGACGAGCTGGAGCTCCACCGCGCCAAGCGCCGTTGTGATGTCGAAGATGTCGACGTACCCGATATGGCCGATCCGGAAGAGCCGTCCGGCGATGTCACCGTGGCCACCGGCGATCGTGATGCCGTACCGATCGCGCAGGGCGAGCCGAAGGGCAACTGCGTCGATTCCCTCAGGCGTCAGGATCCCGGTCAGTACGGCCGCGCCGTCGTCGTCCGGTGAGTAGAGCTCGAGTCCCATTGCCTTTGCGCCGGCGCGGCAGGCACGACCAAGGGCAACGTGGCGCGCGTGCACGCTCTCGAGTCCCTCGGCCAGAATCAACTCGAGGGCGACGTTCAGCGCAACGACAAGGGACGTCGCCGGCGTGAAGGGCGTGCTGCCCTTCGCCTGGTTCTTTCGGGCGTTCGCCCAGTCCCAGTAGAACCGCGGCAGGGTCGCCTCCTGCGAGCGCGCCCACGCACGCTCCGAGATCGATGCAAAGGCGAGTCCCGGCGGAGTCATCAGGGCCTTCTGCGATCCGGTGACGACGACGTCGATGCCCCAATCGTCGGTCTCGAGCGGCACCGCACCGAGGCTCGAGATCGCATCGACCACCGAGATCACGCCCGCGTCGTTGCAGGCCTCGACGAGCGAGCGAATGTCAGAGACGACGCCTGTCGATGTCTCGGAGTGCACGAGCAGCGCGACCCGGGCGCCACTTTCCGAGAGAACGCGCGCAACATCCTCCGCTCGAGGCTGCGCGCCCCACGCGTAGTCGAGCGCGACGACGTCGCAGCCGTATGCGGCCGCGAGCTTCTGCCAGCGGGTGCCGAACTCGCCATGCGAGACGACGAGAACCGGTTCGCCGGACGAGAGGAGATTGACGACGGAGGACTCGAACGCACCGGTCCCCGAGGAGGTGAAGACGAGGACGTCGTTCCTCGTGCGAAACACCTGCTGCAGCCGCTCGACCGCCTCGTTGAAGACGTCCTTGAAGTCCGGCGAGCGGTGATGGATCACCGGTTCAGCCATGGCGGCGAGGACCTCCGGCGGTACCGGCGTCGGGCCTGGCGTGAGGAGATAGCGCTTCTGAGACATCTGTTGAGAGGGTAGCGATGGGGAGGCGGGCGGCCCACCACCACCCGGCCAGTGCGGCGGCTCGCCCCCACGAGCGAAACGAGCAAGACGGACGAGTACCCTCTGCAGTCGTGGAAGCTCTCCTCGCCTTCGTGGCCACCCTGATCTCACTCCGGCTCAGCGCGGACCTCGTGCGACGCTATCACGAGCGGAGATCGCCCGAGTTGCTCATCTGGGCCGGGGCTATCGCTGCGTTTGCGATCGGCTCGGGCGCGCTTGCCTGGGGCGCCGCAGCCGGCTGGAGCGACCCTGCGTTTCGCGTCTACTACCTCTTCGGCGGACTGCTCGCTGCGGCTCTTCTCGGCGCAGGCTCGCTCGCCCGCGTCGGCGTTCCGAGCATCAGCCCGTTGACGCTTCTCTACATCGGTCTCGCGATCGGCGTGGCGGTTGCCGTGCCGCTGACCGCCCCGGTGGCCGGAGGCTCGATTCCGGAGGCGCAGGCCCATCTCGCTCTCTTCCCGGCGCGCGTGCTTGCGATCCTCGGCAATTCCCTTGGGACCATTGCAGCGGTCGCCGTGGCGCTGATGGGGATCCGGCGCCGGCCTCGGGGGAACGCCCTCATCCTGGCGGGTGTCGTCGTCGCGGCACTCGGCAGCGCTCTGGCCGGCCTGGGAGAGGCCGAGACGGCGCTCTTCTCGGCCGTCGCCGCACTGCTTCTATACGGCGGCTTTCTGGCTCCTAGTCCTTCATCGCCGCCCGTGACGGACGCTCACCCCGGTTCCGCCGGCGCCGCTCCCTGAACCAGACGACGGCGAGGAGGCCCGCAAGGAGCAGGCCGAGTGACACCTCCGCGATGAGGCCGGTCGTGCCTCCGTGCGCGAGCAGGTTCATCCGCGCGAGAGCAGCCAGAGGCCGCCGACGGTGTAGACGACCATAAGCGCGAGCATGGCGTATTGGCTGCGAAGCGCATCGCCACGATCGCGGAAGATCGCGACCGCGCGGTCGTGAGCGACCGCTAGCCCGGCCACGTGCCCGATCACGAGCGATGCGGCCTGGACATACCAGATCGTGTTCGGGCTCAGAATCCCGATATCGGGTTGCACGCCCGCGGTGCCGAACAGATCCCAGCCCCGACCAAAGGGGTCGGACGCCAGCGGAGCGATGAACTGCCCCTGGATCACGAACAGCGAGAAGTAGTGCGCGACGGCGTAGACGAGTGCAATCGGGACGAGAGAGAGCGCGAACTCGGGCACGAGGCTCCGCGGTGCCGCTACCAACGCCCTCGCGAGCCAACAGGCGGCGAGGTAGGCAAGAAGGATGAGTGTGATGGCAAGGATGAGCCCACCGAGGTTGACTCCGATCACGACAAGATCCGCCGTGCGAGGACGATCGAGAATGTACGGCTCCTCGACGCGAATGAGGAGGTCCTGCCACGTGATCGTGCGGCTGTAGCCGTCGAAGCCGACCGAACCGAGAGCGACCGCAAGAAAGACGATCGAGCCAGGCAGTGGCTCCGCTCCCGCAAGTCCCGTGAGCGGAATCCGCAGGCGAATACGCCCGTCGACCGCTACGAGCGGTGCGATCCGCGCAATGTATGCAAACAGGATCGCAAACCCCTCACCCCGCTCCGACCACGTCTCGCGGCCAAAAGCGACCATGCCGAATAACGCGACGTACGAGTAGAGGCCGATGGCAACCGCGAGCACGCGAGGGTTCGACGGATCGGAGTAACACAGCTCGAGGGCAACGAACGCAAGCAAGGCGATCGCGCCCGGGTATCGGCCCGCGCGCTCGGGGTATGCGGCAAGCGGCCGCGCCTCACGACCCGTCCTTTCCCAGAGCCACACGAACGCATCTGCGAGGGCGCGCCAGGGGCTGAGCGCCCGCCAGACGTTACCGAACAGCAGGGAGAGAAGCGGCATCCCGAGCCAGAAGATGACGTAGATCCACGTGGGAGCGAGGTTCTCGGTCGGGTCGCTCGTGCCAAGAAGAGCGGCGGCGAGCACGACGCCGAAGAGAGCGACGGAAAGCGCCTGAACGACGATTCGTAGAGGCCCGAGGACGAATCGACCGAACGATGCCCCGAGGTCGCGCCCGCTCGCGTGCCGTTCGAGCTGGGGCGTCCTCCACAAGGCGCCGAGCGCAATGAACGAGACGACGAGGACGACCGCCCCGCCCCAGTAGAAGAGCCAGCGCGGAACGGGGAGATCCTGGATCCCTCCGATCCCGTGGGCGAGGACGTGCGGGATCAGCCAGCCGGTCAGGGCCTGACCGTCAACTGGGCGAGCAGCGCGTCCGGGTGGTGCAGCTCGAGCTCGAAGCGACCGGAGACCTTCGCGACGAACTGGATCACTGTCGGCGTTCCTTTCTTCGGCGTCTTTTCGATGTCGTAGCCGTGGAGATGCACCTCCGTGCCGGCATTCGTGCGGATCACGAACCGCACAGTGCGGCCCTTCTTCACGGACGGGCGCTTGATGCCGCCGATCACCTTCCCGTTGACGACACTGATCTGAATCACGACCGGCTGGACGGCGCCCGGCGCCGCTGTCGCTGCCAGCGGGATCGCCAGCGCGACGAGCGCGACGCCGAGAATGAGTGCTCTACGCATGTTGGTCTCCTGAGATCGCGGGTGCTGCGCTCCGAGAGGCAGCGTGGAACGGAATCAGAAGGTGACGGGAGGGCCCCGCCCCGAGGCCACGATCGCAAGTCGAGATACGAGGGGGATGCCTGCGGGAGCACCCTCCGGGAGAGAGAGCGCGACGAGCCTCGGAGCAGCTCGTCGCTGCGACGACACAAGGTCACACGCAACCCGGCGCGCGAACCACCAGACCGCGAGCGTGAGCGGCAGCTGTAGCGCGACTCCCACCCATAGTGCAGGGCTCGTGAGGAGGAACGGAACCTCGCCGGTGTGGATGAGGCGCTCCAGATGTTCCTGGGCGACGAAGGCACCGATCGCGAGGAGCGCGAGCGGCATCGGGGTGCTCCTGCGTGCACGTGCGTCCGCCGCGAGCCCGAGAAGCGCCAGCGTCGCGAGGATCAGCACGACCTGGGGCGCGTGCGCGAGGTAGCCGTGCACGTCATCCGCCGGGGCTCCGGTGACCCGATACGCCACGATGTGACCGACCAGCACGCTCACGGCCGCGAACGGCACAAGAAGCAGGCAGATCAGCGTGCGACGCATGCCTAGATGATGCCAGCAGCCGTGTTGCTCAGCTGAGTAGTTTTCCGCGAACCAGCTCGCTCACCGCCCGAGGATCAGCCTGACCGCCCGTCTCCTTCATCACCTGACCGACGAAGAACCCGAGCAGTCCCTCCTTGCCGCCTCTGAAGGCCGCGACCTGGCCCGGATTCGCCGCGATGATCGCGTCGATCACCGGGTCGAGCTCCGATGCGTCGCTGACAACCTCCTGCGCGACGAACGGGTCGGCCGAGAAGCCGGGATCGCCAGACTTGGCGATTGCCTCGTCGAACGCTGCCCGCGGAATCCGCTCGCGGGCCGAGACGAGCTTCGCGAGCTCGACCGCGTCTACGGTCGCAGGGTCGACTCCCGCCCCGACGAGGTTGTTCGCGATCACGTTCGAGGCAGCGATGCGATCGGCCCCGGCTGCAACCGTTGCCGCGTACAGCCTGTCGAGGCCGCCGGTAACGAGCACGAGCGCACGCTCGAGGTCGAGCTCCTTCCCGAGCCTGACGACACGCACGGAGGGCGGCTCGGAGAGCTCCGCTCGGAGGCGCTCGATCATCTCTGCGGGAGGAGCGACGGGAATCAGGTCGGGCTCGGGAAAGTAGCGGTAGTCGTCGGCCTCCTCCTTCGAGCGACGGGGCGTCAGTGTCCCCGAGCCTGCGTCGAAGTCGAAGGTCTCCTGCTTCACGTCTCCCCCGGCCTCCCAGATCGCGATCTGCCGGGCAGCCTCGGCCTCGATCCCGCGGGCGATGTAGTTGAAGGAGTTCATGTTCTTGATCTCACAGCGCGTGCGGAGCTCGTCGGAGCCCTCCGGCCGCACGGAGACGTTCGCATCGACACGTAGCGTGCCCTTCTCCATCTCGGCGTCAGAGATGTCGAGCTCGACGATGGTCTGGCGCAACAGGAGCAGGAAGCGCTTCGCCTCCTCTGAGGAGTGGATGTCGGGCGCGGTAACAATCTCGAGCAGAGGTGTGCCGCCGCGGTTGTAGTCGACGAGCGAGTACTCGGCACCACCGATCCGCCCAGAGTGCCCACCCATGTGGACGGTCTTCGCCGCGTCTTCCTCGAGATGGGCGCGCACGATGCCGACGGTCAGCTCGCCTTCCGGTAGGGGGACTATCATGCTGCCGTTTTCGCAAGAAGGCATATCGTATTGCGAAATCTGATATCCCTTCGGGAGGTCGGGGTAGAAGTAGTTCTTGCGGGCAAAAACGGCGCGTGGGGCGATCTCGCAGCCGAGCGCGAGGCCGAGCTTCACGGTCCACTCGATCGCCGTCCGGTTCATCACAGGCAGCGCCCCAGGGAAGCCGAGGCAGACAGGGCACGTCTGGGTGTTCTCTCCCGCCCCGTAGCCGGCCGCGCAGCGGCAGAACATCTTGGTGCGCGTCTTGAGTTGCACGTGGATCTCGAGGCCGACAACGATCTCCCAGGTCGTGCTCATCGCAGTCGCTCCGGAACGGTGTCGAAGCCGATCGCCCGCTCGAGTGCGTGGCCTGCGCGGAAGAGCGCGTTCTCACCGAACTGCGAGCCGATCAGCTGCAGGCCGACCGGCAACCCCTCGGAGAGACCAGACGGGATGTTCAGGCCGGGTAGGCCCGCAAGACACGAGGGAATCGTCATCACGTCGCAGGCGTACATCGCGAGTGGGTCTGCCGCGCGGTCGCCGATCGGGAACGCCACCGTTGGTGACGTGGGCGTCGCGATGAGGTCTAACTGCTCGAGCGCCGTGCGATGCTCGCGAATCAGAAGCGTGCGGACGCGCTGCGCCTGGCCGTAGTACGCGTCGTAGTAGCCGGCCGAGAGCGCGTAGGTGCCGAGCATGATGCGGCGCTTCGGCTCGTCGCCGAAGCCTGCGTCGCGGGTCTGCTCGACCATCTCGCGGTAGGTGGGTGCGTCGACCCGCGGGCCATAGCGGACGCCGTCGTAGCGGGCAAGGTTGGAGGACGCCTCGGCAGGAGCGATCAGGTAGTAGCAGGCCATCCCGTAGTCGAAGGAGAGCGGCAGGTCGCACTCGCCGATCTCTGCGCCGAGCGAACGGGCCGTCTCGATCGCCGCCTCGAACGAGGCGCGAACGCCGGGCTCGATCCCCGCGAGATCCCACACCTGCTTCGGGATCCCGATGCGGACGCCGGTGAGGCTCTCCGCCGTCGGCAGCTCAACGGCCTCGGGCAGCTCGACGGTGGTCGAATCGTTCGCGTCGCGGCCGGCGATGATCGAGTAGAGCAGCGCGACGTCACGAACGGTCTTCGCAACGGGGCCGATCTGGTCGAGGCTCGAGGCAAACGCGACGATTCCGAACCGCGAGACCGTGCCGTAGGTCGGACGGAGGCCGACGTTGCCGCACAACGCGGACGGCTGCTTGATCGAGCCGCCCGTATCGGAGCCAAGGCCCCAGGGCGCGAGTCCGCCCGACACCGCGGCGGCCGTACCGCCACCGGATCCGCCCGGCACGCGTGTCGGATCCCAGGGGTTGTGCGAGGGGCCGTAGGCCGAATTCTCCGTGGACGAGCCCATCGCGAACTCATCGGTGTTCGTCTTCCCGATGATCGGCATGCCGGCCGCCTTGCAGCGCGCGGCGACGGTGGAATCGAAGACGGGCACGTAGCCGGCGAGGATCTTCGAGCCTGCTGTCGTCTCGACGCCCTTCGTCGAGATGACGTCCTTCAGCGCGATCGGCACGCCTCCGCTCTCGGTAGCCTCGCAGAGTCGCAGGTAGGCGTGGAGCTCCTCATCCCGCTCACCGGCCGCAGCGATGTAGGCAGCGTGCAGCTCGGCGGACGACAGCTGGCCGCTCTCGATGAGCGCGAGGCCCTCCTCCGCGGTGAGTCGCAGCGTGTCGATCACGCCGACGCCTCGGGACCGTGCGAGGGCGGAACGCGGAAGAGATCGCCCTCGCGCGCAGGTGCGTTCGCGAGCGCCTCGTCGAGCGACAGTGAAGGCCGCGGCTCATCGTCGGCCCAGACGTTCACGAGATCGAGCGGGTGCGACGTCGGCGGAACCTCCGCGAGGTCGAGCTCTGCGACCTTCGAGACCGCCTCGAGGATCGCGCCGAGCTCGAGCGTCAGGCGATCGGCCTCACTCTCTGTGAGGTCGAGCCGCGCGAGCCGCGCAACGTGCAACACCGTTTCTCTGTCGATCGCCATCCCGCTGCCTTCACTTTGGTTGGTGGGGCCACCATTGTTGCTGTACGAGCGCCGAGAGTGCTCCGCACAGGCGTCAGCTGGATCCCAGGAGCTCCGACTGACCACCAGGAGCTCGATACTCGGCGCGGCGGCTGTCTCAGGCGGCTGCGTCTCTGATGGCTGCGACGGCGCGCCAGAGTTCGAAGGTACCCGAGCTGCCGTTTCGGTTGGTGTCGAGGTCGATCCGGAGTCCCCGGGTCTCGTTTTCGGCGATCAGGTCGTCCGCGCGCCCGGGGGGTGGCCGGGGTGGCGCGAGCGGCCAGACGACCCCATAGCGGTTCCGGAAGCGAATGCCGCTCTCGGGGTCCCCTTCGACGGTGTAGCCGCCCTCGTGCACCAAACGGTGATGCTGATAACAGAGCAGGACGAGGTTCTCGAGGCTCGTCTCACCCCCATGGGCCCAGTGCTCACGATGATGCGCCTGCAGATGACGGCTGCGCTCACAGCCAGGGAAACACAACACGTGCTGTCGTCCCGTGCCTCGAGCAGGCGGCGCAACGCGGGAGGGACGGTGCGACGGCTGCGCCCGACACTTACAGGGAGGCCGTCACGCTCGAGTTGCGCTGCCACATCAGCATCACAGCCAAGCCGACGGGCCGTCTCCAGGGAGATCAGCGGGCCATCCTCCAACTCACAACGACCTCCACTATCGGTCGTAAGGGCTGCGGCGTCGATGTGAACCACGACTCGCGCCCGCTCGCGGCCCGACTCGCACTCTAAAGCGAGTGACGCTTCGGCGAGATCGAGCAGCGCCTCGACCCTCGCCGGACGGGGATGACCGGCCGACTCCATGACAGCCGGCTCCCATCCCTGCGCGTGATCCGGCACCATCTCCGTGGGGTCTGTTCCGATCTCCGTCTGCGCGGGCGCGTCGACATGCTTCTCCTCGGGTGGATCGCCCGCTGCACCTGCCGCACGCTCCTCATGGCGACGCGAAACGACCCGCTCACGCGCCGCTTCGAGCGCTCTGATCACCAGCACACCGTCCTCTGCCGCGAGCCGCGCCCGCAGAAACAGGGTGCCGTCGTCGTCGAGGTAGTAGTCGACATACTCGAGCTCCTGCGCGTGGCGCGCATCCTCGACCGCGACCCGACGAAACACGCGAAGCGCCCGCTCCAACTGCGACGCCGAGAGCGCCCCCGCGAGATCGAGCAACCCCTCCTCCGACACAGCGGTCGCAACCCGCGTCAGCGCCCGCACCTTGGTGAACGTCAACTCGCCCCGGCCAAACGACGCCCGAATCAGAGGCAACCCCTGCAGCGCCTCCGCGACCCGCAGGAACTCCCGTGCCTCGCGACCCGTGATCCCACACCGCCACGCCATGAAGGCCCGTAGGTCGCTGCTGTCGTTCTCCACGTGCATCTCCCACACAACCTCGAGCCACCGCGCCGTCGCAGCACTCAGATGCGCAGACAGACCCGCAAGCTCATCGACCCGCTCCTGCGTTGCGGCATCCCGCGCCCCCAAGGCAGCCGCAAGGTCAGCCGGCGAACCAACCACAGAACCCTCGCGAACCGTCTCCACCAAAGTTGCCTCCATAGCCAACAGAATACAGAACCCACCGGACAGACACCAGAGGCACGCGAGATGCGCATGCCGCCGAACTCCGTCAGCCGCTTCCGCGGGCGACATACGCATCGCGGGGCGGCGCGAGTGGGACGAAGAAGCCCTGACCCGAGTCCCCGATTCCTCAGCCGAGAAAGACAACGGGCCCCTTACGGGGCCCGTCGCACGAAGCTCGAATCCGGAAAGCTATGCAGCCGCCGTGACGTTCGCCGCCTGAGCACCCTTCGGCCCTTGGACGACCTCGAACTCCACCTTTTGTCCCTCTGTGAGGGACTTGTATCCGTCCATCGTGATTGCCGAGAAGTGGACGAAAACGTCCTCTCCGCCTTCGCGCTCGATGAACCCGAAGCCCTTCTCGTTTGAAAACCACTTGACGGTGCCAATCTCTGACAACGAACGTCCTCCTGAAACATGTACAGCCCCAAGGATTGAAACCGTACGACTTAACGAAGCCGCGAGAACGGTACCGTCAGGAGCCGGGGAAAGCAAGCAGACCGCGGCGATACCGCGCAGCCTTGAGTGTGCTCTGAAGGAGCATCGCGATCGTCATCGGGCCGGTACCACCGGGCATCGGGGTCAGAAACCCCGCCACGCTTTCGACGGACGCGTCGATATCGCCGCGGATTCCCTCCTCCGTGCGCGTCAGGCCGACGTCCAGGCAGGCGGTTCCTGGCTTGACCATGTCGGCCGTCACGATCGAAGGACGGCCGACTGCGGCCACGACGATGTCTGCCCGCCGAACGTGGGCCGGGAGGGCGGCTGTACGGGAGTGACACACCGTCACGGTGGCGTTCGCGTGCATCAGCAGCATGGCCATGGGCCGACCGACGATCTCACTGCGGCCGATCACAACGGCTTCCTTACCGGACGGGTCGATGCCGTACTCGCGCAGAAGCTCCATGCAACCGGACGGCGTCGCGGGTACGTGAATGGGCGTTCCGAGGTAGAGGTTGCCGGCATTCAGCGGGTGGAACCCATCGACGTCCTTGGCGGGCGAGACGGTATAGGTCACCTTCGTCTCGCTCATGTGCGAGGGAAGCGGAAGCTGGACGAGGATCCCGTCGACCTCGGGGTCGTTGTTGAGCTGGTCGACGAGCGCGAGCACATCGGCTTCGGCGGTGTCCGCAGGGAGCCGTACGTCGCGCGCGTCGATTCCGGCCTCCGTCGCCGCCTTGTGCTTCGCGGCGATGTACACGTGCGATGCCTCGTCGTCACCGACGAGGACGGTCGCAAGCCCAACGTGGCCGAGTTCGGCCACCTCGCGCGCAACACCCTCGCGGACCTTCGCGGCGAGTTCCTTGCCATCCATCCTCACAGCAGCCATGCCGGCGACTCTAGTCGATCCCCCGGGGCGCACGCCGCAGGTCCGCTCGGTGTCCCGAGGACGTTCAACCCCCTGGCTCGATCTGCCGATACCGAACCAGGAGCTCATCACGCTCGGCTCCTGCCTTCCGTCGAAACGAGCAACACATGACCATCTTGAAGATCGTTCTGGCCGGCGTCGCTGTCGTCGTGTTGATGGTGGTCGCTCAGGATCAGCGCTGGCCCCAGAAGGCCGGTGTCGTCGGGGCCTGCGGTGCGACCGCAGCACCGTCATCCGCGCCGGGTGGCTACTGGTATGCGTGCAAGGAGGGCATCCTCAACGGCTACCCGAGCCTCGGCGTCGATCACTGCTCGAACCTCGGCATCGTGCAACACCGGGAGATCTGGCAGTGCGATATGCCGCTTGCGTCAGTGCCGGGCGCGTAAGCGTCTGACCGCAATCCCGGTGAGCGTCTCACGGACGACGCGCTCGGCGACGAGCGCCGTGATATCGGCGGACGCGACGCCCGTCGGCAGGATCTCGACGACGTCCATCCCGACGAGGTCGAGGCCGCTCGCGAGGTGCCGACACGCCCACAGGAGATCGGCGCTCGTCATTCCGCCAGGCTCGGGCGTTCCGGTGCCGGGCGCGAACGCCGGGTCGAGAACGTCGACGTCGACGGTGAGGAACGCCGGCATCGCGCCCACGATCGCGATCGTCTGCTCGACGACGGCACGGAGCCCCTGGTCGCGCAGGTCGTGCATGAAGAAGCTCGTGATGCCATGCTCGGCCTGCCAGGCAAACTCCTTTTCGCCGGGCCAGTAGCCGCGCAGGCCGATCTGCACGTAGTGCGATCCGTCGACGTGGCCGTCACGGACGAGTCGGTACATCGGTGTGCCGTGCGAGATCTCGACGCCGAACACCTCCTCTCCGGTGTCCGTGTGCGTGTCGAAGTGCACGAGAGCGACAGGCCCGTGCTTGGTGCCGACGGCCTTCACGTTCGGCTCGGTGATGGAGTGATCGCCGCCGAGGATGATGGGAATCGCTCCCGCCTGAACGACCTGGCCCACCGTGCGCTCGATCGCCGCATGGCTCCCAACGGGATCCGAAGGGAGCACTGCAGCATCGCCGAAATCGATCACGCGCAATTCCTCCATCGCATCGATCTTCGCTTCGAGATGCCGCCCCGGCGGACAGCTCGCCGCGCGGATGGCGCGAGGCCCGAAGCGGGTTCCCGGCCGATCCGACGTGAGATCGTCCATCGGCGCACCCACGATCGCGACGTCGACGCCAACGAGGTCGGCCGGGTCCTGCGTGAACGGCAGCGCCGAGTAGGTGAGCAGCCCCGCGTAGTCGGGCTTGTCCTCCAGGCCGATCTCGCGCCACCGCTCCAGTGGGTCGATCATCGCGGGATCATACGTCTCTAAGCTGAACGGGTGGAGAGCAGCCCGCGGGATCGCGTTCAGACCGCCTCCCGCATCGGCGCACTCGTGTTCGTCGTTCTCTGGCTGCTCTCGGAGCGCCTGCAGTCGGCGATCCCGTTCTGGCTCCCGTTTGCGATTCTTGCCGCGATGGAGATCGAGTTCGTCGTCCGGGGGATCCGCGAACGACGGGCGGACGTCGAGCCTGCCGAGCCAGCCACGATGTCGCGCCGGCTTCCAGGCGCAGACGACGCAGATCTCGGCTGGGTCGAGACCGTCGACGAAGAGGGTGAACCGATTCTCGTTCCCGCTGCTCCGCGCTCGACGAGGCGGACACGGGTTCCAGCAATCCTGATGCTCGTCGTCGCGATAGGGCTCTTCGTCTACGCGTACCGCGTCGATCGTGACGCCGGTTGGTCGTCCGTGAGCGCAGCGGAGCAGGCGAGAGCAGAGAAGCGGTTCACCGCCGAGGCGTCGCGCATCGCCGGACGGAACGTCCGCGTGTACTGCGACGACGCGTATTCGTTCACCGGAGTCGGCTCGGACGCCGCTGGGGTTGCGTTTATCTCGCGCGGCATCTCATATCTCGAGCCCATGATCTGTAGGTCGCTGTATCGGATTGCCTTTGAGGGCAACCTCGGGCCGCTGGACGACGCGGCGTTCGCAGTCAGCGTGCTGGCCCATGAGGCAACGCACCTGCGCGGCATCCGCAACGAGGCGGAAACGGAGTGCTACGCCCTTCAGGAAGGCGTCGCGCTCGGACGTCGCCTCGGACTCGACGCGGAGACGGCACGGACGCTGATGGACGCACAGCGTGCTCGCGACATCTCCGACGCGAGCGTGGCACGGCTCGATTACCGCCTTCCGGCGGAGTGCAGGAACGGCGGCAACCTCGACCTGCGGCCGAACGACCCGCAGTTTCCGTAGCTTCCGGAGTGGCCAGGTGGCCGGCATTAGCCGGTCGCCAGGGTTGCGTCTGTGCAGCGCGCTACGCCTGACCGAGCTCCTGCTCGAGCCGCCGCCGTACGAGCGCCACACTCGCCCCCGCAACCTGCTCACCGAGCGCCGATGCCGCGAGCGCGGTGGCCTCGTGCACGATTCGCTCGCGCTCGATCTCGAGGCCACCGCGCACGACGAAGATCGCCGAGTGCGCTCGTGCTCCCCACTCCTCGATCTCCGCGAGCGAAGCTCCAGGGTCCTTCCGGCCCGATTCCGAGAGCCGGGGCAACGCGGCGACGTCGCGGGCGACCGTCCGCGCCTCGACCGCGAGGCCATCCGCCTCCGCACGCAGCGCCACGTGATCCGCCAGGATCATCCGCAGCCGCTCCTGCTGCCGGGCGACGCCCTCGGCAGCATCGACCTGAAGGACGTTCGTCCGTCGAACCGCCCGCTCGGCCGCTGTCCTCGCATCCTCGCCCGCGCGCTTCGAGCTCTGGACGACCGCGAGCTTTCGATCGGCGTCGGCCGCTTCTCGCCGCGCATCGGCTTCCCGCGCTTGCGCCTCGAAGACGGCTTCCTCGGCTCTTTCGATCTCGACAGGTATCGCGTCGTGCGCAATGCGAATGTGCTCCGCGCGAGTGCGAACGTCGTCGACCCGACGGAGCACCCCACCCGCATCCTCGATGCGACTCGCGACGTCCTCGTCGCGCAGTTCGAGACCGCGCGCATAGGCGATGAGCTCACCAGAGCGATCGCTGCTCATGCCTGCAGTATCGCGAATCGGAGCTACCCCGGGTGCAGCCGTCCCGACAACAGGAGATACTGCCCGGGTGGGTGCCGTCCCTCGCAGCGCGCTTCAGTTGACCGCAGAGGAGATGCGGGAGGCTGGCTACCGCACCGTCGACATGCTCGTGCGCCACCTCACCGACGAGGAGGCCCCGCCGATCCGCCGCGCGACCGTCGGTGCGATGCAGAAGTTGCTCGGGCAGGCCGCGCCCGAGGATCCCACATCGTTCGCCGAGGTCCTCGCCGGCCTCGAGCGTGACGTCCTCCCGTATCGCTCCCGTGGGGATCACCCCGGCTTCTTCGCGTTCATCTCGTACTGCGGAACGTGGCCCGGAGCGCTTGGAGACTTCGTTGCGAGCGCGGCCAACGTCTACGCCTCATCCTGGATGGAGTCCGCCGGCCCGTCCCAGGTCGAACTCGAGGTGCTCGGGTGGTTCAAGGACTGGATCGGCTATCCCGCATCAGCCTCAGGACTCCTAGTCAGCGGAGGTTCCGCGGCGAACATGACCGCTCTTGCCTGCGCACGGGAGGCCCTGGTGGGGCCGATGAGCGACGATCTCGTGGCATACGTCCCCGATCAGGCGCATTCCTCGCTTGCCCGGGCCGCAAGGGTGCTCGGCTTCCGGCCAGACCAGGTGCGTGTCCTTCCCGTCGGCCAGGGGTTCCGGCTCGATCCAGCGACGCTCCAGCGGGCGATCACGGCCGACCGAACTGCGGGCCGCGGACCGCTGTTCGTCTCGGTCAGTGGCGGCAGCACGAATACAGGCTCCGTCGATCCACTGCCAGAGATCGCTGCAGTGTGTCGCAAGGAAGGCGTCTGGCTGCACGTCGACGCAGCGTACGGCGCCTTCGCTGCGCTCACCAAACGCGGCCGCGAGGCCCTCGTGGGGCTGGAACTGGCGGACTCGGTCACACTCGATCCTCACAAGTGGCTCTACCAGGCATATGAGTGCGGCTGCGTCCTCGTCCGCGACGGACCGCTGCTCCGCCGAGCCTTCGAGATCACCCCCGACTATCTCCTCGACGCCGTTCCGGGCGAGGAGGAGGTCAACTTCTCCGATCTCGGCATGCAGCTCTCGCGCACGAGCCACGCCATCAAGGTGTGGACCTCAGTCCGTACCTTCGGCGTTGCGGCCTTTCGTGATGCGATCGACCGCTCGATCGACCAGGCGCTCCTCGCACAGAGGCTGATCGAGGAGAGCGTGACGCTCGAGATCACATCGCCCGCGCAGCTCGGCGTGGTCTGCTTCAGCAGGCGCTTCGAGGAGGCAGAGGACGAGTACGAATCGGATGCGATGCATGAGGAGCTGATCGCGGCGCTCGAGCGATCCGGGATAGCGTTCATCTCCTCCACTCGGCTGCGCGGGCGGTTCTCGATGCGCATGTGCATCATGAACTTTACGACGCGCGACGAGGATGTTGCGGCAACGATCGACTTCCTGGCGAACGAGCCCGTACCCCGCCATCCATCCCCGCCGCCCGTCGTGTTCGAGCCGCACGTGGCTCTCGAGCGCGGCTGGCTCGGACGACCACATGCTTCTGCGGACGAGTTGCGACTGTTGCCGCTGTTTTCCGACCTCGACGATGCGCAGGCTCAGCGCGTGCTCGCTGCCGCCACCGAGCGCTCGTTCGTCGAGGGAGATGCGATCGTCGTCGAGGGTGACGGCTCCCGGGAGCTCTACATCGTGCTCGACGGGGAGGCCGCGATCACGCGCGGGGGTGAGCCCGTCGCGACACTCGGGGTCGGAGAGCCGATCGGCGAGATCGCCGCGCTCGAATGGGGAGCCGGGTTCGGCTATGCGCGCACGGCGACGGCGACGGCCGCGAGCGCGGTGCGGGCACTGATTATCCCCGCCGGCCGCGTCGACGAGCTTGTCCGGGAGATACCCGCGCTCGGAGAGCGCCTTCGCGTGATTGCCCGCTCGAGGCTGCATCGTCCGTGAAGAACCACCTCCGTCTGATTCGCCGCGTCGTGGCAGTCGTCGCCCGAAATCCAGACATTCGCCGTGTCCAGATCGCGTTCTCGGCCTTCAACGGGGCCGAATGGGCCGTTTGGATCGCGATGCTCGTGTACGCGTACGGCCGTGGCGGCGCGACCGCCGCCGGCTTCGTCGCCCTGATCCAGATGATTCCGGCAACCATCTTCGCCCCCTTCGCGTCCGTTCTCGGGGATCGCTACCGCCCGGCTCGCGTGCTGACGGTCGGCTACTTCATCCAGGCGACGGCGATGAGCGCTACAGCGGCGGTGCTGCTGCTCGACGGCCCGGCAGCCCTCGCCTACGGCTGCGCCGCGGTTGCCGCAACGGCCACGACGATGACGCGCCCGACGATGGCGGTGCTCACCCCGGGGCTCTGCCGCACACCCGAGGAGCTGACGGCGTCGAACGTCGTCTCCGGGTGGAACGAAAGCACGAGCATCCTGATCGCTCCGGCTTTCGCCGGCCTCATCCTCGCGATCTCCGGCCCGGGCTGGGTGTTTCTCGTCATGGGGGCGTCCGTGCTCGGGGGAGCGCTGCTCGTGATGACGATCGCCGGGCCGGCCGCCAATCCCGCGTCGGGCGCGAGCGTCAGGAAGGAGCTCGTCGAGGGGTTCTCGGTCGTAGTCCGCGAGCCGTCTGCCCGAACACTCGTCGGGATCCTCGGTGCCGAGCAGGTGGCGCTCGGGATGCTGGACGTCCTCTACGTCGTGCTCGCGGTG
>JBKJVI010000030.1:0-9099 GCA_046590225.1 Gaiella sp. | reverse complement strand
GCTGCCGACGAGGGCCTTGCAGAGCTCCACACCCACCTCGGCGGCTCGGTTGCCTCCGACATCCTGTGGAGCCTCGCGCACGAGCAGGGGATCGCGCTGCCGGTGAAGGACTTCTGGGAGTTCGACAAGCTCGTCACGGTGTCAGATCCGCGGGGCGTCGAGAACCTCGACGCACTCGATGCGATCTACCACTGGACGGAGCTGATCCAGTCCTCCCCACTCGCGGTCGAGCGCTCGGTGCACAGCGCAATCGGCGGCGCGTACCGTTCCCAGGGGATCACGACGCTCGAGCTCCGCTTCAATCCGATGAAGCGCAACCGTGGCGGTGAGCGCGACCTCGACCATATCATCCTGGCCGCGATCCGCGGGCTCGACCGGGCGAGGCTCGAGTACCCGCAGGTACGCGCCGGGCTGATCCTGATGATGGATCGAACGTTCGACGCGCGGCAGAACTCGATCATCGTCGACAAGGCGATCGCCTGGGCAGACCGTGGCGTCGTGGGAATCGATATCGCCGGGCCGCGCCCCGGCGGGAGACGCTATGACTACACGTCTGTGCAGCCCATGGTCGAGACCGCGCGCGCCGCAGGGCTCGGCGTCACAATCCATGTCGGCGAGGAGGGGGCAACCGGCGCCGAGGAGATCGGAGAGGTCGTCGATAGCCTCCGCCCCGACCGGATCGGGCACGGCATCCTGGCTGCCCACGATCCGGCGTTGATGGAGAAGTTGCGCGAAGCCAGCATCGTGCTCGAGATCTGCCCCACCTCGAACCTGCTGACGAAGGCGCTCGCCGACGAGGAGGCGATCCGTAGCACGTTCCGCGCCTTCGTCGAGCACGGAGTGGCGTTCACGATTGCGACTGACGGCCCGGAGATGATGGGCACGCACCTGCGCGACGAGCTCGAGCTTCTCGAACGGATCGGCGCGCTCGACGCGCGCGAGCTGCGCGAGGCGAACGCGCGCGGCCACGCGGCGAGCTTCATCTAGCGCCTGCTCCATCTCACGATTTCGCCAAGCGGGTCGTTTGAGATGGAATGAGAGATGGGGAGCGTTAGAGACAGAATGGCCCGCGGCTGGAAAATCTGGACGGCCCTCGGGATCGTCTACATCGTCTGGGGCTCGACGTACCTTGCGATCAAGGTCTCGGTCGAGACGATGCCGCCGCTGCTCTCCGCAGGGCTGCGGTTCACCGTCGCCGGCCTCCTGCTCGGATCGATCCTTGCGCTCCGGCGGACGCCGCTGCGTGTCCCGTGGCGGGAGGCTCGTGCTGCCCTCATCATCGGCGTGATGCTGCTTGCCTGTGGCGTCGGGGCAGTGACCCTCGCGGAGACGCGGATCGACTCGAGCGTGGCGGCGATGATCGCCGGCTCTGTGCCTCTTCAGGTGATCCTCTGGCGCACTCTCGCCCGGGAGCACGTCGCGAGCGCGACGAAGGTCGCAGCTGTCGTCGGCATTGGTGGGCTCGCGCTGATCATAGGCCCATCCGGCATCTCCGGAGGCTCTGCGGCGACCGGGCTCGCGATCATGCTCTGTGGCTCGATCGCCTGGTCGACCGGGTCGTTCATCTCGCGTCGAATGCCTCTGCCGAAGGATCCTTTCGTTGCGACCGTCTACGAGATGATCGGCGCCGGCCTGGTGCTCGTGGTCGCGGCGCTCGCGGTCGGTGAAGGAGGCGACCTCTCCAAGGGGGCGATCTCGGCGGCCTCCTTCGCTGCGTGGGCCTACCTGGCCATCTTCGGATCTCTGGTTGCGTTCACCGCTTACGCGTGGCTCCTCCATCACGCACCGATCTCACAGGTTGTCACCCACCAGTACGTCAACCCGGTCGTCGCGATCATCCTCGGCAGCGTTTTCCTCAGCGAATCTCTCGACCTCGCGACCGTCGTCGGCGCGCTGATTGTCATCGCCGCCGTCTTCGCGACGATCAGAAGCGAGAGCCGCCGCGTGCCGGAACCCGCAATGCTCGGGGCGGACGCGGCCGCACCCCCCATCCGCGCGAGGTAGCGCTAGCGCAGTTCGATGTGCGTGCGGCGGTGCACGAGAAACTCGAGCAGGTCGGAGCGAGTGAGGATCGCCCCGGGCTTCCCCGCGATGCCGACGACGACGGCGGCACTCGGACCCGAGAGGTCCGCAAAGACCTCGTCGAGTGACGCTCGAACGTCGACCGCCGAGAGCGGCGGCTGCATGGCAACTGCGATGTCCTCGTTGAGTGCGTCAGGGTTCTTGAACACCCGGTCGAGCAAGCTTCGCTCCTGGATCGAGCCGACGATGTCGGCGAGCGACTCTGCCGTGCCGTGACGGACGACGGGTAGCTGCGAGATGCCGTAGCGCTGCATCAGCTCGATTGCAATGCCGACCTTCTTGGTCGACTCGATCGTGACGAGGTCGGGGAGGTCGTTCTCCTCACCGCGCTTGAAGCGCAACACCTCGTCGATCGACGGCGGTGGCGTCGTCCGCTCGAGGAAGCCGTACTGCAGCATCCAATTGTCGTCGTAGAACTTCGAGAGGTAGGAGCGGCCGCCATCGGGGAGCAGCATGAGCACGCGGGCGTCGGGGCCGAACCGTGCCGCCACCTGAAGGGCGACCCACGCGGTGGATCCACAGGAGCCGCCGACAAGAAGGCCCTCCTCGCGCGCGAGCCGCCGAGCCGTCAGGAACGAGTCGCGGTCGGAGACGCGGATCCACTCGTCCACAACATCGGGGTTCATCGTCTGAGGCCACGTGTCCTTGCCGATTCCTTCGACGAGATAGGGACCGAGCGGATGGTCGGCGTCCGCCGTGTAGACCGAACCCTCGGGATCCGCCCCGATGATCTGCACCTTCGGCCGATGCTCCTTGAAGTAGCGCCCGACACCCGAGATCGTGCCTCCCGTGCCGACGGAGATGACGATCGCGTCGATCTCCCCGCCGTCGGTCTGCTCCCAGATCTCGGGGGCGGTCGTCTTGTAGTGCGCCTCCGGATTGGCCATGTTCGAGTACTGATCAGGCTTGAAGCCACCGGGGATCTCCTCCGCAAGGCGATCCGACACGGAGTAGTACGACTCGGGCGAGTCGTGATCGACAGCCGTCGGAGTGATCACGACCTCGGCGCCGTAGGCGCGCAGGGTGGAGATCTTCTCCTGGCTCATCTTGTCCGGCATCACGAAGATGCAGCGGTACCCTTTCTGCGCCGCCGCGATCGCGAGGCCGACACCTGTGTTGCCCGACGTAGGCTCGACGATCGTGCCACCCGGGCGGAGCTTGCCCTCGCGTTCGGCGGCATCGATCATCGCGAGCCCGATCCGATCCTTGTTCGAGCCGCCGGGGTTCAGGTACTCGAGCTTTGCCAGCAAGGTCGGTGGCACGGCAGCGCCGAAACGGTCGAGCCGCACGATCGGCGTATTGCCGACGAGGTCGAGCAGCGTGGGGTACGTCCGGTTCATGGGCCGAACACTACGCGCGCAGCGCACGTCCAAGGAGCGCATCCCTCAGGAACGCAGGAGCCGAAGTGCCCCTTCGACGCTGCCGCTCCGCAACGGGTCGTAGAAGTGATCCGAGCTCTCTAGTGCCGGAAGTGCCGGCGTCCGGCGAAGACCATCGTCGCACCTGCATCCCGCACCGCCGTGATGACTTCGTCGTCACGCTTTGAGCCACCCGGCTGGATGATCGCGCCTATGCCTGCCTCGAGTGCGATGGCGGGACCGTCCACAAAAGGGAAAAAGGCGTCGGAGGCGAGAACGGCCCCGTCGAGCGAGTGCCCGTGCTCCCGCGCCTTCTCGAGCGCGATTCGCACCGCGTCGACACGACTCATCTGCCCGGCCCCCACTCCCAGCGTCTGGCCATTCCGGACGATCACAATCGCATTCGAGAGCGTGTGCTTCACGATCGCCCAGGCGAAGAGAAGGTCGTCCCACGTCGCGGGAGCAACCTCACCGCAGACGACGTTCATCCCATCGAGGGGATCGGGGCCGCTGTCACGCTCCTGCACGAGCATCCCTCCGAGCACCCGCTTCAGGTCCCACTCGGACGGATCCGCGGAGCGCCGTTCGCCGTCGTCGAGAATGCGCATTCCGGGCTTCTGGACGAGCGCCTCGATCGCCACGACGTCGTAGCCGGGCGCGAAGAGGACCTCGACGAACTGCTCGGCGAGCCGCTCGCCCAACGCTGCACTGACGGGCCTCGTCAGCACGACAACGCCGCCGAACGCCGATACCGGGTCGCCCGCAAGAGCGTTCTCGTACGCCTCCTCGATGGTGTCCGCCACCCCGACTCCGCATGGATTGGCGTGTTTCACGATCACGCAGGCGGGTCTGTCGAACTCGAGTGCGAGCAGCCTGGCGGCAGAAAGGTCGTTGAGGTTGTTGAACGAGAGTTGCTTACCGTGGAGCTGCTCGACGCGTGCCAGCAGGTGAGTGCGCGCACCTCGCTCGGTATAGAAAACGGCCTTCTGGTGCGGGTTCTCGCCATAGGAGAGGTCGAGCGCGTGGTCGAGCACCGGCACAAGCGTCTCGGGGAAGCCGAGCCCCCGCGAGAGCCATTGCGTGACCGCGCTGTCGTAGGCGGCAGTCGTCGCGAAGACGCGAGCGGCAAGCTCGCGGCGTGTCTCCACCGAGACATCCCCATCCCGCAACTCGGCGAGAACGCGGGAGTAGTCCTTCGGCCGACACACGGGGATCACGTGCGCATGGTTCTTCGCCGCGGCACGGAGAAGCGCAGGGCCGCCGATGTCGATCTTCTCGATCGCATCGTCCCACTCGACATCGAGCCGCGAGACGGTCTGCTCGAACGGATACAGATTGACGCAGACGAGATCGATCGGAGCGATCCCGTGCGTCTCGAGGTCGGCAACATCCTCGGGGACGTCGCGCCGGGCGAGGATGCCGCCGTGGACTGCAGGGTGCAGGGTGACGACGCGATGCCCGAGCATCTCGGCGAAGCCGGTCAGGTCCTCGAGCGGCGTCACCGGCAGGCCATCGTGGGCGAGCAGCTGAGCTGTGCCACCGCTCGCAACGAGCTCGAAGTCGAGGCGCAGCAACTCCTCCGCGAACGCGGCGACGCCGGTCTTGTCGTAGACGGAGAGAAGTGCTCGCCTCATGCCGCGAGCAGCTCCTTCACGACTTCTGGGAGGAGGCGATGCTCGACGACGCGGATGCGCGCGTGCAGTGTCTCGGCCGTGTCGCCCGGCAAGACCACCACCACCTCCTGCGCGAGCACGAAGCCGGTGTCGACGCCTTCATCGACGAGATGAACCGTGGCTCCGGTCTCGGCCGCCCCCGCCGCGAGAGCGTCCTCGACGGCGTGGGCTCCGGGGAATGCAGGAAGCAGCGCCGGGTGCACGTTCACGACTCTACCCGGGAAGCGGGAGAGGAACACAGGCCGAAGAAGGTGCATGTAGCCGGCGCAGACGACGAGCCCGACGTCGTGTGCGACGAGCCAGTCGGCCATGGCTGCGTCACGGCTGTCGCGATCCGAGTAGGCGTCGAGCGCGAACACCGCAGTGGGCGCTCCGACCGAGGCGGCGCGGCGGAGCGCGATTACCCCGGCAACGTTCGAGGCGACGGCGGCGATGGGTACTCCCGCGTCGATCAGGGCTTGCAGATTCGATCCGGCTCCGCTGACGAGCACGCCGATCCCGCCGCCGTCCGTCATGCCCACGCGACCCTGCCGCCGACGACGATCCGTCCGATCACGAGGTCGTCATCTCGCGCGTCGGCTGCTGGAATGATCGCGCAGTATCCGATCCCGATGTTGAAGACGCGCCGTAGCTCGTCCTCGGCGACGCCGTTGTCGGCAAGCCACTGGAAGACTTCCGGGCGCTCCCACGACGATGGGTCGATCAGCGCACCGAGTCCCTGCGGGAGAACCCGGGCGAGGTTCCCGGCAATGCCGCCGCCCGTGACATGAGCGAGCGCACGCACGTCCGCGCGGGTGCGTAGCGCGCGAACATCGTCGAGGTAGAGCCGCGTCGGTGGGAGAAGCAGGTCGGCGTCAAAAGTGCCGTCGCCCACGATCTTGCGGACGAGTGAGAACCCGTTGGCATGAAGCCCGGCCGACGGGTAGCCGACGACGACGTCCCCTTCCTCGACGCGCGACCCATCCACGACCCGGTCGCGATCGACGACGCCAACTGCTGTGCCGCAGAAGTCGATCTCGTCCTCACGATAGATACCGGGCAACTCCGCCGTCTCGCCACCGAGAATCGCGCACCCCGCGACGCGGCAGACATCGGCTGCGCCTTCGATCAGCTCTGCGACCTGCTCGATGTCGATCGTGTTGGCAGCAACGTAGTCGAGGAAGAAGAGCGGCTCCGCGCCGGTCGTGAGCACATCGTTGATGCAGTGCGCAGCGAGATCCGCGCCGCACCAGCGAAGCCTGTCGCCCAGCCGGCCGAGCACGAGCTTCGATCCGACGGAGTCCGTCGAGGCGGCGAGCAGACGCTTCTCGTCAATCGCGAAGAGGCCGGCGAAGGCACCAAAGGCCCCGGCAACAGCGGGCGTCGCGGTCGAGCCAACGGCAGCTCGAAGTCGGTCGACGATTGCGTCGGCGGTGGCGAGCGACACGCCGGCACCCGCGTACGTCTGCTCCGAGGAGGTCATGAATCGAGCCTAGATGATTGATCCGACGTCTCTGTCCGTGACGTCGTCGAGGCCCTTGAAACCACGAACGGCAAAGGACACGACGGCAACGACGACGAGGCCGCCGGCAAGGAGCATGAACGCCCCGCGGACGCCGAGCTTGTCGATCAACGGCCCGACAAGCAGGTAGCCCGCCGGGCCTGCCGCATACGCGATCGATGTCGAGAGCCCGAGCACCCTTCCACGGAGTCTGTTGGGCGTCCGTTCTTGCAGGGCAACGTTGCTGATCGGGTTGATCGGCCCGTAGGCGACCCCGGCAACGAACCCCAAGGCAAGAAGCGCGGCCAGCGGCGGCAAAAAGGCCATTCCGAGAACCGCTAGAGCAGATCCGAGCAGAGAGACGTTCAGCGCGCGACGCCGGGGAAAGCGCGCGCCGACCGCCGCATACGCGAGTGCGCCAATGACGGCTCCGGCGCTGATCGCCATCAGCACGACTCCGAGGTGGCCCGGCTCCTGCCGAGCCTCGAAGTAGACCGGCAGCAGGACGCCCTGAATGGGGAGCCAGAACCCGACGACGAGGGCAGTCACGATCGCGACGCTTCGCAGGACCGGCTCGCGCCAGAGGAAGACGAGACCTTCCTTGGTCGCCGGCCAGAACTCCCTCAGCTTGCCGTGCATCGCCGGCCGGCCGGCGCCCGGGATTCGCACGGCGAACATGAGCCCGGCCGAGACTGCGAAGAGCGCGGCGGTCGCCCAGAACGCGTTCGTGGCACCGACGACCGCGATCAACAGGCCGCCGACGCCGGGACCGACGAGATACGCAACGCCCCAGATCGCCTCGTGCATACCGTTCGCGCGCTCGAGCTCGAGCCCGGCAGCTCGGGCCGCCTCGGGGAGCATCGACTCGCGCGCGGTGATCCCGGCCGGATCGAAGAACGCCCCGATCACGGCCAGAACGGCCAGGAGCGCGAAGCTGAGCCCAACAAGCCCGCTGAAGATCGGGATCGCGGCGACGCTCACCAACGAGAGAAGGTCGCTAACGACCGAGACGCGGCGCCTGCCGAGGATGTCGACGAGCGTCCCCGAGAGGAGAGACGTGAGGAGTAGCGGAACGAGCGTGATGGCGCCGATCGCGGCGGCGTAGGACGCGCTGCCGGTCAGCTCGAGCACGAGCCAGGGGAACGCCACCATCGAGACACCGTTCGCAGCCCCGCTCAAAGCGGTTGCCGCCTCGAGAGCAACGAACGGAGTCAGGTGCCGGCCGGTCGCATTCATCGGGATCCGTTCATGAAGTCAGCAGTGTTGCACCAACTCCTGGCCGGCGGGCCGGCCCCTTCAGGATCACCCGAAGGGTGCAGAAAGCATCGCTGAAGGGGTTTCCGGGATATGCTCTTCCTTCCCGGAAACCCCTTCAGCCTCTCCTTCAAACCGCATTTTCTCGGCTCCAAGCGGAACGGAGGTCGGATACTCGCGTGTGAAGCAAGCACGGCAGACCTCGTCCTCCGGCAGGCGTGTCGCCTCCTGCATCCCCTCGAGCGAGAGATAGTGCAGCGACGTCGCCCCGATCCGCACTCGCATCTCCTCGACGGAGCGATGTGCTGCGGCGAGCTCGTCCGTGTCGGCCATGTCGATGCCGTAGAAGCACGGCGCCACGACCGGAGGCGAGGAGATTCTCACGTGCACCTCCGCGGCGCCCGCGTCGAAGAGCATCGCGACGAGCTGCTGCATCGTGTTGCCGCGGACGATCGAGTCGTCGACGATCACCACGCGCTGACCCGAAACCTCGTCGAGCGGGTTGAACTTGAGCTTGATGCCCTGCCGGCGCAGCTCCTGGTCGGGCTGGATGAAGGTCCTCCCGACGTACCGGTTCTTGATCAACCCCTCCTCGAAGGGTATGCCAGAGGCCTTGGCGAAGCCGATCGCGGCAGGCGTCCCCGAGTCAGGTATCGGCATCACGAGGTCAGCGACAGCTGGCGCCTCCTCGGCGAGGATCTGGCCCATGCGTACCCTGCTCGAATGGATCTCGCTGCCGTCGAGCCGGGAGTCGGGCCGAGCGAAGTAGACGTGCTCGAAGATGCAGGCGGCTCCGCGCCCCTCGGGGAGGGCTTGCGAGCTGTGCATGCCCGACTCGTCGAGCCAGAGGATCTCGCCCGGGCGGACGTCTCGCTCGACGGTGGCGCCGATCAGATCGAGCGCACAGCTCTCGGAAGCGACGACCCAGTCATCCCCGATCCGGCCGAGCACGAGCGGCCGGATCCCGTGCGGGTCGCGGAAGGTGACGAGCGTGTCGTCGACGAGCACGACCACCGAGTACGCGCCCTCGAGTCGCGCCATCGTCGCGGCGACGGCTTCCGGGAGCGGCAACGGGTCGCGCGCTATCAACGCGGCAATCACCTCGGTGTCCGAGGTCGAGCCGAGCCGGATCCCATCCGCGACGAGCTCGTCGCGAAGGACACCGGCGTTCGTCAGGTTGCCGTTGTGGCCGAGCGCGACGGTTCGCGCGCGTCCATGGTGAACGAGTGGCTGCGCGTTCGACCAGTGCACG
>JBKJVI010000193.1:0-19980 GCA_046590225.1 Gaiella sp. | reverse complement strand
AGGCCGAGGACGCAGGGAGTCTCGATACTGGGTTGTACCGGGGCGACCGAGGACGACGGCATGCGAAGCGTTTGCAGCCGCACGAAGACGGTACGTATTTCCCGGAGAGACCACTAGGGGTCGAATCAGGGTCATTCCCGATAGACGCGACAATGGGCGTCAGCGAGGCTGCAGCCATGACAACACATGCGATAGACCAAACAGCAGTGAAGCGGCTCGAACGGAGTCGCTCAGACCGAATGGTCGCCGGCGTCTGCGAGGGCCTCGCACGCTACTTCGACCTCAATCCCGCGTTCTACCGGGTCGGCTTCGTCGTCCTGACGCTCCTCGGCGGCGCGGGCATCCTCATCTACCTGGCCGCGGTGCTCGTGATTCCCGAGGAGGGCAAGCCCGACTCGATCGCGGCCGAGGCCCTGCGTGGTAGGCGAGAGCATCCATGGCCGTTGATCGGCGTCGGCCTGATCGCCGTCGCAGCTGCGGTGCTTCTCTCGCGGGCAACCCTCTGGCCGCAAGGCGACGCAGCCTGGGTTCTCGTGCTCCTGGCCGGGGCCGTGATCCTCTGGACGCAGCGCTCTGCACGGAGACCGTCGACGGAGATCGTCCTCAGAAGCGACGGCACACCGGTCGAGCGTCCCTCACGCGGTGGCCACGTGATCGCCGTCATCTCGGTTCTCCTTGCAGTGCTGGTGGTCGCTGTCCTGACAGCGGCTGCCACGGTGGCAACTGTCTTCCATGTCGACGTGCGTAACGGGGTCGGCGAGCGCACCTACCAGCCGGCGCTCGCGGCAGGGGTGCAGCCGCAGTACAAGCTGGGCGTCGGCGAGCTCCGGCTCGACCTCGCCGGAACGCGGTTCCCGGTCGGCGAGACGCGAATCGATGCCCGGGTTGGCATCGGGTCCCTGGACATCATCGTTCCCGCCGATGTCGCGCTGCGAGCAACGGCGACGGCACAGGCGGGCGAGGTACAGCTCGTCGGGCGCACGACAGATGGCCGCAACGCCGATCTCTCGGTGCAGACGCCCGGCCTCCGGGTTCTCGTTCTCGACGCGAAGGTTGGACTCGGGACGGTGCACATCACCCGCGCCCTACCATGACCGTCAGTGGCAATTCGCTCCTTCGCCCGTAGTTCGGACGATCGGGTCGTCGCGGGGGTCTGCGCGGGTATCGCGCAGACCCTCGGCGTCGATCCGACGCTGATCCGGCTGATCTTCGCGATCCTCGCGCTCGCCGGCGGTGCTGGCGTGCTGCTCTACCTCGCGCTCTGGGCCTACAGCGACTCCCGCCCCATCTGGGTCGTCGCGATCCTCGGCCTGTTCGGGATCTCGGCTGTACTTCACGCGCTCGGGCTCAACGACCGCGTCGTGATCGGGATCGCGCTCGTCGCCGGAGGACTGACGCTGATCTGGCGCCGCGGAAAGACCTTCGCGAGAAACGCGCCGCTTTCCGCTCTCGGGGTCACGCTCGCGGCCGCCGGCGCCGTGCTCGTGCTCTCCCGCGGCGGCGTCGACCAGTCGGTGCTGGCTCCTGGTGCCGTCGCCGGTTCGCTGCTTCTGATCGCAGGCCCATGGCTGTGGCGCCTCGCCGTCGACCGAGATGCCGAGCGCACCGCGCGCATCCGTGGCGAGGAGCGTGACGAGGTTGCCGCGCGCGTCCACGACTCGGTATTACAGACACTCGCGCTGATCCAGCGCCACGCCTCGGAGCCGCGCAAGGTCGCCGCCTACGCAAGGCGGCAGGAGCGCGAGCTTCGCGGCTGGCTCTACGGCGACCGAGCGCCCGACGACTCCGACGCACTCTCGAGCCTCCTCGCAGCCGCAGCTGCCGATGTCGAGGAGCTGTACGGCGTCCGCGTCGAGCTCGCGAGCTCGGGGGACTGCCCGGTCGACGAGAGCGTCGCCGCGCTCGGCCTCGCTGCACGCGAGGCGATGACGAACAGCGCCAAGTACTCCGGGGCCGATCTCGTCGACGTCTACTCCGAGGTGAGCGACGACCGCGTCTCCTTGTTCGTGCGCGACCGGGGAGTCGGCTTCGACCCGACCGCCGTGACCGCAGATCGCCGGGGTATCTCCGACTCGATCGCGGGACGAATGCAGCGCGCGGGCGGGACGGCCACGGTCACGAGCGCACCCGGCGAGGGCACCGAGGTCGAGCTCAGCATTTCGAGGAGCGCATCGTGAAGCGCCGCGTCGTCCTCGTCGACGATCACCACCTCTTCCGTGCGGGCGTGATTGCGGAAATCGGCGACGCCGTCGATGTCGTCGGAGAGGCCGGCACCGTCGCCGACGCCGTGCCCCTGATCCGCGATCTCGACCCCGACGTCGTTCTGCTCGACGTCCATCTTCCCGATGGCGGCGGCGACGCGATCATCAACGCCGTCGCGCTCGATCGACCCGGCGTGCGATTCCTCGCGCTGTCGGTCTCCGACGCCGCCGAAGACGTGATCGCGGTGATTCGTGCGGGCGCGCGGGGGTACGTGACCAAGACGATCTCGGGCGAGGAACTCACGAGCGCGATCGAGCGCGTTGCCGAAGGGGACGCGGTGTTCTCGCCGCGGCTCGCCGGGTTCGCCCTCGACGCGTTCAGGGACGGTGAGCGAGTCGGCGGCGACGCGGAGCTCGACGAGCTGACCCCGCGCGAGCGCGAGGTGCTCCAGCTGATCGCGCGCGGCTACATGTACAAGGAGATCGCCGCCCGGCTCAATCTGTCCGTGAAGACGGTCGAGAGCCATGTGTCAAATGTCCTCCGGAAGCTGCAGCTCTCGAGCCGCCATGAGCTGACGCGCTGGGCGACACAGCACCGGCTCGTGTAGCGCTCGCTGCCGCGGCTGGGCGCACGCCGTGGCTACGGTCAACAGGTGCGCAAGACCATCACACTTCTCGCCGTCGTCCCCTGGGCGTGGAGTGTCCTCGTGGCGGTGCTCGATCGGCGGCACCGTCTTTCGCTCGACGATGTAGAGCCGCTGGCCGACGGCCCACTCGTGTCTGTGATCGTGCCCGCACGGGACGAGGAACGCGGCGTGCAGGCAGCGATCGCCTCCCTGGCCGCTCAGGAGTACGGCCCGCTCGAGGTGATCGTCGTCGATGACGAGTCGACAGACGCCACCGCCAGCGAGGCGGGAGCAGCAGCGACCGATCGCGTACGCATCGCCTCGGGGCTGCCCGTGCCGACGGGTTGGGTCGGCAAGTCGTGGGCCTGCCATCAGGGGTTCGAGCTCTCACGGGGGGAGTGGCTTCTGTTCACGGACGCCGATATCCGTCACGCCCCCGACACGATCGGGCGGGCACTCGCTCTCGTCGAGGAACGGAAGGTCGAAGGCGTGACGCTCCTCCCACTGATCGAGACCGCCGGGCTCGTCGAGCAGGCGATCCAACCGGCCGCCGCGGTGCTGATCCGATCCTTCGTGGCACCCGGACCGCTCGTTCGCTCACCGCGCACGCCGGTTGCGATCGCCGCGGGCGGCTTCATCCTCGTTTCGCGAGCCGCATACGAACGGGTCGGGGGCCACGAAGCGATGCGCCACGAGCTGGTCGACGACCAGATGCTCGCCATTCGGCTCAAGAAGGCCGGCACCCCACTCGCTCTCGCCGGATCCGGCGGGCGCGTCCGCGTCCGCATGTACGTCGGCACCCGGGAGACACTCCGCGGCTGGCGAAAGAACACCTCGGCTGGGCTTGGCGGCTCCGTCGCCGTCGCGGCAGTTCTCGCCGGATCGGGTGTCGCATCTGCCCTCGCACCCACGGTCGCATTCGTCCGAGGGCCACGCCTCGTCGGCGCCCTCGGCCTCGCTCTCCAGGTCGCGGCGCGGGCGGCCTCGGACGAGGTGTGTCCCACGCCCAGACGGACGTGGCCCCTGTTTCCGGCCGGAGCGTTGTCTCTCTCGATCATCTCACTCGTCAGCTCGACCGACCGCGTCCGCGGTGGTGTCGTCTGGCGCGGCCGTCGCTACAGGCCCGGGACGACGAGCTCTGGAGGCGAGTTCGAGAGCTCATCCTGACGACCTGGTGGAAGACGGGCGCGTCCGGCACGGTCGCCCCGGCCACACCGTCGGCTACGTTGGGAGGGGTTCAACCAGGCAGGCGCTTCACGTTCGTCGAAGCCCACTTGCAGTCCTGGGGCCTTACGCCGCTGAAGCGAACCCGTGGAGCATGCTGTCGGCCGGATCGCCGCCACCCCAGAACGCCCGCTGTGCCTCGGAGCCACGGGCCCGGTAGGCAAGGTCGAGATGTGCGGGGAGTGGATCCCAGCAGCCGACGTCGCGCACGTACGACTCGCCGGCCTCTGCGAACAGGACGAGGTTCGAGGTGGCCGCGCCCATGAAATGGCCGACGTGTGTGGTCAGCTCGAGGCCGATCAGCGGCTCGGCTGCGACCGGCAAGGCCTCCGTGCCGGAGCCTGCAGCGCGAAGGCGCTGGTTGAGGTGCTGGCACCAGGCGACGAGGTCGCCGTCCTCGAGCACTCGGGTGCAGGTCACGTAGGCGCGCGAGAGCACGGGTGCGCGTGCCGTGATGGAGAGTACGAGCTCGATCTCGAACGTCTGCCCGGCAAGCGGCCCACGCCGGACGGCCACGAACTGGCCGAGCGCCGACCCACATTCAGTCCAGCGACGCGGCTCTTGCAGCGCTGCGGCTGTAGCAGCCGCCGATCGCAGCGGAACTGCCGGGTAGGTGTGCCAGATCTGGTGCTCGGGGGACGCGGCGGGCGGCGATAGCGCGCCAAGCGGGGCGTCGTCGAGACGCCGTGCCGGTTCGAAGGCGTCGCGCGCCGCTCTGTTCTCGAACACGACGCCCCACCCACGCCGCTCGGGGTCTTGAACGGCTGCGCCAAACCACGTCCCGAACAGCCGCTCGGCGCCGGCTACGAGTTCGTCGCCGGTCAGCCGGCCGCGGGCTCCTGGCTGATCGGCCCGGAAGCGGTCGCGGCCGAACGCGCGGTGGAAGCCGATCAGGTCACGGGCGGTGAGCCGGCGGTAGTCCGCCCGGTGCCACGCCGTCGCGAGGATCGCACGTGCCAGCCGCAGATCGTGGAGCGACCGCGCGTAGCGGTCACGGGCATAGTAGGCGGCGTTCAGGAAATCGGTCACCCACGGCGCGGCCGTCGGACCGGCGACCGACGATCCGAGCATGCCGGCTACTCCGAGCGAGCCGGCGATCTTGCCCGGCGATACGAGCTCGGATCGAACATCTGACTCGACCGTGAGCGGCGTGGTGTCGCCTGATCCCTGGCTCCCGGTCGGCGCAGGTTCGTGCTTCGGCTCGCGGTTTCTCACGACAGTGTCGTGCGAACTCGGCCGCGGCGACTGATGGTGCCTTGGTGCATCGGAGCAGCTCCTTTGTCATCGAATGCGTTTCGTCAATGCTCCCTGCCGGACGTTACCGCAGCTCACAGGTCAACCGCCAGGTGGCTTTCGGCAGCGGGTTGGCATCCCCCGCCACCGTGAGGGGCGCCCCTTCGACCGAGCGCCCCTCACGGTTTCGACGATTCACGCGCCTTGTGAGGCTGTCTGAGCGGCAGGCACAGGGTTTGCGAGCCTGGCGACGCCCCCGACGAGAAGCAGCCCGAAGCCGACCTTGGCCAGGATGTCGATAATCGCAAAGATTCCGACTTCGGCCGAGAGTCCGATTGCCTGTGACCCTTCCGTTCCGAGAACCCAAACGATCGGGTACACGAACCACAGAACGATCAACGTCCAGAGCAGGCGATCGTAGAGACGCGCGTGCTCGGGGCCTCGGTCGCGGGCGGCGGCGCGGATCGGGATCAGGATCTCGTAGAGGACGACGAGGAATGCGATGCACCCGAACGCGTACCAGGCGTACTTGACCGTCGTATCGACGGTGAGAGCGCCGATTGCCCCTGTGACGATCATCAGCACGTCGGCACCGATCACGGTTCCGAGTAGCGCATTTCTGTCACGCGCCTGTCCGGCACTCTGCAGCCGCGGCATCGCAACCGTCATCAACCCGATCAGGAGCAGCGGGGTTGTGAAGACCCAGTCGATGTAGCGGGCGTAGTACACGACCCGTCCGTCCACGATGAACGTCCCTTGGCCGTTCGCCATGGCAAAGTAGGCGAGGGAGGCGATCGCGAGCACGAACGAGCTCACGACGACGTGGTGCTTCCGCTCAGGTTCAACGGAGCGCCCGAGAATGAGAATCAGGATGAGGCCTGCTGCCATCCCGATTGCTCCGATCCAGAGCCATGTGAAAACCATGGCCTATCACTTCCTTCGGTCGGATTGTCCATGTTTTGTACAGATTACAGTATAGGATAAGAGCACCTCTCCGCGGCATACGGAAACCGGACGGGAAAGATGCGTCCGACCGGGATGTCGTCGGAACGGGGGTGAGTGTACCCCTCCAACGAGCACTCAATCCATCACAATCCCTGGATGCCAACCGAATCGCGACGCGGTGTAGGGCTTGAGGGATGAGCGTCGCCCTGCTCCTCGCGCAGACCGCTGCCACGCTCTTCATGACGGGCGTGATCTGGATCGTGCAGACGGTTCACTACCCCCTCTTCGCACGCGTCGGGGTGGATGAATTCCGCGAGTACGCGAAGGGGCACCAGCGACGAATTACGCCCGTGGTCGGAATCGCGATGCCCGTCGAAGCGGTGACCGCGGTACTGCTGCTCCCGTTCACACCCGCCGGGGTCGATCGGAGCGTGCTCGTGGTCGGAGCGATCCTCCTCGTACCGATCTGGCTCTCCACGGCGCTCATTCAGGTGCCGGCGCACCGCCGGCTGGGCGCCGGATACGACGACCGAGCTGCCTCGAAACTGGTCTCGACGAACTGGCTCCGCACGTCCCTCTGGTCGGTGCGTTCCGTGTTGATCCTCGTCGTTCTCGCGCAGGCAATCGACGCCTGAGGCTGGCCTCAGGCTCCACGGTTGATCTGAGCGGCCGCCGCCATTCCCGAAAGGAAGGCGCCTTCGATCTTCGGGCCGCCAAAGGCATCCCCAGCAAGGAGAATCCGCCCGTCCCCGGTGGAGAACGTTCGCTTCGGAAACACGTCGACCGGCGTGGCGTAACGCCAACGCTGGAGTTGTGTCTCCAGGATCGACGCACCCGTCAGGTACGGCCGCGCTGCCCTGAGCAGACGCTCGGAGATTGAGGAGATGGAATCATCGAACCGCGATGCGGCGAAGCCGGAGGTCGAGTGGAAGGTGATCACCGAGGACACTGACGTTCCCTTTACGTGGTTGTCGCCGACGAACGACAAAACCGGATCGTCGAACAATTGAAGTCCCCCTGAAGGCGAGACTTCGACGCTCCGATCGAGAGCCACCATGACTGACAGGGTCGGGAGGTAGGAGATGGGCGGCACGAGGACGTCGCTGCCCAGCAGCACAGACGCCTGTGGAACCGGGACGGTCACAATCACGGCATCGGCGTCAACGCGGCCCGCCCCATGGCCGTGGGCCTCCGGCCAGGTGACGATGACCCTGTTGGCCCCCACTCGAATCTGTTCGACGTGAACAGAGCAGGTCACATCGAGCCCAGCGGCCAGAGCAGTTGCAAGTTGGCTCATGCCTCCCCGAACCGCGTAGCGGGGGTGCCCATCATTCGAGGAGAAGCCTCGACACCACTCGTGGACGAGATCCGTCTCCTGCCATGAAGCGACGGCTCGAGCGAACTCGTTCGACCGGACGGTAAAGAACTGGGCACCGGCATCGGCGCGGCCGCCGTTCGAGAACTCCCTCGTCGAGAGCCGCCCTCCGACGCGGCGACCCTTGTCGACCACCGTGACCTGATGACCGGCATCGGTGAGTCCCCGAGCGGCGGTCAGGCCCGTAACGCCCGCGCCGACGACTACTACCTGCATGCCTGCCCTGCGCGTTCGCTCACAAGCGTCCGTCGTCGAGGAGGGCCAGGACCTCGATGGCGCGGAGCCGAACGGCACTGCGATCACTCAGCCGCTCTGCCGCTCGTACCTGGCGCACCATGCGGTGATTGCCCTCGAACCGATTTGTGTGGCGCAGGATGAAGTCCCAGTACAGTGTCGTGAACGGACAGGCATCCTCGCCGACCCGCTTCTTGTGATCGAACGAGCAACTCTTGCAGTAGGTGCTCATCCTCGAGAGATAAGCCCCACCCGCGGCGTAGGGCTTGGTGGCCATCCGCCCACCGTCGGCGTAGAGGCTCATGCCGATCACGTTCGGCACCATGACCCACTCCGCGCCGTCGACGAATCGTTCCCACATCCAGGAGGTGACCTCCTGGGGATGGATCCCCGCCAGGAGGCTCAGGTTGCCGAGCACCATCAATCGTTGGATGTGGTGAAGCCAGCTGCGCTCCTCGATGCCGTCCAGGCAGGCCTTGACGCACGCCATCCTGGTCTCTGCCGCCCCCGTGAACGCCAACGGGAGCGGCCGAGTGGCAGCGAGCTCGTTCATCGAGGCGTACGACGGCCCCTCGAGCCAGTAAAGACCCCAGACGTACTCCCGCCAGCCGATCAGCTGCCGGATAAACCCCTCTGCGGAAGCCAACGGGACGGCGCCGGCCCGGTAGGCAGCCTCGGCCCTGTCCGCCACCTCTCGCGCAAGCAGCAGTCCGTTGTTGAGGTACGGCGACAGCATCGAGTGGGCAAGGTGGAAGTGGTCAATGACCATCGCATCTTCATGGGGGCCAAAGAGGGGCAGTGCGTGCTCGATGAAGTGGTCGAGGCGTCGCAGAGCAGCTGCCCGGCTGGTCGCCCAGAGACCGGTCGGTGGGCTGCCGGTGCAGTTCGGCGGCAGGCCCGCGACAACGTCGTGGTCGAGCGTGTCGAGCGGTTCGGTAAGGACGCCGGGCCAGGGGTACGGACCTCTGCGGGGAGGGGGCCGGCGGTTCTCCTCGTCGAAGTTCCAGCGACCTCCTTCCGGTTCATCGTCGTCCATCAGGTAGTCGAGCCGGACTCGCTGCCGCCGGTAGAAGTCCTCCAGACGGAGGTGTTTCCTCGACCTCGCCCACGTCGCGAAGTCGTCGTAATGGCAAAGAAACTGGTTCGACCGAACGAGCACAACGTTCTCGCCCAGGGCCAGGCTACGGGCGCGATGGCTGTTGGGCTCGGTCGCGACGATCCTGCTCGGGCGAAACTCGGCCCGGTGATCGGCGAGACCCTCCGCAAAGGTCGCCGCCCGCCGATAGTCGACCTCGAAGCCCAACACCGCCGCCTCCGACGCAAAACGGCGCATCGAGGTGATGAGGAAGTGGGCCCGCTGCACATGCCAGGGGGCAGCGGTCAGCTTCGACGCCGACTCGATCATGAGCACCCTCGCAGAACCAGGGCGAACCGTCGCGAGAGCACCGACCTGGAAGTTCAGCTGATCCCCGAAGACCCAAACGGTGTCCACCTTCAGCTCCCGTGGGACAGACCGAACGCACCAGCCACCGAGGCCGACGCCGCTGTCTCCCGCGGCAGGACGCGCAGACCAGTCTCTGCCCGAACGGGCGCCGCACCATGCATGACCTGGAGCATCGTCGATTCCAGCATCGCACATCTTCGGGGGCCTGACCTCGAAGCCGGACGTGTACCCTCCGCCGCAGCGCTGCGGTCGTCGCTCCGCGCTCCCGCACACTCGGTGGCCCGCGCAGAGCACCTTCGGACGATCTGCGCACGGCGGGAATACCTGTTGAAGCACAAGCGTTGAGCCGCTGTGTCTCTATTTTGTCTATCTAAGAGAATCACCCTCCGATGACGTTCCTCCACCTCGCCGCGGACGTGGCTGACCGTAGCCCTCCGAAAGAGCTGGTCGCCGTAATGCACCCGTTCGATAGCCCCCACACCCAGAGCATGGTTCCCGAGATCCGGGCAACGGGCTGATCCATGCCCGAAGGACATATCCTCCACCGGCTTGCACGCGAGCACGAGAAGGCCCTTGCCGGCGCAGCGCTCACCGTCTCATCGCCCCAGGGTCGGGCTCGAGGCGCAGCAGCCGACCTCGATGGGATGACGCTGCTTGCGGTCGAGGCGATTGGCAAGCATCTCTTCTACCGCTCGGCGGGCGCGACGCTCCACGTTCATCTCGGGCTCTTCGGGCGCTTCCGGAGCTACGGCAGCGACGCGCCCCCACCACGCCCGACCACCCGACTGCGGCTCGAAGGCGGAGGCGCCACGATCGACCTGGCCGGGCCGACGGACTGCCGAATCGTCGACCCGGGTGAAGAAGAGAAGATTCGGGACCGGCTCGGGCCCGACCCTTTGCGCGCCGACGGCACGGCGGACGCATTCGTGCGGCTCCTGTCTCGAAGACGGATCCCGGTCGGTGCGGCGCTACTCGATCAGCGCGTCCTCGCCGGGGTCGGGAACATCTTCCGGGCGGAGGCGCTGTTCGTGGCCGGAATCGACCCGCTGCGGCCCGCCGCCTCGGTTCCCCGCACGGAGGCCACGGCGCTCTGGGAGACAGTGCAGGCCATGATGCGCCGTGGTGTCCGGCTCGGCAGGATCGTCACGCGCGACCCGGGCGAGCTCGGGCTGAGCTCGCCCGGATTGATCCATCGCCGTGATGCGCTCTACGTCTACCAGCGCGAGACGTGTCTTCACTGCAGTGGGACGATCGCGCTTGCGACGGTCGGCGGGCGCTCGCTCTACTGGTGCCCACGGTGTCAGTCGTGAGTCACGGCTGACCTGCCCGCCGGGCCGGGAGAACCGCGCCGCCACAGGCATGATTGAACCGACGAACAACGCCAAAGGAGAAGCGATGACCACTGACCCAAGACAGACGTTTTCGACCCGAGTTGATATCCCGGTGGATGCCCGAGTGGCGCTCGTGGAGCTGCTCAACGCCCGGCTCGCCGATGCATTTGATCTGTACTCCCAGCTCAAGCAGGCGCACTGGAACGTGAAGGGCAGCGACTTCATCCAGCTGCACGCGCTCTACGACACCGTCGCGGCCGATGTCATCGACTTCGTCGACCTGATTGCCGAGCGGGCGACGGCCCTCGGCGGGCTCGCGCTCGGTACTACCCGGCTTGCAGCCTCAGCCTCGTCGCTCGACGAGTACCCGCTCGATGCAGTTGCCGGTAGCGACACGATCGTCGTGGTCGCGGATCGCCTGGCAGCCTTCGGGAACGCCGTCCGCGCCAACATCGGAGCGTCCGCGGAACTCGGCGACGAGGACACGGCCGATCTCTTCACGGAGGTCTCGCGCGCGATCGACAAGCATCTCTGGTTCGTCGAAGCTCACGAGCAGTCCTAGTCTAGGGCTCGAACTCAGAATGATCGTTCGCCGCCGAGGCGTGACGGGCGAGTGCGCTGCGAGCCCCGTCGTGGTCGGCGCTCATTTTCGCGCCCGCTGGGTGGGCCGGGCCTGCGGCGTGGGCGCCGCGACCCGGTGCGCATCCAGATCGGCGACACGATCGACCTCTGGCGCGTCGCGGGATGACGCCGCCGCGCCCGGGAATACGCCGGGCAAGAGCGACGTTCTTCATATTGTCCATAATTTGTCCAAACAAGAAGGAGTTATCATGAGCGCAGCCGAAACCCCGCAGGAGACGACAACCTGGCCCGAGTTCGCCGAGGGGCTGTACGCCTTTCTCACCGGTCGCGGCGCCACGATCGAGTACGATCTCGAGAAGCTCGAGATCCTCGTGCCACGGCACGCGGCAGACAACGCGCCACGCGCCAAGTGGCAGCTGAATGGCACGATCCGGGTCCGCACGTCCGAGACAGGCAAGTAGCACCGTCGTGCTGGACGTCGTCGGAAAGGTGGAGATCGAGTTCGGCGGCAGTCGTGGCCGGCTGGTCGCGGACGGGCAACACTTCGTCCTCGACGTCGACGAGCCTTCCGTCCTGACCGGCGTCGTCGGGCTCGGCTCACTCCGTAGCCTCGCCGCGGCACTCTCCGAAACGGGGTTCACGCTCCAGGTGCGAAGCGGCGAACGGCAGCTCCTCCTCGCCGGCCACGAGGCAAAGACAGGCATTCTCGGCCGTCTCCTCCGCCTCCCACGCGTGCAGATCGACCCCCGCTTCGCCCTCCGATCCGTTCTCGGCCGGGACAAAACCCGGCCCTGAACGGGTCACTCGTGCTTCGCGATTTCCGTACGAAAAGCAACATGTGCCCGCGTGCCTGCGTGTCGCTCGACAGCCTTCGCTCGGGCTCGATCACGCAGTCGTTCCAGGCTCGGCAGCCCCGCCCGAAGTCGCAACGACACTCGTCTCCTGCTCGGCGTCGGAGCGGTCGAGCGGACGGCTGCCCTCCTCAAGAGTCTCCGTCTTGATGCGCGCCGCCTGAGCGACCCCGACTCGTTCCCGGGCGGCGCGTTTCCGTCAGCTCTACCGACTCGACGGGTCTCGTGCTTCCTGCTCGGCGTGAATCCGATCGTTCTCGCGTCCGTCGGCGACGGCGGCGAAGATCAGGCCGACGATTCCGAGGAAGGCAGGGATCGTGACGAGGACGCCTGCGATGAAGAGGCCGACATTACTCATGACCCTTGCCACCCATCTGGAGCGCAACGGCGCCAAACGAGAGGATGGACGGGACCCAGAGACCCACGAAGATGCCCTGCTGCTCGCTGCCCGTGAACCACAGCGTCACGGACAGGACGAACGATGCGAACGCGGCGATGAGGATCGCAGCGGAAGCGCGGAGACGAATGGTGCGGTTGTTCATGAGCCACACTCCTTTTTCTGTCTAGCTTTTGTCTATACAACGTGATACGACGGTGGGCGGGTGCTGGATCAGCCCTCACGGCGCACAGCCCTGCTAGTCGCCGGGATAGAGCACCCAGAGCGCTGGACGGCCGCAGTTGCAATGTACTGCGCGCGAGAGAAGCCCGAGGGATGCCCACGAGAGAAAGAGAGCTGTCCGCGCTGTGTTCCAGGGCTTCGGCAGCTCGGGGCCGTTCCCTCCGGCGATTGCATCGACCCGTCTCTCGAGCGACGGCACCGGGTGGAACACGGTCTCGACGAGGCGGCCACGGTGAGGCTCGTCTTCCTGCGCTGCATCGAGCCTGCCGAGCAACCGGGTGAGCTCAGCGGGATCGATCCCACTCGAGAGGGCCGATCGGTCGGCTGCGATGACGGCGGAGCGAGAGAGCGACGGAAGGACGAGCAGCCCGAGGAACGACCAGAGCGTCATCCAGAGCGAGAGGGTGGCGAGGCCGGCGACCGAATTGGCCGCGGCGGATGTCCCGAGGAGCACGGCGGCGAGCCCCACGAACGTGAAGAGCGCTGCCGTCACCACGCCGAGTGCGCGCGAACCGCTGCGCCTGACGGCCTCACGGCGCGTCGCCTGGAGCTCGGCGGTCTCCCCTGTCCACGCGGCCGAGAGCATCGTCCGATCGAACCCTGGAAGTCCGACGATGCCGCCAACGAACGACGGATCGAAACCGCGCAGACGGTCGCCTTCACGACGGACGGCGCCGACCAGCCTGGCTAGCGGAACCTGCGTGGCGAGCAGGACGACCATGAGAACCGACGACACAACGAGCGCTCCCCCGTCTCCACCCACCCGGCCGGCTGCAAGGAGAACGACCGCGACGGCGAGGAGACACGCACCGTGCGCGGCAACGCCGCGAGCCCAAACCCGCGCGAAGCCCTCAGCGGCCACGGGGCGTCCGTAACGGTGCGGCAGGACCCGCCCGCCGAGAAGATCGAATGGTGCAGAGACCGCGACGTAGGCGCCGACGAGGAGCGCGAGCCATGCGACATCACTGAACGCCCACGACGAGGACGTAGGGAGGACGCTGTCCGCACCGTCGAGAACGAGGAGCACGGTGCTGAGAACGACCAGCGTTCCGACGGACGTGATCCCGAGTCGCAAGCGCGCGCGAGCGTAGGTCGGGCGCGGCCGGCGATCGCGACGCGGAGTGGCGAGGAGACTCGGCGGTGCAGCGGACATAAAGGCACTCTATCAATTGGTGTCTAACTTATGTCCAATATGGTGTATACTCTACCCATGACGCCGTTTCCTGCATTCCAGCTGGTCGATGCCGACGCACGAACCGTCAGCGAACGCGACCTTCTCGGTCACCCTGCCGTCGTGTACCTCGCGCGGCACCCTGGCTGAAACGTCTGCCGCTCCTACCTCCGCCGTGTCGTGGAGGCCGCCGACGACATCGACGCCGCAGGCGCGCAGCTGGTTGTCGTCACGCCGCAAAGCGCAGATCGGGCCGCAACCTGGCGTGAGGAGGTCTCGCTGGGCGAAGCCCTCGTCATTGCCGACCCGGAACGAACGCTGTACAAGGCCCTCGGTGCCAGGCGGCCAAAGCCGCTCTGGGTCTTCCGACCTCGCGTTGCGGCGGTGGGCATGCGCGCAATTCTCGCCGGCGATCGCCCCGGTTTGACCAAGGGCGACGACACCCTGCAACTGGGCGCCGACGTCGTCGTCGACGAGGACGGGCAGATCGCGTTTCTCCACCTCGCCTCCGACGCGGCCGACCGCACGCCGCCGGCAGAGCTCGTTGCCGTTCTGCACGGGCTCGACTCCAGCACCGATCCGCAGCCCGATCCTGTAGGCCCGGCGGCAGCCACACCGTTACCGTGAGCGTCTCCTCCACGCCAACCAGATTGCTCGACGAGGCGCGCATTCTGATCGTCGGCGCCTCGGGTGGCCTCGGGCGACCTCTCGCTGCTGCGCTCGCGGCTCGCGGGGCGCATCTCGCGCTGGCCGGGCGCGACCCGAAAAGGTTCGGCGATCTCGGGGTCGACGCTAGCCGGACATTCGCGTTCGACCTGGCAGACCCGGGCGCGGCTCAGCCACTCGTTGCGGCTGCTGCCGACGCCCTGGAAGGCCTGGACGGGGTCATCTGCTGCGCTGGCGCGGTCTCCTTCGGCCCCCTCGACGAGATCCCGATCGACGTCCTCCGAGAGATCGTCGCTGTCGATCTCGTCGGACCGCTCGTGCTCGCGGGAGCGGCGATCCCCGTCCTGCCGCGCGGCGGGTTCGTGCTCAACATCAGCGGCATCGTCGCGGAGATCCCGACAGCGGGCCTCGTTTCCTATTCGGCGGCCAAAGCCGGAGTCTCTGCGGGGTTCCGGGCCCTCGCGCGCGAGGTGCGCCCGCGGGGGATCTCCGTGATCGACGCCCGGCCGCCGCATACGGAGACAGGCCTTGCGGGCCGCCCGCTTCACGGGGAGCCCCCGAAGATGCGGCCCGGGCTCAACCCAGGCGTCGTCGCGAAACGGCTCGTGCGCGCGATCGAGTTCGACGAGCGAGACGTGCCCGCGAGCGCCTTCGGGGCGTAGCCTCGCATCTCGCCACGGATGGCTCCCCTCGGACGACGCCCTGTTGCCGTTCGGCCCGGGTCGAACGGCAACAACTCTACGGGCGCCGGAGCACCGCCAACGCGTTCTCCGAGGTCGCAACGCGCAGGGCGACCAGCGCCTCTTCGGAGTAGTACGCCATGTGAGGCGTGACGATCACGTTCTCGAGCGCGAGCAGGGGGTGCGCGGGGTCGACCGGCTCGGAGGTGAGAACGTCGAGCGCGGCACCGGCAAGGTGCCCAGACGACAGTGCATCGAGCAGCGCTTTCTCGTCGACCACACCACCACGACCCGCGTTGACGAGGAACGCGCCTTTCGGCATTCGAGCGAGCGCCCGGGCGTCGATGCAGCCACGCGTATCGTCCGAGAGCGGCACGTGGAGGGAGAGGACATCGCTCGCGGCAAGGAGGTCGTCGAAGCTACATACCTTCACGCCAAGGTTCTCCGCCGCGGCGGTTTCTACAAAAGGGTCGTACGCGATCACGCGCAGACCGAACGCCGTTCCCCGAACAGCGACCTCGCGTGCGATCCGACCGAGCCCGAGCAGGCCGAGTGTCTTGCCCTGCAGCCGGTGGAGAGGGAGCAACTCGTCCAGCGCGAGCGTGCCGCTACGAGCGATACGTTCGGCTCGGGGCAGCTTCCGCCAGACCGCGAGGATCAATGCCATCGTGTGCTCGGCGACCTCGGTCGTGCAGTAGTCCGGAACGTTGGCGACGGCGATCCCACACTCCTCGGCGGTGGCGACATCGATCCTGTCCGTTCCGACCGCGTAGATCGAGATCACACGGCAGCGCTTCAGCAACCGGATGGTCTCGGCGTCCAGACGCTCTATTCCTTCGGTCATCACCGCGTCGGCAACGACGAGTTCTGCGCGGATCGAGGCAAGCGGCCGGTCGCGGAGGTCGAGCACCGTCGCCCCGACCTGCCCCAGGATGCGTTCCTCGATGTCGAGGCGCTCCGACGGGAGCTCGACGGCTGCGACGACGACGACAGGTGCCCGGCCAGCACTCATCCGGCCGTGTAGCCGCCGTCGATGGACAGACAGGCGCCCGTCACGGAGAGAGCCTCATTCGAAGACAGGTAGACGATCGCAGCCGCCACCTCCTGTGGCAGGGCAAGTCGCTGCTGTGGGATCGACGCGAGAATCCGCGCGCGGAACGCGTCCGGCTCGGGCTGAGCGGCGACCCAGGTCGAGATCATCGGCGTCTCCGTGAGGCCGGGAGCGACCGAGTTGACGCGGATGCCGAAGCCCGCAAACTCGATCGCCGCAGCCCGTGTCAGGCTCTCGAGCGCTCCTTTCGATGCTCCGTAGACTGCTGAACCGGGGACACCGACAAGCGCCGTCCTGGACGTGACGTTGACGACGGCACCGCCGCCGCCGCGCATCTCTCGTGCGCACTCCTGGAGCATGGACAGCGCGCCGAAGAAGTTGGCGTCGAAGATCCGGCGCGCGTCGTCGAGGGTCGTGTCGAGGAGATCCACGCCCGACAGGTCGAGCGCCGCATTGTTGACGAGAATGTCGAGCTGACCGAATCGAGTCGTCGCCTCGGAAACCGCTTGCTGCGCGACCGTGTGATCGGCCACATCGCCCGCGAGAAACGCACAGGGTTCACCGAGTTCCGCCGCGAGGAGCGTCCCCGGGCCCACTCGACGTGCGACCGCGACCACGTTCGCACCTTCGCGGACGAAGGCCCGGCACACCTCGAGTCCGATGCCGTCGGTGCCGCCGGTGACGATCGCCGTCTTACCCTCGAGTCGTCGTGTGATGATTTCCCTCCTCCGAAGAACGAGCAGATTCGACCTTGAAGAGGCCTGCAGGCGCAAGTGCGGCGAGCCGGGCAACGGCAGGGCCAGCCGTCCGCCCCTCATCCTCCAGCGACTCCTTCCGCTTGACGGCCTCTCGAACGAGAGATCCGCCGAGAAAACGAACAGGCTCAGGAGGGAAGCGACTGTACGCCCCCCGCACGAGGGCGGACTGCGTCCAGCGATCGTCCGCGCGGAGCGCGAGCGACGCGAGGATCTTGCCCGCGAGCACGCAGGGTCCGACACCGTTGCCGGAGAACCCGAGCCCGTAGACGAGATTCGGCATTCCCTCGGCCCGCCCGAAGAACGGGATCCCCGTCTCGCTCCGGTCGATCGGCCCGGACCACGCGTGGGTGATCGGGACAGTTCGGAAGGACGGATACAGGCCGTGAAGGCTTGCCGCCACCCCGTCAGAGCGGCGACGGTCGTAGTGGAACGTCGTCCCAAACCTGCCGGCGGCCCCTAACGCACCGCCGCCCCTGCCAATCGCGATCCGTCCGTCTGCGGTCGTCCGGTGGTAGTGAACGAGCAGCCGTGAGTCGGTGATGCACTCGCCGCCCGTCCAGCCCGTCGTGGCAAGATCGTCGGGCGCGGCGCCCGAGGCGACCATGTCGCTCGTGATCGGGACGAACGATCGCGAGAGCTTCCGGAGCGGGCGGAGGCCCGCCGTCCACGCGTTGAGCGCACTGACAACGACGTCCGCGGTCACGTGGCCGCACGGAGTCGTGACGACAAGAGGCTTCGCGCCGCCCACGTCACGCGCAGGCGTGCCCTCGAAGATGCGTACGCCCACCTCGCCGGCAACGCGTGCGAGGCCTCGAGCGAGGCGGGCGGGCTGCACCGTCGCCGCCGACGGCTCGAAGACCCCTCCGAGGTACGAGGCCGAACCTCCGCGCCTGCCGACCTCATCTGGACTGAGTCGCTCGAACGCTTTCACGCCGCGTCGCTCGGTCTCGGCGACGGTTCCCTCCCAGCTGCCCATCTGAGCGCGGCTCGTGGCGGTCCAGAGCCAGCCACCTCGCCGATACTCGGCGTCGATTGCATGCTCGCGGCAGAATTCACCGATGAATCCGACGGTGTCCTCCGCCTCGCGCGCGATCCACAGTGCGTCGCCCTCGCCGCAGATTTTGACCAAGGAGCCGAGTTTTGCCCACCACGAGAGCAGGAAACCTCCGTTGCGGCCGCTCGCTCCGCCGCCGCAGATGTCGGCCTCGAGCACGACGACGTCGAGGCCCGGCTCGCGCCGTTTGAGCTCGATCGCCGTCCAGAGGCCGGTGTAGCCGCCGCCGAGGATGCACACGTCGGTACGAACATCTCCCTGCAGAGGCTCGGCCGGTGATACAGACTCCTCGCCCAGGACCTGCTGGAGCCACAGCGACCGGTGAGTCAGGAGAGCGGGGCCGGTCGAGCTCCACGGGATACCGATCACGGCGCCGTCTCCCGCCGCCACTCGGCCGCGAGCGACGCCGAGTAGCGGAGGTGGGCTCTAAGGAGCGACGGAGTCTCCGGCAGTCCTGCTTCGAGAGCAACGAGGATCTCGCGGTGGTCATCGGCGCTCTGCACAGTCGAGTAGGGCGGGTAGGCGTACAGGTGCATCCGCGACTCGGCTGCGAGTGTTGCGAACATCTGGACGAGGCGAGGACTGCTCGCGAGGGAGACCAGCGTCTCGTGGAACGCGATGTCGAGATCGGCGAAAGCCCGCCACGTCCCGCCCGCACCCGCAGTCTCGTCCATGCGCTCGACCCACAGTCGAAGGGGGGTGAGATCGATCGTTGCTGCCTGGGCGAGAACCAATTTGGCAGCCGCGACCTCAACCGCCTCTCGCCCACAGTAGACATCAAGGATGTCGTCGACATCGAAGCGCCGAACGAAGATTCCCCTGTTGACCTCATGCTCTGCGAGCCCTTCCTGCACGAGCTGACGCAGCGCCTCGCGAACCGCCGTGCGTCCGGTGCCAAGCGATCTTGCAGTCGGCTTCTCGCGTAGCTGCTCTCCCTGCTTGACGCGCCCTTCCACGATGTCCGCACGAAGCGCCGCAAGCACGTGGGCGGTCGTCGAGACTCGCTCGGCCGCATTCGCCTTCGACTCGCCACCCACGCCGCTCAACGGACGATGGACTCGGGCCACACCGCTGCGTCTCCGTACCGCGGCTCCTTGTACGTGTCGAAAACCCGCACACACTGTTCCGAGCAAAACAGAATGGCGTGCCCACGACGCTCGGCCTCGATCCCGCCCGACGTCAGAAGCTTGCCGCACGAGCCGCATCGGGGCATCTCGTTCACCTCGCGATAGAGAGTCATGAGCGCCCCCCTCTCTCCGCCGAGCTTCGCAGGACGGCCGTTTCGGCCAAGTCAACGGTGTTCCCGTCGAGGGCCACGCCGTACGACTCGCGAGCATCTTCCGCGGAGAGGAGCTCGTCGGCGACGTCGACGAGCACGAGCTCGGGATCTCGTTCGAATGCATTCCCATATCCGCCGCCCGAGGGCGTCACGAAGAGCATCTCGTCTCCCGCGTTCATCACGACGTTCGAGAACTTCCCGTACGACGCCGTCCCGAACGCCTCGCGCGCACGCACCCACTCCGTCTCGCCCTTGCGGCGGAACGCGATCACCGTGTTCGTCCCGTCCTCGCCGCCGAAGAGCCCCCAGGCGCGCACCCGGTGGCGGTTCGTGTGCGACGAGATGTGGACGCCGTCGCTGAGGAAGCGAAAGATCCGCCGCGTCCCGAATCCGCCGCGGTGCCGGCCGTGGCCGACCTTTCCGGGCTCGAGCTGGTACTCCATGTTCAGGAACGGGTAGCGTGTCTCCGCCACTTCGACCGGCGTGTTCGCGCAGTTGCCGTTCTTCACGAACTGAGCGTCGTTGCCGTCGGCGTCGTTGCGTCCTCCCCAGCCGACGCCTTCGAGATGGAGGTGGGCGTACGGCTCGCGCGTGCGCGGATCCTCGCCGCCGAAGCCGATGCACCCGCACGTCCCCCCGTCGGCGGCAGAGCTGCG
>JBKJVI010000175.1:0-17130 GCA_046590225.1 Gaiella sp. | reverse complement strand
AGGCCGAGGACGCAGGGAGTCTCGATACTGGGTTGTACCGGGGCGACCGAGGACGACGGCATGCGAAGCGTTTGCAGCCGCACGAAGACGGTACGTATTTCCCGGAGAGACCACTAGTGGTTCTCCACTACTGATCAGACGGCTTGATCGCCGTGTACTTCGACGGGCACTTTGTCACCATCGTGCCGGGCGTCGCGACGAACGTTCCGTTGCGCAACTCGCCTTCGACGACGAGATCCCGGCCCGGGGCGAAGAGATCGGGGACGCTTCCCTTGTAGAGAACGAGCACCGTCGGGCTGGCTGGATCCTTCACGTCGCGGAGCCGGAAACGCAGGCCCTCCGCGTTGGCGTCACCCTTGGGCTTACCAACGACCTCGCCGACAAGGGAGACCGGGCCTGACTTCGAAGCGAGCTCACTCGGCTTCAGGGACGGTGTGCCGCCACCCGCGATCGAGGTGTAGAGGAGAAACACGGCGAGTACCGCCGCAATCGAGAGGGCGATAACGAGACGCGCTGGAGAGCGCTTCCTGGCCACACCGTGAGAATACCCGCCGTGAGGAGCGTCAGGCCCGGACAAGGTTGCGCGATTGTTATGCGGCGCGGACGGACTGCCGACGACCGGGGATCTCGTACCCGTGGTCGTGGCACAGCGCACCCGGCGAGTCCTCGGTGAAGGCGTCGCAGTAGCCCTTCCCGTAGGAGGCACGCATGAACGCAGACACGACCTCGAGGTTCCACTCGCTCACGTCGGCCGCCTCACGCCAGAGATCGGCGAGTCGCAAGTCGATATCGAGTTCGAGAAGGTCGATGCGGGTGGGCTGATCCATGCCCGAAGGATACGAATCCGGTCGGACGACAGAGAGTTCCCGCAAATAGCACGAATTCAGGGTGGTGGAAGGAGCGCCGCAATCGCCTCGGCCGCACGCCGTGCCCCGTCGGTCGCGACCGGCAGGTAGGAGGCCGGTGTCTGCAGTGCAGCGGCCAGCGCGTCAGCCAACTCCGTCGGCGACGCGCCGGCGTCAATCTGACGCTCGTGGCCGTAGCGCCGAAGTCGGTGCGCAACATGACCGTTCTGCTCGAAGTGCCGTCGAAGGGGGACGCTGACGAACGGCCGGCCGGCAGCTACGAGCTCCATCGTCGTCGTCAGTCCTCCCTGCACGAGCGCCGCGTCTGACGCGGCGAGCAGACGTCCCGCCGCATGGACGTACGAGAGCAGCTCGACGCCGTCGGGTACCTCGAAGGACGAGGGGTCGATCCGTGGGCCTGCGATGAGGATCGTGCGCAGCCGATCAACGCGCGAGGAGAGCAGGAGGTGCGCCTCGATCGCCCGGGCAAGGAGGTTCGAGCCGACGCCCGACCCGCCGACCGCGACGACGACGACAGTCTCCTCGGGCGCCCACCCGAACTCGGCGCGTAGCTTCTCCCTCGGCGGAAGATCTGTCTGGTGGTTCGGGAGCACATAGCCGCTGAACTCGAAGTGCTCTTCCGTCCACGACCGGATCTCCGGCAGCCCGGGGCCGAACCGCTCCGGGACGATGTCGTCGGCGTCGCCGACGAACAGCGCGAGGTCGCGAACCCCGGGAAAGCGCTCGATCTGGCGGATCATCTCGGCGTTGTAGTCGGCGGTCAGCTCGGCCTCGCGCGCTCCACCCTCGGGCATCGGCAGCCATCCCACAAAGTCGGTGAGGAAGCAGTATCGCGCCGTCTTGAGTTCGGGGTTCTCGTGGAGGAAGTAGTCGACCTCCCACGCCTCGTCCCCGATCCAGAGGTCGTAGCGACCCTCGTGGGCGACGTCGTGGAAGAGCATGAAGTTCGCGACGAGGATCTCGTCCATCTCGCGCCAGGCCTGGAAGACTGGCAGCTCGTGGCCCGACGATGCAGCCGTGATGTGGGCGGATTCGCCCGCGAGCAGTGATGAAGCAGGGTGGATCGTCTCGCCGCACTCCGCGAGCACGCGGGTGACCGGGTCCTGCGCCAGCCACTCGATCTCGAGCCCGGGATGCAGCCTCCGTAGCTCCTGCGCGATCGCGACATCGCGCCAGGCGTGGCCGAGGCCGATCGGCGAGCTGACGAGGAGCGCTCGCGGAGACCGCGTCAGAGCGCGCCGGAAGCCGAACGGCGCGTGTGTCCCGAAGGTCCGCTCGGCGTATTCGCGCAGCATGAGGTTGAAACGAACGGGCTCCCGGGCGTTCAGGCCGTGACCGCACCCCTCGAAGACCGCAAGCTCCGATCCCGGGAGGAGCTCGTGCATCGCCGCGCCTCGATCCGGGGGCGTGATCTCGTCCTCCATCCCCTGGACGAAGAGCACCGGGCGCGTGAGTCGCCCGAGCAGGTCGAGAGCCTCCTCGCGCGTCGTTCCCGGCGCGTCCATCAGCGTCGCGAGCGTTTCGGGCCCGATCTCGTGCCCCCAGCTGACGCAGTCGTCGATCTGCTTCGTCGAGTGGGGCTCCGGGAAGCAGTGGCCGAAGAAGAAACGGAGGTATTCGTCATAGCCGCCCTCGAGCGCCCAGTAATGGACGTTCGCCTTGCCCCAGTTCTCGTATGTGTCGGACGGGTCGCGGAGCGGGAACCCGACTCGCTCCGGGATCGGAGGAGAGAGCGGCAGCGACGGAGCGATCGAAACCATCGCGAGTACTCGATCGGGGTGCCCGGCCGTGAGCCGGAGGCCCGTGCCAGCCGAACCGCAGTGAGCGACGAGCAGGCAGCCCGCAGTTCCCGTTGCGTCGAGGACGGCGAGTGCGTCCCCGACCTTGACCGCGTCGACGTACTCGGCGCTCGAAGCGGGCCTGCCTGAGCGCCCGTTGCCGCGGCCGTCGTAGCTGACGACGCGGAACGAGCGAGCCATCGTCGCGATCTGAGCCTTCCAGAACCGCGAGTGCACGATCGCCCATGGCGGCATGAAGAGGATCGTATGGTCTCCCTCACCGAAGACGTCCCAGGCGATCTCGACGCCGTCGACGTCGACAATGCCGGAGCTGACCGGTTGCACGGCACGCGAGAGATCAGGCACATGCACGTCTGTGGTTGCGGCGTCCAGCACACTCATCGCTCCGTTACACCTCCGACGTCTCTCGTCGATTGTCTCATGCCGATCGTGGTTCTCGTCACTTGGTCGGTCGACCGATTTTATACCTGATAGACTCGAATCGTGTCAAGTGCAGAGCAAACCGACGGAAGGCGCGCCCGTGGCGTCGACAAGCGTGCGTTGATCCTCGACGCCGCAGCCGACCTGATCGGGCGCGTTGGGTACGCGGCTGCCTCGACGCGTGCGGTCGCAGCCGCCGCCAGCGTACCGTTGTCACTCGTCCACTACCACTTCGGCTCTCGTGCCGGACTACTGGTGGCGGTGCTCGAACGGGAGAACGGTCGTCTCCTCGACCGGCAGCGGGAGCTCTTCGCAGGCGATGGGTCTCTTGCCGATCGCTGGCGAGCTGCCGCTGCGTACTTCGAGGAAGATCTCGCGTCGGGATATGTGCGGATGCTGTGGGAGCTCTGGGCGGCCGGCCTCTCGGACCCCCAGCTCGCCGAGCGCTGGCGGGCCTCGGTCGACGGCTGGGTGACACTGATCGAGGAGACGATCGAAACGTGGGCACGGGAGCACGATCGTCCCCTCCCACTTCCGGCAGGTTCGCTTGCGAACCTGGTCGCGATCATCTACCACGGCATGGAGACTCACCTCCTCGCCGACGGCGGCCGCGATCTCCGCGGTCACCGGGAGCTGCTCGCAGCAATCGGTGACATGATCGAGCGGTTCGAAACAGGCTGACGGGTCAAGCCTCCTTGATCACCGCGTACCAGACGCGCTCGGCGACCTCGGCAAGCACATCACCCAGTCGCGAGAAGCGACGGTACAGCTCCCTTCGAGCGGTCACCTCGCGAAGGTCGTCGAGCTCGAGCAGCCCCGCCATTGCCTGTCGGTAGACCCGCTCGATGTGACGCACGCTCTTGATCGCTGCGTCGGCCGATGTCGTCGCGTCTGAACGGTGCTCTTGCAGGCCCTCGACCGCATCGTCGATGCGTGCGACGCCCTCGCGAAGGAGAGCCGCAATTTCCGCAACATGGGCATCCGGCGGACAGGACATCACCTCCGACGCGCGCACCGCGTCCTTCGCCATGTTGAGAATCCCGTCGAGCGACTGTATCCGGGTCGACGGCAGTTCGGGTGGGGTCCACGGGAGTCCGAAGAAACGGAGCCCAGCCGGACGGGAAGCGGCCTCGCGAGCCCGACGAGATGTAACGCCGCGCACAACGGTGGATCCAGGTTTAGCTAGCCTCGGGGGATGGCAAAGACCGACTCGAAGCACCCGCCGCCCAGGATCACGCGGGCGCACTACGAGCAGGAGCTGCAGCGGCTCCAGATCGAGCTCGCCCTCATGCTCGACTGGGTCCGTGAATCGGGCACAAGAGTCGCAGTGATCTTCGAGGGGCGGGACGCAGCCGGGAAGGGCGGCGCGATCAAGCGCATCCAGGAGCGCCTCAATCCGCGCTTCTGCCGCATCGCTGCGCTCCAGTCGCCGACAGAACGGGAGCGGGCGCAGTGGTATTTCCAACGGTACATCGCACATCTGCCAGCAGCGGGCGAGATCGTCCTCTTCGACCGCAGCTGGTACAACCGCTCGGGCGTCGAGAAAGTGATGGGCTTCTGCACGGCTGATGAGCATCATCGGTTCCTGCGCCAGTGCCCGCAATTCGAGAACATGCTGATCGAGGACGGGATCATCCTCATCAAGTACTGGTTTTCGGTCTCAGACGACGAACAGGAGCGGCGCTTCCAGGCTCGCATGACCGACCCGACGCGTCGCTGGAAGTTGAGCGACATCGACGTCGAGTCACGGAAGCGATTCGTCGACTTCTCGCGCGCGAAGGACGAGATGTTCGTCCACACCGACACCGATATCTCGCCCTGGTGGGTGGTAGAGGCCGACGTGAAACGCAACGCGCGCCTGAACTGCATTGCACATCTCCTTTCGAGGATCCCGTACGAGCCGATCGACGCGCCGGTGCGCGCGTTGCCGGAACGACAGGTCGACACGGGCTACGTGCGACCCGACCGATCGACGATGACGTACGTGCCCGATCACGCTGCAGCCATCGCGATCCGCTAGTCGACTCTGCCAGTCGACTCCGCAAGGCTCGGTCTCGCCTACGATGGGCTGATGCTGGATCCCGGGGCCTTCAAGGCATACGACGTCCGCGGTCTCTACGGCTCCGAGCTCGACGAGGAGGGCGCCTACGCGATCGGCCGCGCCTACGTCGAGCACTTCGAGACCGACACGATCGCCGTCGGGCGCGATATGAGGGTGTCGGCTCCCTCGATGACTGCCGCTGCCATGGAGGGCGCTGCCGACGGAGGAGCGAACGTCCGCGATCTCGGGATGGTCGGGACGGAGATGGTCTACTACGCGGTCGGCGAGCTCGGTCTCGACGGCGGGATCTGCGTCACGGCATCGCACAATCCGAAGCAATACACGGGGATGAAGATCGTGCGCACCGGCGCTCTCCCCGTGGGCGGTGACTCCGGTTTGATGGACATCCGCGCCCGGGCGCAGGCCGGCTTCGGACCTGTCACGAAGCGCGGCGAAATCACCTCACTCGACGTGTGGCCAGGCTTCGTGGAGAAGGTGCTGTCGTTCGTCGACCTCGGCGCAATCCGGCCGCTACGAATCGTGGTCGACGCCGCCAACGGCATGGCCGGGACGATGCTGCCCCCCGTCCTCGAGCGCCTCCCACAGATCGAGGTCGTCCGCTGCTACTTCGAGCCGGACGGGACGTTCCCGAACCACGAGCCGAACCCGTTGCTCGAGGCGAACAGGGCCTTTATCGTCGAGAAGACACGGGCGGAGGGCGCCGATCTCGGCGTCGCCTACGACGGTGATGCCGATCGATGCTTCTTCGTCGACGACTCCGGGGAGTTCGTCCCGGGAGACTTCGTCACCGCGCTGCTCGGCGAGGTGATGCTCGGGAAGCGCCCCGGCGGAACCGTCCTCTACGACGTTCGCGCGAGTTGGGCCGTTCCGCGGACGATCGAGGCGGCCGGCGGCATCGCGCTCGTCAACCGGGTCGGGCACGCCTACATCAAGCACCGCATGCGCGAGGTGCACGCGATCTTCGCGGGCGAGGTGTCCGCGCACTACTACTTCCGGGATTTCACGCAGGCTGATACGGGTGTCGTCCCGTTTCTCCTCATGCTCGAGTTGATCTCGATGCGAGGCGCCAAGCTCTCCGAGATCCTACGCCCGTTCCGCGAGCAGTACTTCATCACGGGCGAGATCAACACGGCGGTTGCCGACGTGGAGGCGAAGCTCGACGAGATCGAGGAGCGCTTCACGGCGGAGGGCGGGCGCATCTCGCATCTCGATGGGATCTCGGTCGACTTCGACACCTGGCACTTCAACGTGCGCCCGTCCAACACCGAGCCGCTGCTGCGGCTCAACCTCGAGGCGCTGTCCGAGGGTGAGATGATCGCGCGCCGCGACGAGCTCGTCGCCCTGATCGAGGCTTGATCGCATGAGCGATCCCCTCGAGCTCGGTCGCGTCACCGACCGACGCCCGCCCTTCAAGTATGCGGCGCTGACACGGGTCTGGTTCTCGGACACGGACGCGCAAGGCGTTGTCTACTACGGCCGCTACCTTCCATACTTCGACCACGCGCGAACCGAGTACCACCGCCATCTCGGCTGGGCGGGGCTCGAGGGCGCGGAGTTCGTGATGCGCGCCTCGAACGTCGAGTATCACGCCCCGGCCCGCTTCGACGACCTCGTCGAGTGCTTCGTCCGTGTGAGCAGAATCGGACGTTCGAGCATCACGTACGAGGTCGCTGCAGTCGAGCTCCCCGATCACACGCTGATGGTGACTGGCACCCAGACACTCGTGCTCATCGATCAGGCGACCCGGCTGCCGGTGGAGATTCCCGAGCGCGTACGGAAGCCGATCCGGGAGTTCGAGGGCGGCGATGTCGTCGAGTGAGCGCAAACGCCGCTCCCTGATTGCCCGTTGCTGCGGCCGGCCGGCGTACCGGACGGCCGCAGCAACATGACCCCTCTCCCCTTGTCACAGTTGTAGGCACCCGGAAGGGGGACGCAATCCCTCGTTCGAGGGGCACTGTGAAGGCGCTCGGTTCGGTAACGGTCCGAAGCGGTATGCGCGAGCGGCGACTACGTCACTGCGCTCGGCTTGCTCACCGATGGCCTCGCCCGTTTCCCCGACAACGCCGAGATGCACTACTCGGTCGCCTGCTGGGAGTCGCTCGCGGGCAACCAAGATGCCGCGATCGCCGCACTGACCACGGCGTTCGAGCTCGACCCGAAGAGCGCCGCCTGTGCGAAGACCGAAACCGATCTGGACGCGATCCGCGGTCAACCCGGCTCGCCGGTGTAGGCAGTAACGCGTTTCGTCGCACACGCCGCCACAGGCCGTTCCCGCGCCTGGCTGAAGCCAGGCGCGGGCGCGAGGGCGCACCGCCTGCCGCCTGGCTTGAGAACGGCCCTCCCCGTGTCGGCCCGACGTGGCGGCTATGCGAGCACGCCCCGACGTGAGCAGGACCGCGGGCGCGCTCCTTCAGGATCAGGCGAAGCCTGTAGAGGAATGCAGGTGGTGAGTTCGAGATACGCTCTTCCACCGCAAACTCACCATCTGCGCGAGGCCCCTTCGGGATCGCGCGAAGCGCGCAGAAGGATCAGGCGGATTAGGGCCGCGATACGCTCTTCCCTCGCGGTGCTCCCCGCCAGGATCGCGCGAAGCGCGCAGAAATATCAGGCCGGGGTGAGCGGGTCATGATGCGCACATTCTCACCGCTGACCACCAGCGTGAGCACCTCACTCGGCCGCTGAGCGGCTCTCCCGACACGGGCCGCGGGCGGCCCCCTTCAGGATCGCGCGAAGCGCGCAGAAATATCAGGCGGGGAGGGTCGCGATACGCTCTTCCCTCGCGACCCTCCCCGCCAGGATCGCGCGAAGCGCGCAGAGGGAATATGGCCCGGAGAGGGGGGACGGAGTCCGCGGTACGCTCTTCCACCGCGAACTCCGTCCCCCCTATCCGGGCGTCACACGGTACGCGTCGAAAACAGCATTCAGCTGCCGCAGGCCGGAGAGCAGAGAGCGCAGGTCGTTGACGTCTCCGAGTTCGGCCGTGTACCAGTTCTTCGCCATCCCGTCCTCGACCGTGCCTCCATAGGCGACGATGTTTGCCCCATGCTCGGAGAATGTCCGCCCGACGTCCTCGAGGAGCCTCGCGCGATCCCAGGCCTCGACGGCGATCTGGACACGGAAGCTCGCCTTGGCATTCCCCTCCCACTCGACCGGCGTGAACCGCTCGGGGTTGCGCATCAGTGCCTTGACGTTCGGGCAGTCCGCACGGTGGATCGTGATCCCACGACCGAGTGAGATGTAACCGCGGATATCGTCACCCGGCACCGGCGTGCAGCACTTTGCGAGCCGAAGCAGGACGTCGTCGACACCCTGGACGACGATCCCGAGGCTCTCGCCGGCGACGGTCGACCGGGCCTTCGGCGCCTTCAGTGTGATCGCGGGCTCCTCTGCGACCTGATCGGTCTTGAGGCGCTGCAGGACCTTGTTGACCACCTGGCCGGTGCCGAGCTTCCCGGAGCCGACCGCAAGGTAGAAGTCCTCCGCCTTCTTGAAGCCGAGGTCGCGGATCACCTGGGCGAGAACGGCCGAGCCCTGCAGCTTGCGGTAGGGCAGGTTCTGCGCCTTCAAAGCCTGATCGAGCGCCTCGCGTCCCTTGGCCTCGGTCTCGCCCTTCGTCTCACGCTGGAACCACTGACGGATTCTGCTGCGGGCGCGCGACGATGCTGCAACCGACATCCAGTCGCGTGACGGACCTCGTCCGGACTTCGTCGTCAGGATCTCGACGAAGTCGCCATTCTTGAGCTTGTAGTGGAGCGGCACGATGCGGCCGTTCACCTTGGCGCCGACGGTGTTGTGCCCCACATCTGTGTGCACGGCGTAGGCGAAGTCGATGGGTGTTGCGCCGGCGGGCAGCGTCTTCACTTCGCCCTTCGGCGTGAAGACGTACACCTCGTCGTCGAACAGGTCGGTGCGGAGCGTCCGCATGTACTCGGCCGGGTCCTGGTCATCCCCCTGCCAGTCCATGAGCGTCTTGACCCAGGCGACCCACTCGTCGTCGCCCTTCGAACTGGAGCGGCCGCGCTTGTAGAGCCAGTGGGCGGCGACCCCGAACTCCGCCTCCTCGTGCATCTCGCGGGTACGGACCTGGATCTCGAGCGGGCTCCCGTTCGGCCCGATCACCGTCGTGTGGAGCGAGCGGTAGCGGTTCAGCTTCGGCATCGCGATGAAGTCCTTGAACCGCCCGGGCATGGGCTTCCAGAGGGCGTGGATGATCCCGAGCGCCGCGTAGCAGTCGCGCGTCCCCTCGTCCCCACCCCGCTCGATCAGGACACGCATCGCCGTCAGGTCGTAGATCTCGTTGAACTCGCGACCCTTCTTGGCCATCTTGTCGTAGATCGAGTAGAAGTGCTTCGCGCGCCCGGAGATGTCGGCCGGTATGTCCGCCTTCTCGAGGTCGTCCACCAGTTCGGCCGCCGCCGCCTCGACCTGCGCCTCCCGGTCGGCGCGACGGTCCGCGACCATCGCCTTGATCTCGGCGTACTTTCGCGGATGGAGGATCTGAAACGAGAGATCCTCGAGCTCCCACTTCACCGCGTGGATCCCGAGACGATGCGCGAGTGGCGCGTACACCTCGAGTGTCTCCTTGGCCTTCTGCACCTGCTTCTGCTTGCCGAGGTACTCGATCGTGCGCATGTTGTGAAGCCGATCAGCCAACTTGATCAGGATCACGCGCACGTCCTTCGCCATGGCGACGATCATCTTGCGGTAGTTCTCGGCCTCCGCCTGCTCGCGGCTCTGGAAGCTGATTCGCGTCAGCTTCGTCACACCCTCGACGAGCTGGGCGACCTCTGGGCCGAACGAGGCGCGAAGCTCGTCGACATCGGTCTCCGTGTCCTCGATCACGTCGTGAAGAAGTGCCGACGCTATCGTCTGGGCGTCGAGGTGCAATTGCGCGCAGATCAGCGCGACGCCGAGCGGGTGGTTGATGAACGGCTCACCGGAGCGGCGCACCTGACCACGGTGGGCCTGCTCGGCCTCGTCGAATGCCCGGCGGATCAGCTCCTTGTCGACCCCAGGGTTGTAGGCCTCGACGCTCGCGATCAGCTCGCTGACGAGGTCGTCCTGGTGGCGTTCTGCATCGACGACGGCCATGGTCTCAGTCTACTGAGGGGCTCGAAAGCGTCCGGGCCCCATTCGGGTGACAGGAGCCGGGGTAGATCTGCCGAAAGAACTGAGGCCATGAGCTCCTTCCGAAGATACTTCGAACGCCGCCGCGTGCTTCGGCTCCTTGCTGAGATCGAGCGATCGATGGCGCGCTCGCCGCGCCGCGGCCTTCCTGCTGAGCGCTGAGAGCTCAGGCGGCCTGAGGAAGGCTGAGCGGCGCACCGTGGGCGAGGAGCTCCCGGAAGGTGGGAGATTCGAGCAGCTGCCGTTTCCCTCCGCCCTCGATCGACAGCTCGGAGAAGATGCGCTGCGCCTCGGGCGTCCAGGCGGCGTCGCCGGCTCGCCAGAGCCCGGCGAGCCATGTGCGGAGTTCCCCATAGGCATCGGCCGTATCGAAGATTCGACGGACGACGAGTTGTGGTGCGACCGTTCCGTTCCATCGATTTTGCTTGAGACGAAAGGCAACGTCGAAATGGGACTCCACGCGCATCCGGTCGAGCTGGCCGCCGAAACCAAAGGCGATCGCGCTCCCGGCGTCCCGACCCTGTTGCCGCACCCTGAAGCGCAGGTGCTTGCCGTCTCCGACGGTGGAGGCACCAACGGCCTCGCAGTCGGCCACGAGCAACGTCACGTCGGGGTTCCCGAGCCCGAACGGAGCGAGCCGCTCGAGCTCCCGGGCCAGATCGAGGGTAAGAGCGAGGGCCGGGACGATCGCATCGATGCGCGTCTCCGAGCCGAGATCCTCGTCACCGAGCACGCCGTCGGCGTAGGCGGAGAACGCGCGGGCGAACGGCTCGAGCCGATCCGGTGCGATCGACAGCCCTGCTGCGGCGCGATGGCCGCCGAATCGCTCGAGGTGGTCAGCGCAGGCGGCGAGCCCTGCGTGAAGGTCGAAGCTCGGCACGGAGCGACCGGAGCCCTTCCAACGGTCGCCCTCGCCCGCGATGAGCACGACGGGACGGCCGAAGCGCTCCACGAGCCGCGAGGCAACGATCCCGATCACTCCCTCGTGCCACCCCTCACCCCACACGACGTACGCGCGCCGGTTGCGTTTCTCGGTGGGCCAGGCTTCGACTGTCGCGACCGCTTCGCGGAGAATCCGGTCTTCGACCGCCTGACGGTCGCGATTGAGGCTCTCGAGCTCGTTGGCGAGCAGGTCAGCCTCGCGGATGTCGTTCGTGAGGACGAGGTGCAACGCGACGTCCGGCCTACCGAGGCGCCCGGCAGCGTTGATCCGGGGGGCGAGCCGGAAGGCGACGGCGGTTGCATCGATCGTCGCAGCGTCGACGCCGGCGACTCGCATCAGCGCGGCGAGACCGGGCTTCTGCGTACGCGCTAGACCTCGCAGGCCCGTCGTCGTCAGGGCGCGATTCTCGTCGACCAGAGGGACGACATCGGCGATCGTTGCGAGTGCGATCAGGTCGGAATGGCGGGCGAGCGCGGGGTGCTCGGGGCCGAGAAGCGCCTGCGCGAGCTTGGCGACGACACCGGTGCCACAGAGATCGGGAAAGGGGTACTCGGAGGGTCGCGGGGCCACGATCGGGCAGTCCGGGAGCGTCTCGCCGGGCCGATGGTGGTCGGTGACGATCATGTCGACGCCAAGCCGCCGTGCGTCGGCGACCTCGTCGACAGCAGTGATCCCGCAGTCGACGGTGAGAATGAGCTTGACTCCCTCCTCGGCGAGGCGCGCGATCGTCGTAGCGGAGACCCCGTACCCCTCCTCGAACCGGCTCGGGAGATGCCAGACGACATCCGCTCCGAGCTCGCGCAGCGTCAGCGTGGCGAGCGCCGTGGCGCAGATGCCGTCGACGTCGTAGTCGCCATGAACGCAGATCCGCTCGCCTCGTTCGACCGCCAGGCGAAGCCGCGTAACGGCAGTGGCCATGTCGCCGAGGAGGAGTGGGTCGTACGAGATCCCCTCGGGGTCGAGAAACGCCTTCGCGGCCACAGGATCGGAGAGACCGCGGCGGACGAGCACGCTCGCGACCGTCTCGGAAACCCCGAGCGCGTCGGTGAGCGCGCGCACATCCGGATACGAAATCGGCTCGATCTTCCAGCTTGCGCCCATGGAACCACGATAGGTCCCGGTTCGGACATCACCAGCAGGCGGCTCAGGAAGCGGCGTCGTGCCTTTCGCGGCTCTCCTCACGCGACTGCCTGATTATCTTCACCCACAGCATCACGATTCCGATCGTCGCTCCGACGACGACAACGGCGATGGGCGCGAGGAATGCCATCTGCTCGAGCGAGTACTTCGTCACTGCAGCGCCGACGAGCCAGATCACGAGAACGACGGCTGTCATCGGGATCATCAGTCGCCAGTTCACTCGCTGAGGGTAGCTTTGATGCCATGCCCCAGGGCGAGATCAACTACACATCCGGGAACGACTACATGCTCGAGTTCCTCGGCTACCGCTTCGCATTCGGCTCCGACGACTTCCGGGAGCGCGTCACCGCCGCGGCCGTGAAGCTCGATCTGGTCGCCGACAGCGATCTCGACGAGGACGAGGCCCTCGATCTCGTCGAGCTGGCGGCAGAGAGTCGGATCGAGGAGCCTCGAAGCCCTCTTGGTCGGTATCTGATGCGGCACTGGGAGCGCCTGTCGCTCAACGACGGCGAGTCACTCGTCTACTGGCTGCGCAAGCTCGTCTTTCGTGGCGCGTACCTCGACCATCGCGTCAAGGAGGACCTGCTCGAGGTGACGTTCGACGAGGTGACGGGTAACTTCGGCTACGCCGAACCCGAAGGCGGTCGAGCTCTCCTCGAGCTCGCCCCCACGCCCAGCTGGCGCTCGCTGCAGTTCAAGCGCTGAGCCTAGATCGTTTCGGCAGGCGGAGCGAACCCGAGTCGCTGCTCGTCCTCTACGGCAGCGATTCTGATCTCCCTGATCGATCCGAGCGGCACGATCAGCTCCTCCGGTTCACCCGCCTCGCAGTGCGGGGACAGCGTCACGAAGCCGAAGCCGGGATCGGACGAGATCGACGCGAGGCGATGAAGAGACCCATCCGCGAGCTCCACGCTCACATCGGCTCGATCGAGCCCATGGTCGACGCGGAACTCCTCGATCCGCCGCACGATCCGGGTCACGAACTCTTCGAGCGGGGCGGTCATACCGGGCGTCCAGAGCTCCGGGGCCACTAGAAGAGGCTCCCGTCGACGCGAACAGCGCCGACATGCGCCCGGCCGAGCGCGGTGATCGTGCGCCCGCGCGGCGTGCGCTGGATGAAGCCGAGCTGCAGCAGGAACGGCTCATAGACCTCCTCGATCGTGTCGGGCTCCTCGCCAAGTGAGACCGCGAGGGTCGAGAGACCGACGGGGCCGCCGTCGAACTTTTCGGCGATGGCCGAGAGCAACTCCCGGTCGATCCGTTCGAGCCCGAGATTGTCGACCTCGAGGAGGTCGAGCGCCTCGCGCGCGATCTCGTTCGTGATCTTCCCCGCGTGTCGCACCTCGGCGACGTCGCGAACGCGCCGGAGAATGCGGTTGGCGATCCGCGGCGTTCCGCGTGAGCGTCCTGCGATCTCGTCGGCAGCATCGTCCTCGATCTCAACGGCGAGAATCGATGCGGAGCGGCGGACGATCGTCCCGAGCTGGCCGGGCTCGTAGTACCCGAGCCGGAACGTCATCCCGAAGCGGTCACGCAGAGGCGTCGTGAGCAGCCCCGAACGAGTCGTCGCACCGACCAGTGTGAACGGCGGCAGGTCGATCGTGAGCGTGCGCGCCGCAGCCCCTTGACCGAAGACGATGTCGAGACGAAAGTCCTCGAGGGCTGGGTAGAGGATCTCCTCGGCGGCGCGGTTGAGGCGGTGAATCTCGTCGATGAACAGAACGTCGCGCGGCTCGATCGCGGTGAGGATCGCGGCGATGTCCTTCTTTTCGAGCGCCGGCCCGGCGACCGTGCGAAGCCCGACACCGAGCTCCTCGCGGATGATCTGCGCGAGCGTTGTCTTGCCGAGGCCCGGAGGCCCGGCGAGCAGGACGTGATCGAGGGCCTCGTCGCGCCCCTTAGCGGCGTCAAGCGCGATGCCGAGCTGCTCCTTGATCCGCTCCTGGCCGACGAAATCGTCGAGCCTACGTGGGCGCAGCGAGCGTTCGACCTCGTCGTCCTCGGGGTCGAGCACGGCAGTCGTGATGCGGTCGCTCACAGACATAGCGTAGGCATGGGAGCGGATGGGCGCCGTCGCACGCCGGGTGGCCTTCAGCCGGTCGCCAGGGTCACGCGGCCCGGAGTGCCAACCGCACCCGCTCTGCCGCAGGCAGCTCCGGGTCGACGTCGGCGAGGCGCTGCTCGGCCTCGAGGACCGAGTACCCGAGCTCGACGAGCGCGTCTCGCGCGTCGAGGTGCGCAGGTGCCTCCTCGCCCACCGGGACGATCTGATCCTCGCCGGCGAAGGCGACCTTGTCTCTGAGCTCGAGCACGATGCGTTCGGCCGTCTTCTTCCCGATCCCGGGGATGACCTGGAAGCGCGCGTGATCCTCGAGCAGAATCGCCCGGCGGAGCTCCGTGGCCGGTGAACCGGAGACGACAGCGAGCGCGACCTTGGGGCCGATGCCGCTCACGGTGAGCAGCTGCGTGAACAGTTCGCGCTCGGATCCGTCGGCGAACCCGTAGAGCTGCAGCGTGTCCTCGCGCACGTGCAGGAACGTGTCGACGGTGATCTCTCCCGCACCCTCGGCGCGGCGCATCACGCCGGGCGTCGCTGCGACGAGGTAGCCGACGCCGTTGACGTCGAGCAACAATCCGTCCGCGCTCCGCCCTGCAGGCGTGCCGCGCAGCCGGCCGATCATGACGCCATCCGGGCAAGCGGCGGCATCAGTGCGTGGCAGATAGCGACCGCGAGAGCGTCTGCCTCATGCGAGGTGGGCGGAATCTCCGGCAGCGAGAGCAGCATCTTGACCATCCTCTGGATCTGGCCCTTTTCTGCCCGCCCGTGGCCACAGATCGACTGCTTGACCCGTGCGGGAGCGTACTCCGTGCACGGAACGCCTGCCGTGGCGGCGGCGACCATGGCGGCGCCGCGTGCCTGGCCGACGAAGAGTGCGATGCGGGCGTCGGCTCCCACATAGGACTCCTCGAGCGCGACGGCGTCCGGCGCGTGCTCCGCGATGACCGCCTGCACCCCCTCGAAGATCACCCGCAGCCGCAGCTCGGGCCGCTCCCGCGCGCTTGTCGTCCAGCACCCGGACGCGAGTGACGTGACTCGCCCGCCGCTTTCGTGGACGATCCCGTAACCGCATGCAGCCGTCCCTGGATCGATGCCGAGAACCTTCACGATCGAAGGGTAGGGCGCGCGACGGACGACGGCGCGTGATGGCCGACTTCACCCGGCCGCCAGGGTTACGCGGTAACGACCTCCAGAACGCTCTCCGGAATGTCGAAGTTCGCGTAGACGTCCTGGACGTCATCATTGTCCTCGAGTCCCTCCACGAGGCGCACCACCCGCTTCGCGGTCGATTCGTCCCCGATCTCGACTGTCACCTTGGGCACCATCGAGAGCTCCGCCGACTCGACCGGGAATCCGGCAGCCTCGACCGCTTCACGCACGGAGGAGAGCTGCTCGGGAGCGCTCGAGATCTGGAACACGGACCCGTCCCGCTCCACGTCGTCCGCGCCGGCATCTGCGACTGCGAGGAACAGCTCGTCCTCATCGACGCCGTCTGCCGCAACGAGCACGACACCGCGGCGCTCGAACTGCCAGGCAACAGCTCCCGTCGCGCCGAGGTTGCCGCCGTGCTTCGAGAACAGATGCCGCACATCGGCAGCGGTGCGGTTGCGGTTGTCGGTCAGCGCCTCGACAATCACGGCGACGCCCACGGGGCCGTAGCCCTCGTAGACGACCGTCTCAAACGTCGCTCCGTCGCTGCCCTCACCCGAGCCCTTGGCGATCGCGCGGTCGATGTTGTCCTTCGGCATCGAATACGAGCGAGCCTTCTCGACAGCATTTGCGAGCGACGCATTCGTGGCCGGATCGGAGCCACCCTCCTTCGCCGCGACCATGATCGCGCGAGAGAGCTTGGTGAAGAGCTTGCCGCGCTTTGCGTCGGCTGCGCCTTTCTTGTGCTTGATCGTCGACCACTTGCTATGCCCTGACACCTTGCTCCTCCCGGACGATCTCCAGAAACCGTTCGTGCACGCGCGTATCGTCGGTCAACTCGGGGTGGAACGATGCAACGAGGATACGCCCCTCGCGCGCGAGCACCGGATGGCCGTCGATCTCGGCGAGGATAGCGACCCCCGGCCCGGCGTCGGCAACCCAGGGGGCGCGGATGAAGACGGCGGTGAACGGCTCGGCCTCGCCTTCGATCGGGAGCGACGCTTCGAAGCTCGCAACCTGCCGCCCGAAGGCGTTGCGCTCGACGACGAGGTCGATCAACCCGAGGCGGTCGCGGTCGAGCACGATCATTCCCGCGCAGGTGCCGAAGATCGGCGCCTCGAACGCGCGGATCGCGTCGTCGAGGCCGTAGAGCCCCATCAGGCGCAGCATCGTCGTCGATTCCCCGCCCGGAATGATGAGTCCGTCCAGGCCTTCCAGCTGGTCGGGCAGCCGCACCTCGTGGGCCTCGGCCCCGAGCCGACGGAGCATTTCGACGTGCTCCCGGAATGCACCCTGGAGTGCCAGAACCCCGATTCTCATTGTCCGAAGTGTAGGCAGTCAGAGGCAACGCGTCTCGGAGCGACCCGAGCGGGATGGTGAAGCCTCTCGTCGCCCTATCTAACGCACGTCGCGCAGCGACGGGCTTTACCAGCCGCGAACTTCGAGCCGCTCGCTCTCGGCGAGCGACGCGGAGGAGATGCCGACCATCGGCTCTCCGAGACCGGTTGAGACCTCGGCCAGGATCTTCGCGTCCTGGAAATGCGCCGTCGCCTCGACGATCGCCT
>JBKJVI010000151.1:0-60411 GCA_046590225.1 Gaiella sp. | reverse complement strand
GCGCAATGCGAGGACGACGGGCGAATCGAGCGCGCAACTGCGTCATACTCCCTCGATGAACTCACTTACCGAGACCACGTCGCACGACCGCATCCTCGCCGACCGCGCTCGCTACGTGAGCGCAGGCGTCTCGACGCCAAAGCTCGTCGTCTCGCACGCAGACGGCGCTCGCGTCACCGACGTCGACGGCCGCACCTTCCTCGATTTCGCAGGTGGCATCGGCTGCCAGAACACGGGCCACCGCTTCGCGCCGGTCGTCGACGCGATCAAGGCGCAGGCCGATGAGTATCTGCACCAGTGCTTCATGGTCGGCGTCTACGAGCCGTACGTCGAGGTCTGCCGCCGGCTTGCAGAGCTCTCGCCGTGCGCCGGCGACCAGCAGAAGTCGCTGCTCGTCAACTCGGGCGCCGAGGCCAACGAGAACGCGGTCAAGATCGCGCGCTCGGCAACCGGCCGGCCGGCCGTCATCGTCTTCGACAACGCCTTCCACGGCCGCACGCTCCTGACGATGACGATGACCGCCAAGGTCAAGCCGTACAAGGCTGGGTTCGGGCCGTTCGCGCCCGAGGTCTACCGCGCGCCGGTGCCGAACCCATATCGCGGAGTCACGACCGTCGATGCGATTGCGGGTCTGAAGCAGCTCTTCAAGGCCGAGGTCGACCCGGCGTCTGTCGCCTGCGTCGTGCTCGAGCCGGTACAGGGAGAGGGCGGGTTCCTCCCGATGCCGACCGACTACCTGTTACGGCTGAGCGAGATCTGCCGCGAGCACGGCATCCTCTTCGTCGACGACGAGGTGCAATCCGGCGTGGGGCGGACCGGGAAGATGTGGGCGATCGAGCACAACGAGGGTGTGACGCCCGATCTTCTCGTCTCCGGCAAGTCGATCGGGGGCGGCCTGCCGCTTGCAGCCGTCACGGGGTCCGCTGCAATCATGGACGCAGTCCCCGCCGGGGGGCTCGGAGGCACGTTTGGCGGCAACCCGCTTTCGTGCGCTGCGGCCGTCGCGGTGCTCGATGCGGTCGCCGACCCGGAGTTCCTCGCCCGGGCGACGACGCTCGGTGACACGATGCGTGCGCGTCTCGAGCAGCTCGCGGCAAAGCACGCGTCGATCGGCGAGGTGCGCGGCCTCGGGCCGATGCTTGCGTTCGAGTTGGCCGAGCAGTCGCCAGACCAGGGAGCGGCGATCGTTGCGGCTGCGTTCGAGCGCAATCTGCTCCTGCTCGCCTGCGGCATGTATGGCAACGTGATCCGGTTGCTCGCGCCTCTGACGATCGGTGACGAGGAGCTCGAGGAAGGCATCGCACTGCTCGAGGAGTCGCTTGACGCAGCTCTCTGAGTCGGTATCCGACGTTCCTGTCGACGTCCGGGTGAGGGGACTCCGGAAACACTACGGCGCCGTCGCCGCAGTCGACGGCGTCGACCTCGACATCGGCCAGGGCGAGTTCTTCACCATGCTCGGGCCGTCGGGTTCGGGCAAGACGACGACGCTACGCATGATCGCGGGCTTCGAGCGTCCCGACGCGGGGACGATCGAGCTCGACGGCAAGGACGTGTCGTCGCTGCCACCGTTCGATCGCAACGTCAACACCGTGTTTCAGGACTACGCTCTGTTCCCGCACATGACCGTCGCCGAGAACGTCGAGTACGGCCTGCGCGTGAAGAAGATCACGAAGCTCGAGCGTCGCGGCAGGGTCAAGGAGGTGCTCCGCGTTGTGCGCCTCGAGGAGTACGGAGATCGCAAGCCGGGACAGCTGTCGGGCGGCCAGCGGCAGAGAGTGGCGCTTGCGCGCGCGATCGTGAATACTCCGCGCGCGTTGTTGCTCGACGAGCCTCTCGGCGCGCTCGACCTGAAGCTCCGGCAGGAGCTGCAGATCGAGCTGAAGCAACTGCAGCAGGAGCTCGGAATGACCTTCATCTACGTCACACACGATCAGGAAGAGGCGCTGACGATGAGCGATCGGATCGCCGTGTTCAACGAGGGCAAGATCGTGCAGGTCGGCAAGCCGGCCGAGGTCTACGAGCATCCGGCGAGCGAGTTCATCGCCGGGTTTGTCGGCGTGTCGAACGTGATCGAGCGCGACGGCCGGAGGGTCACGGTCAGGCCAGAGAAGATCCGGGTTCTCGGGGACGGCGCAGTGCCGGACGCCGGAGCCCGTGTGGAGGAAGGCATCGTGCATGACGTCCAGTACGTCGGCCCGGTGACGCGGTATCACGTCAGCCTCGACAAGGGCGGGAAGCTTCAGGTTCTGACCCAGAACCTCGAGGAGACCTCGGCCGATGTGCTGGCGTCGGGAGGGCGGCGTGTGCGGCTTGCGTGGCGTCCGGAGCAGGAGTCGGTCATCGTTGAACGGGAGGGAGCACAGCATGAGTGAACGGAAGAAGCGAATGAGCCTACGGGCTCTGTTGGCGCTTGTCGTCGCGGCGCTTGCCATCGTTGCCGCGGGCTGCGGGGGCAGTGACTCGAGCAGTTCGTCGAGCACGCAGATCGAGGGCCTCGGTACGACGCTCGATGAGATCAAGGCGAACGCCAAGACGGAGGGCGAGGTCAACCTGATCAACTGGGCGGGCTACGTCGAGAAGGATTGGACCGACGCATTTGTCACCCAGACCGGGTGCAAGGTGAACTCCAAGGTCGGTGCGAGCTCCGACGAGATGGTCACCTTGATGAAGACCGGCAACTACGACGGCGTCTCTGCCTCGGGTGACGCGACCCTCAGGCTCATCGCTGCGAAGGACGTTGCCCCGGTGAATCTGGATCTGATCCCGAACTACGCGAATGTCTTCGACGGTCTCAAGAACCAGCCGCACAACACGGTCGAGGGCGTCTCGTACGGCGTTGCGCACGGGCGTGGTGCGAACCTGCTGATCTGGAACAAGGACGACGTGACGACCGCTCCGACGACGTGGGACGTCGTCTGGGACGCCGACTCCCCGGCCGCCGGGAAGATCTCGGTCTACGACAGCCCGATCTACATCGCAGACGCCGCGCTGCATCTGAAGACGACGCAGCCCGATCTCGGGATCGACAACATCTACGAGCTCGACGAGGACCAGTTCAACGCTGCGGTCGCGCTTCTCAAGGAGCAGAAGAAGATCGTCGGTGAGTACTGGGGCGATGCTGCCAAGCAGATCCAGTCGTTCACGAGCGGCGACAGCACCGCCGGCACGACCTGGCAGTACCAGGTGAACACGCTGCAGGGTGCCGAGAAGCCGGTTCCGGTCGAGGGAATCCTGCCGGAAGAGGGCTCGACTGGCTGGTCGGACACGTGGATGATCGCGTCGACGGCCAAGAACCCGAACTGCATGTATCTCTGGATGGACTACATCATCAGCCCCGCGGCGAACGCGAAGGCGACCGAGTACTTCGGGGAGGCTCCGGTCTCGGCAGAGGCGTGCGCGCTCACCGCTGACAAGGAGCACTGCACGAAGTTCCACGCCGAGGACGAGGCGTACTTCGACAAGATCTACTACTGGACGACGCCGGTCGCTGATTGTGGCGACGACAGGGGTGACGTCTGTAAGGACTACTCGGAGTGGACGACCGCGTGGACCGAAATCAGAGGGTAAGTCCGCGTAGGTGACCTCTCTGGCCGGAACCGAGCCGCCGCCCCGCCGTAGAGCGGGGCGGCGGCTTTCCGCCTGGCTGTATCGACGGCCGGGCGCGCGTCTCGGCGCGCTCCTTGCCGCACCGTTCTCCTGGATCGTCGTGCTCTACCTCGGCTCGCTCGCGATCCTTCTCCTTTCGGCGTTCTGGCAGCTCGACACGTTCACGGGTGAGGTGGTGCGTGAGCCGACGCTGAAGAACTTCCAGACGATCGTGGAGGTTCCCGTCTACCGCACCATCGCGATCAGGACGATCACGATGGCCGCTGCGGTCACCATCGCCTGTGCGCTGCTCGCGTTTCCGATCGCGTATTACATGGCGAGACTCGCGTCGAAGCAGACGCGGAGACTACTCCTCGTTGCCATCCTGATCCCGCTCTGGGCGAGCTACCTCGTCAAGGTCTACTCCTGGCGGATCATCCTCGGCGAGGAGGGCGTGCTCAACTGGCTGCTCGAGCCGTTCGGTCTCACGGGCCCCGGGTATTCGATCACCGGCACGTGGCTCGTCTTCACCTACCTCTGGCTGCCGTACATGATCCTGCCACTGTACGCGGGACTCGAGCGGATACCGAATTCGCTCCTCGAAGCGTCCTCGGATCTCGGTGCTCGCTCCGGTCGGACGTTTTTCCGCGTCATTCTGCCGCTCGTCTTCCCGGCGCTCGTCGCGGGCTCGATCTTCACGTTCTCGCTCACCCTCGGGGACTACATCACGCCCGAGGTCGTCTCGAGCACGCAGTTCATCGGCAACGTGATCTACGACAACGTCGGTGTGGCAAACAATCTGCCGTTGGCCGCCGCGTACGCGTTCGTCCCGATCTCTGTCATGGTCGTCTACCTGCTCCTCGCGCGTCGCGCCGGGGCGTTCGAGAACCTCTAGGGCCCTAGCATGGTCGAAGGCCCACTCACCCGCTGGATGCTTCGCCTCGGGACGGCGTTCGTCCTCGTCTTCATCTACTTCCCGCTCGTCGTGATCGGGCTCTATGCCTTCAACGACGACATCACGCAGGCCTGGCCGATCCAGGGCTGGACGACGAAGTGGTTCGAGGTCGCGTTCCACGACCCCGAGGTGCGCGATGCCTTCCTCCTGTCGGTCAAGGCCGCGACGTTCGCCACCCTGATCGCGCTCATTCTGGGCACGTGTCTCTCGTTCGTGATCGCGCGCTACCGGTTCTTCGGCCGGGAGACGATCTCGTTCCTCGTTGTCCTACCAATTGCCCTTCCGGGCATCGTCACCGGACTCGCGCTCAACGCCACGATCGACACCGTCCTGCAGCCGATCGGGATTGGGTTCGGTCTCGCCACCATCGTGATCGGGCACGCGACCTTCTGCATCGTGGTCGTCTACAACAACGTGATCGCCAGGCTGCGGCGTACGTCGCTGTCGTTCGAAGAGGCCTCCTCCGACCTCGGGGCCGACTCGATTCAGACGTTCCGACTCGTCACCCTGCCCGCGCTCGGCACGGCGCTCCTTGCAGGTGGGCTGCTCGCGTTCGGCCTCTCCTTCGACGAGGTGATCGTGACCGTCTTCACGGCCGGGTCGGAACAGACGCTTCCGATCTGGATCTTCTCGAACCTTGCCCGGCCGAACCAGCTTCCGATCATCAACGTCGTGGCACTGGTCGTGATCGTGATCTCGATCATCCCCGTCTGGGCGGCCCAGAAGCTCGCCGGGCCGATCGAAGGCGACGAGGCGAAGACCGTCGGAATTGCCGAGCCATAGGGGCTTGCCTCAGGTCCTCTGGTCGATCCGTCGGAATCGGAGTAACGTCCGGCATTCAGCGATCAAGGAGGCTGTCGTGAAGGTCGTCCATTGTCCCTGCGGTAAGAACGTCGACGGCGAGACCGACGACGTACTCGTCGAGAACGTCCAGGCGCACATCGCTGCCGACCACCCCGATCTCGTCGGGAAGTACTCGCGCGAGCAGATCGTGGAGATGGCGCACGAGCACTGACGGGGACGCTGCCGGGGAGGGCGTCGCCCTCCCCGGGCACCGCTCGCTAGGGCTGAACGATGCTGTGCACTTCCAGGTACTCGATCGACGGCGGTGCGCCGCCGCGGCCGGCTGCCTCACGTGCGGCGGCGACCTTCTCGCCCCAGGCCTCGGCCTGCTCCCGCGTCTCCCATACCTCCACGATCCGGACATTTCCGTCGTCGCCGACCGCCGCGACATGGAAGAGCCCGCCGGTCGGCGGCGTGTCAACGATGCCGAGACGCTCCCGCATCTGGTCATATTCGTCGGTGCCGATCTGCGTCTGAATGATTCGTGCGACTGCCACTGCGGCCTCCTTGGTTGACAGTGTGAATCTATGCCCGCCGGTGGCGCGCTGCAACAGTGGATGAGCCGAGGAACCCGAATGGGATCGTCGAGTAGCGTTCGACTCATGACCCAACCTGACGAACGCAACCTCCTCGGCGCGATCGAGCTCGCCCGGTGCGCGCGCGAGAACGGTAACCATCCCTTCGGCGCGCTGCTTGTCGATGGGGGAGGAGACGTCGTCCTCGAGGCCGAGAACACCGTCCTCACCGAGCGCGACTGCACAAACCATGCAGAGCTCAATCTCGTGCGGGCAGCGAGCCGTCGCTTCGGCGAGTCGACGCTCGGCGACTGCACGCTCTACACGAGCACCGAGCCGTGTGCCATGTGCGCCGGCGCGATCTTCTGGTCGGGGATCGGGCGGGTCGTCTTCGCGCTGAGCGGCGCAGCCCTCAACGCGATGGTGGAGGGCGGCGAGGAGTCTGAGCTGGCGCTTCCGTGCCGCGAGGTCTTCGCTCGCGGCGGACGCGTTGTCGACGTGAGCGGGCCGCACCTCGAGGCGGAGGCGCAGGTGGTGCACGAGGGCTTCTGGGGGTAGGCGGCGCTCCTGGCGTGTGCCAGGCTGGCGGCATGGTCAGAGCACCTCGTGGATCGAGAGCCGTGCTCGCGACGCGGTTCTTCCTCGTGGCCAGCCTGGCTCGAGGTAGAGGTTTGCTTTCGCGTGTCTGAGCGCAGACACGCGGGCCATCATGGGCAGCGTGGTTCCTGGACGGCCGGCTCACCGTCTGAGAGGGTGGCTGTGTGGACGAACACGACCTGAGTCTCAGATCCGTCACCTACAGCCTCTTCGTGGAACTCGGCAGAGCGCCGACAGCGAGCGAGGTCGCGGGCTCCGGCGGCCTGACGGAAGTCGAGGTCGCGAGCGGCTGGAGGCGGCTTCACGAGCAGCACGCGCTCGTGCTGAGCCCGTCGACGGCCGAGATCCGCATGGCCAATCCGTTCTCTGCTGTGCCGACGGCCTACCGGGTTCGGGCCGACGGCCGCTCGTGGTACGCGAACTGCGCCTGGGACGCGTTCGGGATCTGCGCTGCCCTACACGTCGACGGCCGGATCGAGACGTCATGCCCCGATTGCGGTGGGGCACTGAACGTCGAGGTACGTGACGAGCGCCCCGACGACGAGAGCCTCCTCTTCCACTGCCTCGTGCCCGCCGCCCGCTGGTGGGACGACATCGTCTTCACCTGAAGCGCGATGAATCTCTTCCGGTCGGAAGAGCACATCGAGCGGTGGCTCGGAGGGCGTGCGCCCGGTGCGACGATCAGCGTGGGCAAGCTGAGCGAGCTGGCGCACGCGTGGTGGAGCGATCGCCTCCCACCGGAGTGGCACCCTCGCACCCGCGAGCAGAACCAGGCGATTCTCGACGGGCTCGGCCTGACCGGCGAGTTCTGGCAGCTGGCGTAGGCGACAGGGGGCAACCTGGCACCCACGCCAGCCGCGGTTCGTCTCAGCCGGTGACGCCGGTGCCGATCGGGCAGGCGACGCCGGTGCCGCCGATCCCGCAGTAGCCGCGCGGGTTCCGCGCCAGGTACTGCTGGTGGTAGGTCTCGGCGTAGTAGAACGGCCCCGCTTCGGCGAGCTCGGTCGTGATCATTCCGTAGCCCGATTGGGCAAGAGCCATCGAGTAGCGCGCCTTGGAGGCGAGCGCCGCCTCCTGCTGGGCATCCGTTGTCCAGTAGAGCGCCGAGCGGTACTGCGAACCGACATCGTTGCCCTGCCGCATCCCCTGGGTCGGGTCGTGGCCCTCCCAGAAGGTCTGGAGCAGATCCTCGTAGGAGATCCGCGCCGGGTCGTAGGCGACGAGCACTGCCTCGGTATGACCGGTGCGGCCGGAGCACGTCTCCTCGTAGCTCGGGTTCGGCGTCGTGCCGCCTGCGTAGCCGACGGCGGTTGTGTAGACGCCGGGGAGCTGCCAGAAGAGGCGCTCGGCCCCCCAGAAGCAGCCCAGTCCGAAGATCGCGGTCTCGATCCCGTCAGGAAACGGTGGTTCGAACGACGTGCCGAGCACGACGTGCTGCTCGGTGATCGGCATGGCGCCCGGGCGGCCGGGGAGCGTGTCCTCCGGGGCGGGCATGGTTTGGGATTTTCGTGTGAAGAGCATGTTCCTACGGTATCCGTTGGGGGCAATTCGTTACAGCCCAGGGTCCTTTCGCGACGAGGCTCCTCACCAGATGACGCGTCCTCCGTCGTGATCTGTGATCCGCTGATCGCGCGTGACGAGCTTCGACCTGAGGACGACGGCCGTCGCGTACACGATGCGATCGACGGGGTCGCCGGGAAACGAGTCGGGGAGGCGGCCCGCCTCGATGGCGATCTCGGTTGTCAATGGATACGGCTCCACACCCGGCACCGCCAGGGCTGCGCGGATCCAGGCGTTCACCCCTCGATCGAGGCGAATACGACGGCGTCGCTCGAGGGTCGCAAGCTCGTAGCAACACACGGTCGGAACAACGACTCGTCCCGCGGCTTCGATGGCGCGTGCTGCGCGACGGGACAGACGGCGGTTCTCGTCGCGCCACCAGAGGAAGGCGTGCGTATCGACAACGATCACGGAAACTGGGGGTCCCAGTCGTCATGGAACGGTGCTATCAGTTCCTCGTCCGAGACCAGGTAGGTGACGCTCCCCTTCAAGGAGGTCGGAGGGGCCATCGGGGCGAGGCGCGCAACAGCCCTTCCGTGCTTGGTGACAACGATTTCCTCGCCGCTTTCGGCGACCTCGTCCAGCAGTGCGAGGCACTGCGCCTTGAACTGGCTCGCGGAAATGACTCGTTCCATGGGGCAGAGGGTAGCAACCATACGGTCATTTTACCGTGACCATGGTCACTGGCAAGTGGTCACTTTCGGCCGTGGCCCTTCAGGCGCGCGCAAGCGCCTGTTCGAGGTCGGCCCACAGCGTTTCTGCGCTTTCGAGGCCGACCGACAGCCGCAGCAGCCCCTCCGGGCAGCGATCGCCCTCCCAGCGGTGCCGTGACTCGAGCTTCGTGTGGGTGCTCCCGAGGCTTGTCGCATTGACGATCGTCTCGGTCGCCGTCTCGACGCGGCGGGCGGTCGCGCCGCCAGCGACATCGAACGAGATCACGAACCCGAAGCCGGGGTATCGCGTCGTGACCACGGCGGGGTGTGCGGCGAGCCGCTCCGCGAGCACCCGTGCCGACGCTTCCATCCGCTCGATTCGCACCTCCGCCGTCTGGAGTCCCCGCTCGAGCAGCCATGCCGTATCGGCCGAAGCGACGAGGCCTGTGAGGTGGCGCGTTCGGTGGAGGCGGTCGAAGAGACCGTTGTCGCTGACGGTGACGACTCCCGCGAGCAGGTCGTCGTGACCCGCGAGCACCTTCGTCGCGCTGTGGAGCGCGACATCACAGCCGAGATCGAGGGGGCGCAGGCGGAAGGGTGAGGCGAGTGTGGCATCGCAGATCACGGGCGCGGCGTGCGCGGCGGCCGCCTCGAAGTCGGGCATCGTCAGCATCGGGTTCGACGGTGCCTCGATCAGGATCAGGTCGGCCCTCGCGGGAGGTGCCCCGGTCTGGTCGAACTCGACCGCGTTGATGCCCCAGGGGCGCAGATGCTCGAACAGCACGCTGTGCCCGTAGTACGCACCCTCGGCGACCGCGATCGTCTCGGCGGGACGAAGCATCGTCAACACCACGCCGGTCACGGCTGCCATGCCGGCAGGGAAGAGGAGCGAGCGCCCGCCTTCGAGCGCGCCGAGCGTCTCCTCGACGGCAACGGCGTTCGGCTGCTCTTCACGTGCGTAGGCGTACGGGCCGGGCTCGCCGGCGTCGTCGTACGGCCAGCTCGCGGAGCGATCAATGGGAGCGGGCACGTCACGACTCTATCGGGCCGACCGTCTTCTAGACTCGCCGGATGGGTGAGTACCTCGCCGACGCGGAGGATCTTGTCGAGGCCTTTCGTCGCGACGGCGCCGTCTGCCTTCGTGGCGCCTTCTCGAAGGAGGATCTCACGCTCGCGGAAGAGGCGATCGAGCAGAACCTGGCATCGCCGAGCGATCGCGCCCTCGTCGCCAGTCGCCCGGACGATCCGGGCCGATTCTTCGAGGATTTCTGCAACTGGCAGCGTTTGCCGGGGATCGAGGAGGTCATGCGCACCTCGCCCGCCGCCGCGATCGCCGGTCAGCTGCTGGACTCGGGGCAGGTGCGCTTCTATCACGATCACGTGCTCGTGAAGGAGCCCGGCACGACGCAACGCACGCCGTGGCATCAGGATCAGCCCTACTACAACGTCGAGGGCACGCAGACGTGTTCGGTCTGGCTCCCCGTTGACCCGGTCTCACGTGCGGCGACGCTCGAGTTCGTCGCCGGCTCGCACCTCGGCCCCTGGCTGATGCCGCGAACGTTCATGGACAACCAGGCGAAGTGGTTCCCGGACGGCCAGCTCGACGAGCTGCCCGACATCGAGGCCGACCGATCGGCGTTCGAGATCATCGGCTGGGAGCTCGAGCCGGGTGACGCGGTGTTCTTCAACATGCTCACCCTTCACTGCGCCGGAGGAGTGGAAGGGCCGCGACGCCGACGCGTGCTCTCGCTGCGTTTCCTCGGCGACGACGTCACCCATGCGCCCCGCACGTGGAGGACGTCGCCGGAGTTTCCCGGGCTGACCGAGGAGCTCGCGGCCGGAGTACCGCTCGATCACCCTCTCTTTCCCGTCGTCTGGGAGCGCGAGACCCAGAAGGGGCGATAGTCTCAGCGGGCGATGGACCGGATGACGCACGACACGACGGCGGCGAAGCTCGCCTGGCTCGCCGAGTTGCGAGACGCTGCCGCCCATGCGGGTGAGGGCCGCGCAGTCGACCGCCAGCACGAGCGCGGGAAGCTGCTTGCCCGCGAACGGCTCGACCTGTTGCTCGACCCGGGCTCGTTCGTCGAGCTCGACCGCTTCGTGCGCCACCGCGAGACCGAGTTCGGGATGCACGACCGGCGCCCCCTGGGCGACGCGGTCGTCACCGGATACGGCACCGTCTTCGGGAGACCGGTCTGCGTCTTCTCCCAGGATTTCACGGTCTTCGGCGGCTCGCTGAGCGAGGTCTTCGCCGAGAAGATCTGCAAGGTGATGGACATGGCGGTGAAGGTCGGCTGCCCTGTCGTCGGAATCAACGACTCGGGAGGCGCCCGGATCCAGGAGGGCGTCGTCTCGCTCGCCGGATATGCCGAGATCTTCTGGCGCAACGTACAGGCCTCTGGTGTCGTTCCCCAGATCTCGCTCGTGCTCGGCCCCTGTGCGGGCGGTGCTGTCTACTCGCCCGCGATCACCGATTTCGTCCTCATGGCCGAGGGGACGTCCTACATGTTCATCACAGGCCCCGACGTCGTGAAGGCGGTGACCGGCGAGGACGTGACACAGGAGGAGCTCGGCGGTGCCGCAGCACACGCGGCGAAGTCGGGCGTCGCGCATCTCGTTGCTGCGGGCGAAGAGGCGGTGATCGAGGACGCGCGCTATCTCCTCTCGTTTCTCCCCCAGAACAACCTCGAAACGCCGTTGTATGCCGCGCCGGCAGACCGCGTTGAACGTGAGGCGCCCGAGCTCGACACCCTCGTGCCCGACTCTCCCAACAAGCCGTACGACATCAAGCAGGTGATCGACGCCGTCGTCGACGACGGTGACTTCCTCGAGCTGCAAGCGGACTACGCGCAGAACATCGTGTGTGGCTTCGCGCGGCTTGGAGGCCACGCCGTGGGGATCGTGGCGAATCAGCCGAATGCTCTCGCGGGCGTGCTCGACATCGACGCGTCCGTCAAGGCCGCGCGATTCGTGCGGACGTGCGACGCGTTCAACATCCCGCTTGTCACGTTTGTCGACGTGCCCGGATTCTTGCCGGGAACCGAGCAGGAGTGGGGCGGGATCATCCGGCACGGAGCGAAGCTGCTCTACGCGTACGCCGAGGCGACCGTGCCGAAGCTGACGGTCATCACGCGTAAGGCGTACGGCGGTGCGTACGACGTGATGAGCTCCAAGCACATCCGGGCCGATGTGAACGTCGCCTGGCCGACCGCGGAGGTCGCCGTAATGGGGCCAGAGGGAGCCGTCAACATCATCTTCCGCGGGGAGCTCGCCGAGGCGGCCGAGCCGGACGCGCGGCGCGCCGAGTTGATCGCCGATTACAGGGATCGCTTTGCGAACCCGTACTCGGCGGCCGAACGCGGCTACGTCGACGACGTGATCGAGCCTCGAGCAACGAGGCCTTATCTGATCAGGGCGCTCGAGATGCACCTCGCCAAGCGAGAGCCGGCACCGAAGCGAAAGCACGGAAACATCCCGCTGTGACCGTCTCTCGCGATTCGATTCCAGCCGAGAGGAAATGGGGCGCAGAGAGCGTCTTCGCAACGTCGGCCGACTGGGAGTCCGAGTTCGAGGCCGTGCTGGCCGCCCTGCCCGCGTTGGCTGGGTTCCAGGGTCGACTCGGAGAGGGGAGCGGGGTCCTCGCCGAGGCGTTGCTCGCCCGCGATCGTGCCTCCCGCCGGGTTGGTCGGCTCACGACGTACGCGGACATGAGCTACGCGGTCGAGACGACCAACAATGAGGCCGTTGCTCGCTCTGGGCGCGCAATGGCGCTCGGCGCGCAGTTCGGTGCGGCAACGGCGTTCGTCGATCCGGAGGTGCTCTCGATCGGCCGCGAGCAGCTGGCCGTATGGACCGCGGCAGAGCCGGCGCTCGCGCCCTACGAGCACTCCTTCGGCGATCTCTTCCGTCTCCAAGCGCACACGCGCTCGAGCGAGGTCGAGGAGGTGCTCGGGCTCGCGAGCGATGTGTTCTCCGGACCCTACGTGGCCTACAGCGCGCTCGTCGACAGCGATCTCGTGTTTCGACCCGCAATCGCCGCCGACGGCAGGCCCTTCGAGGTGACGCAGGGAACGATCGACGAGATCAGCTCGAGCCCGGATCGAGCGCTGCGTCGTAGCGGCTGGGAGAGCTACGCCGACGGGCACATCGGTGTTCAGAACGCTCTTGCCGCCACGCTTGGCACGGCCGTCAAGCAGGCGGTGTTCTCGACGCGTGTCCGGCGGCATAGCTCAACGCTCTCGGCGTCGCTGACGGCCGCGAATCTCCCCACCGAGGTCTTCGACAGACTCCTTGCCGTCTTCGAGAGGAATCTGCCGACGTGGCATCGGTACTGGGAGCTCCGGCGCCGCGTCCTCGGGGTCGAGCGCCTCGCTCCCTGGGACGCCGCGGCCCCCCTCGGCGCAACGTCACCCGTCTTCACCTACGAGCAGAGCGTCGAATGGATCTGTGGATCTCTGGCTCCTCTGGGTGACGCGTACGTCGAGACCGTTCGCCGTGGCTGTCTCGATGAGCGTTGGGTCGATGTCTACCCGACCGCCGGGAAGATGGGCAACGCTTTTTCTGGGGGATCGCCCGGAACCTCGCCCTTCATCATGATGAACTTCGACGGCACAGCGGTCGCTCTCGGGACGCTCGCGCACGAGCTGGGCCACTCGATGCACTCGTATCTGACGTGGCAGTCACAGCCGCAGCCGTACACCTACTACTCGATGTTCGTGGCCGAGGTCGCCTCGAACTTCCACCAGGCGTTGCTGCGTGCCTATCTCCTCGACACGGTGACGGACCCGGTGATCCAGCTTGCGGTGCTGGACGAGGCGATGGCTAACTTCCAGCGCTACTTCTTCATCATGCCGACGCTTGCGCGTGTCGAGCGTGAGATCCACGAGCGCGTCGGACGCGACAAGGGCGTGACGGCGGACTGGCTCGGAGAACGCACTGCCGATCTCTTCGCGGAGGGCTTCGGTCCCGACGTCGAGATCGACCGGGCTCGCCTGGGTATCACGTGGGCCCAGTTCTCCCACCTGTATGCGCCCTTCTATGTCTTTCAGTACGCAACGGGGATTTCCGCAGCGCACGCCCTCGCGGGCGGAGTGATCGCCGGTGAGAACGGTGCCGCCGACAACTACCTCGCCTTCCTCTCGGCGGGAGCATCGCTCTACCCGCTGGATGCGCTCCGCCTCGCGGGCGTCGACATGACAGGTCCGGAGCCGGTCGAGGCGGCCTTCGCGGTGCTCTCGTCGCTCGTCGATCGCATCGCCGCGCTCGCGTAACGGCTCGTGGTCGGGAGCGCGAGATCGGTGGTCAGCGTCCTCCTCGGCGCCCAGCCCGGCGATCACGAGCGGCTGCTCGCCGAGGGATCCGTCTACGAGCGGCTCCGCCGTCATCCCGACGTGCCGTTCGATCCCAACGTCGGCACGGGAGCCCTCGTCCTCGATGAGCGGTTTGGTCCGGTACTGGCAGACATCCACCGCGGCTACCTCCAGATCGGGCTCGCGCAAGGGTTGCCGATGCTCCTGCAGACCGATACCTGGCGCGCGACAGCGGCACGGGTCGAGGCGTCGGTGTGGAATGGTGCCGACCTCAACCGAGCCAATGCCGATCTCGTCCAGGAGATCGCGCGCGAAGGCCGGGTGTCAGGCGGCACCGTCCTCGTCGGCGGTCTGCTCGGCCCGGCCGGAGACGCCTACGTCCCGGCCGAAGCGCTCGCTGTCGAGGCGGCTCGGCGCTACCACGCCCCCCAGGCCGACGGGCTCGCGGACTCTCCCGTCGATCTCCTCGTCTGCGCGACGCTTCCTGCGTTATCGGAGGCGATCGGGCTCGCGCAGGCGATGGGTGCCACGGGTCTCCCCTATCTGGTGGGGTTTGTCGTGAGGCCTACAGGAAAACTGCTCGACGGCACCTCGCTCGCAGATGCCGTTGCCGCGATCGACGACTACACCGATCCGCCACCGACCGCATACATCCTCAACTGTGTCCATCCCCGCGTTGCCGATGCTGCGCTCGGCGCGTCACCGGGTGTTGCCGACAGAGTCGTGGGCCTGCTCGCCAACACGTCCGCCCGGGATCCCGACGAGCTCGACGGCCTCGTCGCCCTCGAGACGGCCGAGCCGGGGCCGTTTGCCCGGGAGGTGGTCGGCGTCGGCCGCAGCCACGATCTGACGCTGCTCGGAGGCTGCTGCGGCACGGATGACAGGCACATCGCGGAGATCGCCAGGCTGCTCACGGGCCGGTAGGGCCGCGCCGCGCGGATGTACTGTATCCTACATAGGTAATGCCTATGCAAACCGCGACTGCTGCTCAGGCCGCCCGGATGCTCGGGATCAGTCTCGACACGCTCAGGCGCTGGGATCGCGAGGGAAAGATCGAGGTGCAACGTGACTCCGCGAACCGGCGGGTCGTCACGGCCGCCGAGATCGAGCGTCTTCGTGGGCACGAGGGATCGCAGGTCTCGTCGGCCCGAAATCGTTTTGGCGGCGTTGTCCGATCGGTCGAGATCGACGGTTTACTCGCTCGCATCGAGATCGACGTGACGGAGCCGTCGCGTGTCGTCGCGATCATCACGCGTGAGTCGGCGGAGGATCTCGGGCTCGAGGTTGGGATGAGCGCCACGGGCGTGATCAAGTCCACGAGTGTGATGGTCGAGACGTGAGACGGGCGACCGTTCCGTGCGTGCTCCTTCTCGTCACGGCGGTGCTTGCCGTCGGCGTCGCTTCGGGTGGGGGCATCCGCGGGGCAGACGGGCCCGCGACGGTGCTTGCGGCCGCCTCACTCGCCGACGTGCTGCCGAAGATCGACTCGGGTGCACACGCATCGTTTGGCGGCTCGAATCAGCTCGCGCAGCAGACCCGCCAGGGGTATCCGTTCGACGTCTTTCTCTCGGCGAGTCCCGTCTACACGAGAGCGCTCTTTGCCGAAGGGCTCGTTCGGCGGCCGGTCCCGTTTGCGACGAATACGCTGGTACTGATCGTTCCCCGGGGCAACCCCGCCAGGATCACGAGCATTGCCGATCTCGCGCGCCGGCCAAAGCTACGGCTCGTGGTTGCCGGCCCGAAGGTTCCGATTGGCCTCTACACGCGGGAGGTCTTGAAGCGGCTCTCGCTCCTTCGCGTCCTCCGCAAGACGGTGAGCCTCGAACCCGACGTCAAGGGGATCGTCGCCAAGGTGGCCCTTGGTGAAGCGGACGCCGGCTTCGCCTACGCAACCGATGTGCGGCCGGTAGCGGGGAAGGTGCGGGTGATCCCCATCCCGCCACGCGCCCAGCCGTCGGTGGTGTACGAGGCCGCGATCGCGGCGAAGCCGGCCAATCTCGCCGCGGCTCAGGCCTTCGTGATCGAGCTGCTCGGAAGCGAGGGGCGCACCGCCCTCCGCGCTGCCGGATTCGGCCTGCCCCGGTGAGAAGGCTTTTCCCCGTGATCCTGTTTCTTGCGACGTGTACAACGCTCGCGTTTCTCGTTGTCCCGATCACTGCGATCTTCCTTCGCATTCCTCCAGGAGACCTGCTCGCTGCCCTGGGCTCTGACGTCGCGCGCGATGCACTGATCGTGACGGTCGAGACGACCGTTGTCGCGCAGGCGTTGATCATCGCCTTCGGGACGCCGACGGCGTACCTCCTCGCGACCCGGACATTCCCGGGGCGAAATCTTGCGATCACGCTCGTCGAGCTTCCGCTCGTTCTCCCGCCGGCCGTTGCAGGCATCGGGCTGCTCGTCACGTTCGGGCGCCTGGGGCTGCTCGGCAGCTCGCTCTCTGCTCTCGGGGTCGAGGTCGCCTTCACCAAGATCGCTGTCGTGCTCGCTGTGATGTTCGTTGCGGGCCCCTTCTATATCCGGACCGGAGTCGCCTCGTTCGGCGAGGTCGATTCGACACTCACCGATGCGGCACGGACGCTTGGCGCCGGCCCGGCGCGGACATTCGGGCGGGTGGCCTTGCCGCTCGCACTCAGCGGGCTGACGGCAGGCGCTGCACTGTCGTTCGCCCGTGGCATCGGCGAGTTCGGCGCCACCATCATGTTCGCCGGCTCGCTGCAAGGCGTGACCCAGACCCTCTCGCTCGCTGTCTACGAGCAGTTCGATGTCGACTTCGACACGGCCCTCGCGATCGGCGCCCTCTTGGTCGTCGTGAGTGCAGCTGTTCTCCTCACCGTCAAACTGATCCCCTCATGGCGTCGCTCGACATCACTCTTTCCCACGGTCTCCGCGACATCCACCTCGAGCTGACGCTCGAGGTCGGGTCGGAGACCGTGGCTCTCGTAGGCCCGTCCGGTGCGGGCAAATCGAGCATTCTGCGAGCGATCGCGGGGCTGCTCCGCCCGGACGTGGGCCGCATTGCGCTCGACGGGACAACGTGGCTCGATACTGCAGCGGGTGTTGACGTGCCGCCGGAGAACCGCTCGGTCGGTCTTGTGTTCCAGGAGTACGCGCTCTTCCCGCACCTGTCGGTACGTGCAAACGTGGCCTTTGGCGCTACGAGTGCCGGCCTCGTCGACGAGGTTCTGGAGCGGTTGCGGATAGGGGGCCTCGCACGCGAGCGCCCGGGGAGACTCTCGGGTGGCGAGCGCCAGCGCGTCGCGCTCGCGCGCGCGATTGCACGGGAACCCGCGGTGCTCCTGCTCGACGAACCGCTTTCCGCGCTCGACGCGCATACCCGCGACGCCGTCCGAGGCGAGTTGCGTGATCTCCTTGCGAGCCTCAGGCTGCCGACGATCCTCGTAACGCATGACTTCGAGGACGCCGCATCCCTCGCCGACCGCGTCGGCGTGGTGGTCGAAGGGCGTCTCCTCCAGGTCGGCACTGCGTCAGCGCTCGTGGCGGCGCCCGCCGACCCGTTCGTTGCACGCTTCACCGGTGCCACGCTCCTGCACGGTGTCGCTGAGCCGGGTCGCGATGGGTTGACGCGCGTCGTCCTCGACGTCGGTGGCGTAGCCTGGACGACGGACGTCGGTGTCGGCCGCGTTGCGGTAGCGGTACACCCGTGGGAGGTTGCTGTCTCTCGGACGGCGCCCGAGGATGCGACGGTGAACCACATCGAGGCGCCGATTGACTCGCTCGTCACGATCGGCAACCGCGTGCGCATTCGGGTGGGGCCTCTCGCGGGTGAGATCACGACCAGTTCGGTCGAACGCCTCGGTCTTCGTGAGGGGGAGACCGTCGTCGCATCCTTCAAGGCGACCGCGGCACGCTTGATTCAGCTGGCGTAGCCTTCCCGGGATGGAGACCGAACTCGTTCCCGATCCGGGCGCGGACGACGCGGTGACGCGTGCGATCGTCGCTGCTCTGGGCCGATCTGGACTGCTCGACCGCGAATCAGGATCCGGGTCGAGTGGGGCCTGGCGCCGCGCCGGTCTCGAGGAGGCTGTTGAGCGGGGCGCGTCTCCCGGGCTTCATGGCGCGGGCTCGCCACCGGGTGGCGCTATCGGCCGCGGCTCGGTGCCGCCCGCGCCGAGCAGTCGCGGCGCCACGCGCGCGTAGTCGAATCCTGAGACCCACGTCAGCACGACGGCAACGAGCAGTGTCCACCAGGCGAGATCGTCGCTCCACGCTCCGGCTGCCGCCATCCCGCCAACGGCGACCGCAAGCGCTTGCGCCCACGTCTTGAGCTTTCCGAGGTCACGCGCAGCAATGACGACGCCCTTCTCGATCGCCGCGAGGCGGAGCCCGGAGATGAGGAACTCGCGAGCGAGAATCGCTGCAACCATCCACGCAGGCGCAACTCCCTCTGCGATCAACATGGCAAGCGTCGCCATCACGAGCACCTTGTCCGCGATCGGGTCGAGCAGCGATCCGAACGCGGAGGTCTGGTTCCAGCGCCGGGCAAGCCAGCCGTCGATCTGATCCGTCGCCATGGCGACGACAAAGACGGCCGTTGCCCAGTAGGCATGGTTCGGGAAATCCCACGCGAACAGCACGACGACAACGGGAACCGCGAGGGCTCGGCCGAGAGTCAACTGATCGGGGATGGTCATGCGTGAGGGAGAATACGCGGTGCGCATGCCTACCTTCTCCCGAGTCCTCGTCGCGAACCGTGGGGAGATCGCCGTCAGGATCTTCCGGACGCTCCGTGAGCTGGGTATCGAGTCGGTCGCGATCTACTCCGACGCCGACCGTGGCGCTCTCCATACGCGCGTCGCGGACGAGGCATTCCGGATCGGGCGAGGCCCCGCCGACGAGAGCTACCTGTGCGGCACTGTGATCATCGAGACCGCACTCCGGGCTGATGTCTCGGCGATTCATCCCGGGTACGGCTTCCTGGCCGAGAACGCGTCGTTCGCGCGTGCGGTGGAGGAGGCCGGAATCACCTGGATCGGGCCACCCGCAGCGGCGATCGAGCTGATGGGCTCGAAGACGGAGGCGCGGACGGCCATGAAGAACGCCGGCGTGCCCATCATCCCCGGTGCGACCGAGCCCATCCGCACCGCGACAGCCGTGGTCGAGCTCGGCGAGGAGATCGGATACCCGTTGATCATCAAGGCGGCAGCCGGTGGCGGTGGCAAGGGGATGGAGATCGTCACCAGCCCGGCAGGCGCTTTGCCGGCGCTCGAAGCGGCGCAGCGCCAGGGGTTGAAGTACTTTGCCGACGACACGGTCTACGTCGAGCGCTATCTGGAGGGGCCGCGGCATATCGAGGCGCAGATCCTTGCTGACTGCCACGGAACGGTTCTCTTCCTCGGGGAACGTGACTGCACGATCCAGCGGCGGCACCAGAAGCTGATCGAGGAGACGCCGTCGCCCGCGGTCGACGATTCCCTGCGTGCCACGATCGGCGAGATCGCCGTGAATGCCGCCCGCGCTGCCGGATATCGGTCGGCGGGGACGATCGAGGGCCTGCTCACGCGCGACGGCGACTATTTCTTCATGGAGATGAACACCCGGATTCAGGTCGAGCACACCGTCACGGAACTCGTGACCGGTCTCGATCTGATCCGCGAGCAGATTCTGATCGCCCAGGGCGAGCCGCTCTCCATTGCCCAGGAGGACGTTGTGCTGCGCGGGCACGCGATCGAGTGCCGGATCAACGCCGAGGATGTCAGCAAGGGGTTTCTGCCTGCGCCGGGGACGATCACGGAGTACGAGGAGCCGTCGGGGCCAGGCGTGCGCGTGGACTCGGGCGTGCGCGCAGGCGATGAGATCTCGGGTCTCTACGACCCGATGATCGCCAAGCTCATCGTCCACGACACGAATCGCGAGACGGCCCGAAAGCGGATGCTCCGGGCCCTCGCCGAGTTCAGGATCAGCGGCCCGCCCACTCTTCTTGGCTTCCATGCAGCGCTCCTCACGGAGCCGTGCTTCATCGATGGTGGCACGTGTCAGGGGCGAGTCGAATCGCAGGAACTCGCACAACGTGCGGATGAGATGACCGAACTGTTTACGCATCGGACAACGAGCCTACAGCGTCGGTCGGACGGAACGGCGACGCGGGAGCAGATCCTCGCCATCGAGGTCGACGGCCGCTCCTTCGACGTCCGCGTCCACACGGCAGAACCTCGCTGGGCAAGCCTTGGTCGACGTCGGCGTGAGCGCATGGCCGGCGCGACAGGAAGCGGCTCGGGCGCGGTCGTTAGTCCCATGCAGGGCACGATCCTCTCGGTCGCTGTCGCCGACGGTGATCACATCGAGACCGGGGGTGTGATCTGCGTGATCGAGGCCATGAAGATGGAGAACGAGATCACCGCACATCACGCGGGGACGGTGCGCTCGCTTGCGGTCACAGCGGGGCAGAGCGTGGCGAACGGTCAGCTGGTCTGCTTGCTCGCCGGAGCCGAATGAGCGCCGCCCGGTACGACCCAAGCACACTCATCCGGCAACTCATAGACGAGGGGGCGCTCACACGCGCAACGATCAGCCGGCCGCGGCGAAGCGACCCGTCTCGGCCTTCCCGCGTTACCGTCGCTCCCGTGGATGTCGCACGGTCTCTGCGCTACCGCTTCACATCGCACCATGCGACGAGGACGACCGATGAGAATTTGGCGCCCGATGCCGCCGCCGAGCGGCTCGTCCAGCTTCTCGAGAACGACTTTCGCCAGGGGCTTCTCCAGGCGACCGATGCGGACTGGCAGGTGCTCACCGGCAGGGGAGCGCCGACGATTCTGCGTCGCGAGCCGAGCCGGCCGCACACAGCGTTGATGCACGATAGAGCAAAGCGGTACGTGCTCCCTGAAGGCACGCCCGTTCCGTTTCTCGTCGAGCTCGGAGTGATGACATCCGAGGGAAAGGTTCGGAAGCCGCGCTACGACAAGTTCCGGCAGGTGAACCGCTTTCTCGAGCTCGTGGAGGACATCCTCCCGGCCCTCCCCAGAGGCCCGTTGAAGATTGTCGACTTCGGGTCGGGGAGGTCGTACCTGACGTTCGCGCTCCACCACCTCTTCGTCACAGTCCATGGTCGTCAGGTCGAGATCGTGGGACTCGATCTCAAGGTCGACGTCATCGACGATTGTGAAGCGCTCGCGCGGCGCATCGGCGCGGAGGGACTACGGTTCGAGGTCGGTGACATCGCAGGGTACGAGGCGCTTGGCGGCACCGATCTGGTCGTCAGTCTCCACGCCTGCGACACGGCGACGGACGACGCGCTCGATCGGGCGGTGCGGGCCGAGGTGCCCGTCATCCTTGCAGTCCCCTGCTGCCAGCACGAGGTGATGTCGCAACTCGAGAATGCCGCACTCCGGCCGTTACTCCGCTACGGGACACTCAGGGAGCGGTTCGCCGCCGAGGTGACGGACGCCGCACGTGCGCAACTCCTCGGTGCGGTCGGGTACGACGTGCAAGTCGTCGAGTTCGTCGAGCTCGAGCACACGCCGAAGAACGTCCTCCTCCGCGCCGTTGCACGACCGGGACGCGATCGTGCGAAGGCGCTCGCCGAGTATCGCGCATTCGCCGCCGAGCTCGGGATCGACCCAGCGCTCGGGCGCCTCCTAGCGGACAGGTTGCCGGCGTGACGATAGCCCCGACCTGCTCGGAACTGTCCGGTGAGCCTCTCGCAGGAACGGCAACGCAGGGCACGGATTGGCTGCTCGTGGAGGTGCGTGGCGCCTGGGGAAGGGATGCGATCACCGCGGCCGGACACTCTTTTCGCCGAGAGTGCAGGCTGCCGAGGCTGCGGCTCGTTCTGTGACGGGCTGGGACGGAATCGACGGGTTCACCCTTGCGGCCGACGACGGGGATCGGGTCACGTTCACCACGCCCCTCGGCGACGGTACGGTGCGTGTCGAGCAACGGGAAGGGCCGGCAGCTCCGCCAAGTTACGGTGCCGAGCCCGAGCCGACCGTGCTGTGGGTCGCATCGCATCGCTAGAGTCGGCAGCGTGAGCGATTCGTCTCCCGTCATCCTGATCACCGGGGCCTCGACCGGGATCGGTGCGGCAACGGCGCGCATGCTCGCGGGCGAGGGATGGCGCCTCGTGCTCGCTGCGCGCTCGATCGACAAGCTCGACGAGCTCGCCTCCGAGCTCGGTGGCCCAGACGTCGCTGTCGCCGTTGAATGTGACGTGACCGAGTGGGCCGACCAGCAGGCGGCCGTCACGGTCGCGCTCGAGCACTTCGGACGCCTCGATGCCGCCTGGGCAAACGCCGGCTTCGGTGCCGCAAGAGGCTTCCTCGCCGAGACGCCCGAGCACTGGCGCGACATGGTGCTCACGAACGTGTACGGAGCAGCACTGACGATCCGCGCCGCGTTACCGGCCCTGAAGGAGTCGAAGGGCCACCTGCTTCTGACGGGCTCCATGGCGGGCCGACGTGCCCTCCCGGGATCGCTGTACTCGGCGACGAAGCATGCGGTGCACGCGATGGGAGAGTCGGCGCGTCAGGAGCTCGATGGAACCGGCGTCAGGGTCACCGTGATCGCACCCGGCATGGTCGACACGCCTTTCTTCGACAAGGTGCCGTCGGAGGCGCCGCTCGAGGCCGATGACGTCGCGAGGGCCGTCCTCTTCGCGCTCACGCAGCCTCCCCACGTGGATGTGAACGAGATACTGGTCCGGCCCACCGCGCAATCGGTCTAAAAAGGCAGACCTGCCGAGCCTGACGCTGCTTGGGTCAGAGCGTGCGCTGGTAGGAGCGGAAACTTCTTGTCGCAAACCCGGTCGTCAGGACGAGAAAACCAGCGAGCAGAAGGAGGAAGGTTCCCATCTCAAGCGTAGCGCGGCCGGGTGGCACCTCATTCGGTTGGCGTCGGCTCTGGAGCTCCGGATGCGAGCGGGTGCTTCGGCAGAGCCCTCGTGAACCACAGGCATCCCAGGGCAAGGATCGCTACGGCGAACAGCGCCTTCTTCAAGGCTGCGACCTGGGCCTCACCGTAATCCGCAGCCAGCGCCTCCGCCTCGGCCGGGCTGACGCCCGCGTCGGTCAGGATCGCGTACGCCTGATCGGTCGTGACGATGTCGATTCCTTCCTGTGTTGCCGCCTCGACCTGCGCCACGGTCGCAGGTGACAGATCCGGATCCTCCTGGATACGGGTCGTAAAGCCGGTTAGAAGACCGGCGAGCAAGACCGATCCGATCAGCGCGGTACCGAGCGACGCACCGAGGTTCTGCGCCGTGCCCTGCAAGCCGCCGGCCTCGTTCGTGCGGTCTGTCGGCGCGGACGACATGATCACGTTGCCGAGTTGCGACATCAGGAGCCCTGCTCCGACCCCGAAGGCCGCGAGCGACAGGGAGAAGCCGCGCTCGTTCAGGTCGACATCGACGGTGCCTGCGAGCAAGAGCCCTGCGAGCGCCATCGCCACGAACCCTGCCTGCACGACCGGCCGGGGGGCGAACCTGGCTGCGAGCTTGGGTCCTGCGAGCGCCGCGAGCAGCATCGAGATCGAAAGGGGAATGAGCTTCTTGCCGGTTTCGAAGGCGTCGAGGCCGAGCACGACCTGGAGGTAGACGGGGAGGACGAAGAAGATTCCCATCACGACGAGTTGCTGCCCGAGGAGCGACGACAGCCCTGCTCGCAGGTTCTTGATCCCGAGGAGAGGACGGTGGAGAAGGACGTCGAGACCGAGGCGCTCCCGGTGATCCTCCAACGAGAAGAACGCCCAGAGCAGCGCGAGCCCGCCGAGGATCATGAACGGGACGACGGAAAAGCCGAGAGGAGTGATCTCGTGTCCTGCGACGGTGAGCGCGCCCTTCGGCAGGATCCAGCCCCATGTGCTGCTCTTGAGCACACCGAGGACGATGAGGCCGAGCGCGAGAGCCGACACCGCCGCGCCGACGAGATCGAGCTTCGGCGGGTTCTCTGTCCGAGATTCCGACTGCATCTGGTTCCGCCCGATCAGGACCATGATCACGATCGCAACCTCGCCGACGAAGACGTAGCGCCAGGTGTAGGTCGTGGTCACCCAGCCGCCGATCAGCGGGCCGAGTGCGATCGCGATGCCAGCGGAGGCGCCGATCACGCTGTAGGCGAGTGCGCGTTGCTTCCCCTCGTAGTTCGCAGCGACGAGCGCGGCGATCGCGGGAACGACGAGAACAGCGCCGAGGCCCTCGATGAGCGACCAGCCGACGAGGAGGACAGGCAGGTTCGGGCTGAGTGCCGTCGTCAGGGAGCCGAGGCCGTAGACGGCGAGCCCGACGGCGAACGCGCGGTCGCGTCCCCAGATATCCCCTAGCTTGGCGCCGACGAGCATGAACGCCGCCATCACGAGGGTGTACATCGTGATTGCGAGCTGCACACCCGAGATCGTCGTGTCGAGATCGGCAGCGATCTGTGAGATCGCCACGTTCATCACGCTCGAGTCGAGCACCATTACGAATTGCGCGGCGGCGAGAATGATCAAGGGAAGCCAGCGGCGCATCGCCAAAAACTACTCCTAACTTGGGTGTCCGCTTCGCTGCAACCGTCGGCGCGGTCAGGCCGGATCCGCCTCGACCGTTTCGAGCTTGTATGCGTGATCGGTGTACCAGACGACGGGTGTCTGAGCGTCCTTGGGAGGCTTGCCGTCGGCGGAGAACGGTCCGAAGGCAATCCTGACCCATAGGCCGCCCGCGAGGGCGCCTGGAGCAGCGATCGTCCCGCGCCACGTCTCGCCGGGCTTGATCGTCTCGGGCAGAGCGGGCGTGGTGCTTGTGGCGGCACGGAGTCCGGGAACGTCGCCGTCTCGACTTCGTCGCTCGAGATCCTTCAGGTCGTCATTCGGGAAGAGCAACACGCCGAACTCGCGATAAGAGGGGAAGCGGGGGTCGCCTACGATCCACCCGATGCTCGAGGTGTTCTCGACAGAGATCTCGGCTTTCCACCCGGCGCGCGTCACCGTGAACTGCGAGACGCCGAAGACGAGCGAGGGATTCGTGCTCGGATACTGCTCCTTCCAGTCGAGCCGGGCTGTCTGGGGAGGCGCCTTGATGGTCGTCGGCACGGTGACCGCCTGCGACGCACAGCCTGCGGACGCGAGGGCGATCAGCGCAACGAGCACGGAAACGAGGGACGGTCGCATGACGCTGATCGTCGCACAAGAGCGCAGGTAGGCTCCGAGCCGATGGATCTCTACGAGTACCAGGGCAAGGAGCTGTTCCGGCGCGTCGGGATTCCCGTTGGCGACGGACGGCTGGCGACGACGCCCGGCGAGGCACGACAGGCTGCCGAAGTGCTCGGTGGCCCCGTTGTGATCAAGGCTCAGGTGCTGACGGGCGGACGCGGCAAGGCGGGGGGCGTGAAGCTCGCCCGGAACGCGCACGAGGCGGAGGAGCACGCAAAGAACATCATCGGCCTCGACATCAAGGGTCATGTCGTGAAACGGCTCTGGGTCGAGCAGGCGTCGGAGATCGCCAAGGAGTACTACCTCTCGCTGACGTTCGACAGGGGCGTGAAGAAGCCACTCTTCATGTTCACGACGCAGGGTGGGATCGACATCGAGCAGGTCGCCGCCGAGACGCCGGACGCGCTCGTGCGGCTGCACGTCGATCCTTTGGAGGGATTCAACCCGTGGCAGGCCCGACGGCTCGTCTACGGCGCCGGCGTCACCGACCCATCGGAGCAGAAGCAGATCGCGAAGATCATCGGCCAGCTCTACGGCGCCTTCGTCCGCTTCGACGCGATGCTCTGCGAGGTGAACCCACTGATCGTGACGCCGGACGGAACCGTCAAGGCGCTCGACTCGAAGTTCACCGTCGACGACAATGCCCTGTACCGCCACCCCGACATCGCCGAGATGCGCGACGAGGATGCAGCCGACCCGCTCGAGGCGCTTGCCCGCGCGAAGCACGTGACCTACGTCAAGCTCGACGGTGAGGTCGGAGTCTGCGGCAACGGTGCCGGCCTGACCATGTCGACCGTCGACGTGGTCACGTTCGCGGGCGGGCGCCCGGCGAACTTCTGCGACCTCGGCGGCGGCGGTGATGCACAGGGCGTCGTCGACGCGCTCTCCGTGATCACGCAGGATCCGCAGGTGAAGGCGGTCTTCTTCAATATCTTCGGCGGGATCACGCGCTGCGACGAGGTCGCGCGAGGAATCCTCCAGGCGCTCGACGAGATGAAGCTCGAGCTGCCGATGGTCGTGCGGCTCGACGGTACGAACGCAGAGGAGGGCCGGCGCATTCTCGCCGAGGCCGCTCCCGCCAACCTTCATGTCTCGCCCACGATGCTCGAGGCGGCCAGGCGTGCAGTGGAGCTGGCGGCATGACCGACGTGTGGAGCGACCGGGCCGAGATGTACCGCACGAGCGAGGCGCATCGCGAAGGGCCTGACCTCGACCTGGTCGTGGAGTGGGCGACCGGTGCCCGGACGGCGCTCGACGTCGCCACGGGCGGCGGCCACGTGGCGAATCGGCTTCGTGATGCCGGTCTCGAAGTCGTGACCTGCGATCCGGCGCCCGGCATGAAGCCCGATGTCGTCTGCTTCGCCGAGGATCTCCCGTTCGCGGAAGACAGCTTTGACCTCGTCGTCACGCGCGTCGCCGCTCATCACTACGAGGATGTCGCGACAGCCGTCGCCGAAATGGCGCGCGTCGCGGAGAACGCCGTGCTGATCGTCGACAACAGCTTCATGGGCGACGAGGTCGAGGCGGCCGAGAAGCTTCGGGATCCGTCGCACGTACGGAATTACAGCGAGGCCGAGTGGCGCTCGTTCGCGGAGGCGGCGGGCCTCGAGGTGGAGGACGTGCAGTTCTTCGAGAAGCCGATCGAGTTTCAGCCGTGGCTCGACCGCTGTGGTTGTGCCGGGGACGACGCGGTGAGCGTGCGCGAGCTCCTCGGCGACCGCGTGGTCGGCGATCACGTCGTGCTCGACCGGATCGCGCTGAGGGCGGTGCCTGCCTGATGGCGATCATCGTCGACGACGACACGCGCCTCGTCGTGCAGGGCCTCACCGGCTCCGAGGGGCGCTTCCACGGTCTGCGCAACCGGGCGTACGGCACGAACCTCGTCGCCGGCGTGACGCCGGGGAAGGGCGGCCAGGACGTCGAGGGCGTCCCTGTGTTGAACACCGTCGCCGAGGCGGTCTCCGCGCACGGAGCGAACACGGCAATGATCTTCGTGCCCGCTCCGTTTGCCGCCGACGCCGTCTACGAGGCGGTCGATGCGGGGATTGCGACGGTGATCTGCATCACGGAGGGAGTTCCCGCGCACGACATGTTGCGCATCCACACCTACGTCCACAACCTCGGCGTGACCCTGATCGGGCCGAATTGCCCCGGTGCGCTCTCGCCCGGCAAGGCGAACGTCGGGATCATCCCGGCGGAGATCTTCACCGCGGGAAACATCGGGCTCGTCTCGCGCTCGGGCACCTTGACCTACCAGATCGGCCACGAGCTGACGCAGATGGGCCTCGGGAACTCGACCATCGTTGGCATCGGTGGCGATCCGGTCGTCGGCTCGTCGTTCGTCGACGTCCTCGCAAAGTTTCAGGCCGACCCCGAGACCGAGTACATCGTCATGGTCGGTGAGATCGGTGGCGACGAGGAGGAGAAGGCAGCAGCGTTCATCGAGGCCGAGTTGACGAAGCCCGTCGTCGCCTACATCGCGGGCTTCACCGCTCCGCCCGGCAAGACGATGGGGCACGCGGGCGCGATCATCTCCGGATCGTCGGGCACGGCCGCTGCGAAGAAGGCTGCGCTCGAGGCGAAGGGCATCCGCGTCGGGACGACGCCGACCGAGACCGCCGAGATCGTTGCCGGGATCGCCCGCGGGTAGGGAGCGGGTTCGTGCGCATCCGCCGTTGGCTGTTCGATCGCGGCGACAACCTCGCCGGAGCAATCTACGGGACCATTCTCGTCACGTCGCTCGTCGCGGCCGCCGACGGGCAGGACGAGATCTGGCGCTCGCTCGGGATCGTCGAGGTGACGGTGGTCGTCTTCTGGCTCGCCCACGTCTACGCGGACGCGCTCGGGCGCAGTGTCGACAGCGGCGAGAGGTTCACGTTTGCCGGCTTGCGGCGGATCGCCGCAAGGCAGTGGCCGCTTCTGCAGGCGGCGATCGTCCCGTCACTCGCGTTGCTCGCTGGTTGCCTCGACCTGATCGCGACGCGAACGGCGTACCTGATCGCGATCGGGTACGGAGTCGCAGCTCTTGTCTGGTGGGGGTTCCTCTTCGCCCGGAAGGAGCAGCTCGGCCGCGGCGCAACGATCGCCGTCGTGGTCGTGAACCTTTCCTTCGGCCTCTGCATCGTGGCGCTGAAGGAGTTCGTCAGCCACTAGTGCGGCGTCTCGCAACGTTTGCCAGGAAACAGCATCGCTGTGAGACGCCGCACTACCGCAATCAACATGGAGTGGGGTGTCCCGCAACGATCATTTTTCGGGTCTAACGTTGAGGGACACCCTACTAGCGCTGCGGGCGTCGCCCTAATGACCCGGCGCGGGCTGAGGCTCTCCACCCCGGCGCGAGATCAGCAACCAGGCGAAGATCGCTATCGCGACGAGCGGCAGGATGACTGTCCACACCCCCAATGCCGCGGGCACGATCGTCCCGAGTGCCACGATGCCGCGAGCACCCCGCACGCCTCGGTGCATCGCGACGAGGCCGCCGAGGATGAGCAAGCCGGCGACGACGAGGAGCCCACCCTGAGCCCGCTCGCCGTCGCTGAACGTCACCATGATCCCGAGCGCGACCGTGCCGATTCCGACGACGCTCGTGAGGGCGACCATCCCGCTATTCACGCTGTTCTCCATTGTTTCTCCTCCCGCTGATCGAGGTGATTGATGTCGAGCGTTGCGGCCTTCGAGTCGCCGCCAGGACAGGTCTGCCGGAATCCCGGCGACGAGCCGCCCGAGAATCTCGAGTGCGATCCTCCCGGCGCTGCGACCGGTCGCCACGGCCCATGCTTCGTGTTCCCAGAGGTCCGAGTCGAGCTCATCCCGTCGTGCCGCGCGGCGGTCGGTTGGGAGCCCGCGTGTGTAGAGCAAGGCCCATGCCTTCGTCAGCCTGACCACGAGTTCGGGCGGAGAGCCGATCACGATGCCGCGAGACCCCGGTGGTCGTAGACTTGGGGCGAGCTGCGAGTCGTGCTCGCAGTCGCAAGCGCCTGGCCACCGAGTCCGGTGACGTGATAGAGACGGCGACGGGGGCGACCCTCGTCGGCGGCGACGGCAGGATCCTCCCAGCGGCTCGTGAGGAGGCCGGCGGTCTCCATGCGGGCGAGCGCTTTGTAGAGCGTGCCGTGGGCGGTCAGGGTGCGGGCCTCCGAGTGCGCCGCGATCTCTTTCGCGATCCCGAAGCCGTGGAACTCCTCCTCACCGCAGCCCCGGAGGTCGAGGGCGGTCTCGAGGATCGTCATCTCGAGAGGGAGGAGCGCCCCTGGTTTCCGTTTCATACGTCGATTATAGGCATATATCTTCCTATAAGTCAAGCCACGTAGCACGCTCCGCTCGATGAGACCTTCCCGACGCGGCCCGGGAGAGACATCGCAAGATGGGCGAACAGATCCGGTCGGCCATGGCCGGCAAGCTCCCGTACGTCGGCTTTCCGACCCTGGGCGTCAACGCCGTGCACGTGGACGATGTTGGTGCAGGGCATCCTGCTGATGCTCGATCGGGGCGCGATCGGCGAGACGTACGTCCTCGGCGGAGAACTGACTCGCGCCCGCGATCTCATCGCGGCAGCCGCGCATGCGGGGGGCAAGCGCGCGCCACGCTTCCGGACGCCGACATGGGTGATTCGGCTCAGTGCCCCGCTCTGGCGTACCGGAATGGGATCGTCTCTCGGCATTCCGGCGAATGTTGGCGAGCTGGTCGCCGCGACCGACGGCGTCACGTACTGGGCGACCGACGCGACGGCGCGTAGGTCGCGAGTCGTCGGTACATTCAGGGTATGCCGTTCGGCCTCGGTATCTGGGAGATCGTTATCCTCGCAATCGTCCTCGTGCTTCTTTTCGGGAGCAAGGGTGCGCCCGCGATGGCGCGGCGGCTCGGAACCGGCCTCCGTGAGATGAAGGATGCAGTTTCGGACATGGATCCGCGTTCGGTGTTCGATGACACCGACGAGCCGGCAAAGCCAAAGCCGACGCGCGCCATCGAGGCAGCCGCACCGGCGACCGCGCCTCCGGCCGTCGAAGCGGTCGTTGTTCCGGTTGGTGAGGCCGTCGTCGTGGAGGCAGCCCCAACCGACGACGACAAGCCCGCTTCGAGTTGATGGACGTCGTCGCCTACGAGACGCTCGTTCCGTTCACGACGAAGGACGGCTCGACGATTCGCGAATTCATCCACTCGCCGGCCCAGTCACTGGCCGAGGCGACGCTCGATCCGGGCCAATCGACGATGCGTCACTACCACGCGCGCAGCGAGGAGATCTATCTCCTCACCAGCGGCAGCGGCACGATGGAACTCGACGGTGACGTGCGCGAGGTGGGGGAGGGCGACGCGATCCTCATCCCACCGGGCGCGTGGCACGAGCTGCGGGCCGGTCCGGACGGCGTGCGGCTTCTCTGCTGTTGCGTTCCCGCATACAGCCACGACGACACGTATTTCGCGTAGGCGCAAGCGAGTGCAGGCGGCCGGCTCGAGGAGCCGACCGCCTGGGGTGTGACGTTTCGGGTGCCGCCCGGCGTTCGTCCGGAGCGGCGTTGCGTTGCGCGTGCCGCCTGGCTTGAGCCAGGCGGCGGAACGGGCAACGAAGAGTCGAGGGCGAGGGCCCGGTCGGGCTCCCGGCTGAAGCCAGGAGCATCGAGTCAAGCGGCTTCGCCGCGCTGTTCTTTAGATCTTCCTGCGGGGGCGCGTGGGGCCCCACTTGGAACCGCGCTTGCGGCCCGAGTAGAGGAGCTTCGGGGCGGCCGACTTCATGCCGGTTTCCTCCCATGCGTCCGACTGGCCGTTCATCCGCGCGACGCGGCTGACCTCGGCCTGCTGGTCGGGCAGCACGAGCGTGACGCCCGTACCCGAGCGCCCGGCACGACCGGTGCGCCCGACGCGGTGCGTGTAGGCCTTCTCGTCCTCGGGTGGATCGAAGTTGATTACATGTGTGATATCGGAGAGGTCGAGGCCACGGGCGGCGACGTCGGTGGCGATCAGCGTCGTCACCTTGCCTGCCTCGAAGTGCGCAAGCGCCTTCTCACGTGCTGCCTGCGTCTTGTCGCCGTGCATCGCGACCGCGCGAACCTGATGGCGCTCGAGTCGCTGGGCGAGGCGATCGGCGCCGCGCTTCGTGCGGACGAAGACGAGCGCGAGGCCGCGCTCTTCCTGGAGCAGCTCGACGAGCTTCTCGACCTTGTTGTCCGCCGTGACCGAGACGAACTGGTGGTCGATCTCACCGGGCTGCTGCTCGCTCGGCAGCTCGGCTGCGATCCTGATCGGCTGGTTCGTGTACTCGCGAGCGAGCTCGCCGACGGCACCGTCGAGTGTTGCCGAGAAGAACATCGTCTGCCGGTTGTTCGAGACGCGACGCAAGATCTTGTCGACCTGCGGCTTGAAGCCCATGTCGAGCATCCGATCGGCCTCGTCGAGGACGAGGATCGTGACGGCATCGAGGTTGACCATGCGCCGATCCATCAGGTCTTGCAGGCGGCCGGGCGTGGCGACGAGAACGTGGGCCTTCTTGGCCTTCGCTGCCTGCGCCGGGATCGGGACGCCGCCGTAGACGGATGCGACCTCGAGGCCCTTGGCCCTGCCGAGGTCGGCGAGCACCTCGGTGACCTGAACCGCGAGCTCGCGGGTCGGCACGAGCACGAGCGCAGCGGGGCGTCCATCTCCCGGCGCGGTCAGCTGAACGATCGGAATCGCAAAGGCAAGCGTCTTGCCGGAGCCCGTCGGGGCCTTCGCAAGCACGTCCTGGCCGGCGAGTGCGGCCGGGATGGCTCGCGTCTGAATCTGGAACGGTGCGTGTATGCCCTGTGCGGTGAGCACCGAGACGATGTCCTCGCTCAGCCCGATCGAGGCAAAGGTTGAATCTGGCATTCGGTTTTTACTCCTTGGATTGTGTTCGAGACCACCTGCCCTCGAACTGCCTAATCCTCGAAGTTCCGAGCCTAGAGTCGAAAGAAGCTGATCTCCCGGGGCGGCACAACGCCGATTCCCTGTGGATGAAGGTAGCAGTAGTTCGGAGTTCGCCGCGAACGCCGGTTCTCATTCTGCGGGGTGGGCGCGGCCGGGTACGCTGCGGCGATGGCTGCAATCTCCTTTGCTCGCGGTGCTCCGGCCCCCGAGTGCCTCGACCAGGCGCTCATTGCCGACTGCGCGCGTGCGGCGCTCGAGCGTGACGGCACGACAATCCTCTCCTACGGCACCGGAGGTGGCTACGGTCCCCTCCGCGAGGTGCTCGCGGCCCAGCATGGCGTCGCTGCGAACAGGGTCTTCGTCACAACCGGCGGCCTCCAGGGTTTCGTGTTCTACGCGGCGGCGCAGCTCATGGAGCGGCCGGGGCGGGTGCTTGTCGAAGGCCCGACCTACGACCGCCCACTGAAGATCCTTGCTCGAGACGGGGTCGAGGTCGTGCCGATTCCCATGGACGACGAGGGCCTCGACCTCGACGCGCTCGAAGCCGACCTGAAGCGCGGCGGCGAAATCTCATTCCTCTACACGATCCCTACCTTTCAGAATCCGTCCGGTCGCACGCTCGGGACGGATCGTCGACGACGGCTCGTTGAGCTGGCGGCACAGTACGACCTCCCGATTCTCGAGGATGATCCGTATGGTCGAGTCCGCTACGACGGCGATCCGGTTCCCTCGATTCACGAGCTCGAGGGCGGAGATCGGGTCACGTTCACCTCCTCGTTCTCGAAGACCGTGGCACCCGGCCTACGGATCGGCTACTTCGTCGTTCCGGAGGGCCTCGTCGCCGCCTACGACGACCTGGCAGTCTCAACCTATATCTCGCCGAGCCTTCTGCCACAGGCGACCGTGTTCGAGCTGATCGATCGCGGGGCGTTCGCTCCGAACCTCGACCGCGTGCGCGGCCTGCTCAAGGTGCGCAAGGACGCAATGCTCTCCGCGCTCGCGGCCGAGATGCCCGGCGACACGAGCTGGAGTTCGCCCGAGGGCGGCTACTTCCTCTGGCTCGACTTCGCTGACGGCGTCGATTCGGCTGCGTTGCTGATACGAGCGACCGAAGCAGGGGTCACCTTCGTCCGCGGTTCGGACTTCTTCCCGAATGCCTCGGCCGGCCGCTCGGCGGCGCGGCTTGCGTTCAGCTTCGAGACACCGGAGCGGATCGCCGAAGGCGTCGCACTCCTCGCCTCGCTGCTGTAGGGGCCGAGGATTCGCGACGGCAAGGAACGTTCCGGCTCCCGGCTGCAGCCAGGAGCATCGAGTCCAGCGGCTTCGCCGCGCTGATGTCTACGGTATGTGGCGACGGCGCTTGCGACGATCGCGGACGTCGTCGAAGAGCCAGCCGGCGAGAAAGCCGAGACCGATCGCGAGCAGAAGGACGACGAAGAGCGACGCCTCCGTCTTGAAGAAGACGAAATTCACCGCCACTCCATTGCGGTTGGCGAGAACGAGGATCAGGACGTACGCCGCGATGACGCCGAGGATGATCCGCTTCGGCGTCCAGGGGCTCCGTCGCTTCGCTCCCTCGAGCGTAGGCTTCGTCGACATGCCCGTACGTTAGAGGAGTTACAGGGACTGGGAGACGACGAGCGGGGCTGTGGGCCGGATCACGAGCCGTGGCTGGCGCGGCGGCTGCAGTCGGCCGCCGGCTGCGACGGCGCGAAAGGTGGGGCAGGGGGTCTCGCCCGGAAGGGCGCAGAGTCCCTCCCTGCGGAAGTAACAGTCCTGACATGTTGCTTTGGCCGGCATGTTGAAGCGTCCCCTGTCGTCGATCCTGTCCCTTTAGGGCAGGGGCCATTGTGGCCAACAGGTACCCGTATCGCAAGAGGATGGTGCCGGAAAGTCCCGCAATTAGCGGGTGTTGTCCGTAGCGCCCCACGGGGGGCAAAGTCCTGCAGAGGAGCTAGTTTGCCGACGCCTTTGCCAGAGCGGACAACGCCTGTTGAAAACTCGTGACCGGGATAATGCGAAGGTTCCCTGCATACCGGCGTGCCTCTGCTGCGTTATCCCCAGCCGGGACGAGAAACACGTCCGCTCCGGCCCTCCTCGCTCCGTAGGTCTTCTGTTTCACGCCGCCGATCGGGCCGACGCTTCCGTCGAGCCCGATCTCCCCTGTTGCCACGACGCGCTTGCCGTGGTCGACATCGGTGCCGAGCTCCTGCAGGACGTCGAGCGCGAACGGGAGTCCGGCCGACGGTCCGCCAACGGCTCCGAGATTGATGTCGACTTTCAGCGGCAGCTTGATCTCTGCGTCCTGCGAGACACGGATTCCAATGATCGCCTTGCCGGGATCGCGGGGGGACTCGATGGTCTTCACGGTTACCTTCTGTACAGCGCCGTCCCGCCTGATCCGGAGCACGATCTCGTCGCCGGGTTGCACGTCGGCGAACGACTTGCGCAGCGCGATGGGGGTACGAACGTCAGTGTCGCCTACGCCGATGATCACGTCGCCCGAGCGGAGGACCTTGGCCGCCGGAGCATCGGACGCGATGGCATCGACGAGTGCCCCACGTGGCGTCGCCTTCACGGGATAGCCCGCCTGCTTGAGAGCGACAGCCGCCGCTGTCTTCTCCGACCGCGCCATCTCGCGGAGTCCCTCGGCGCGTCTGTCCTCGAACGAGGAGCCAGGTGGCACAACCTCCTCACGTGGGACGAGCGACGCACCGTCGGGGCGGGTGAACGGCAGGAGCGACTCGATCCATGTCGCCGAACGGACGTTGACATCGACGTAGTAGATGGCTCCGCCGCTCTCGCCGCCGGAGCGCTCGCCCTCGACCTTGACCTTGTCGCCCACGGGTGTGGCCCTGTTCGGGACGTAGAGATAGTCGTTTGACGGCGCAAACCAGGCGAACGCGATCGCCGCTGCGGCCACCGTCGCAATGCCCCAGAGGAGCCAGCTCAGCCGATTGCGCGTCACGCTAAAACAGTCCGTTCAGGATGCCGCCGTCAACCGGCACGACCGCGCCGGTGATATACGCCGCCTGCTCGGACGCGAGGAAGCAGACGGTGGCCGCAATCTCGGCCGGCGCGCCGACGCGGCGCGCGGGAATCAGAGCAAGAGCTTCGGGCGGAGGGCCACCGGGGCCGTAGAGGGCATGCAGCCGTTCGGTGTCGATGCGACCCGGGGCGATCGTATTCACGGTGATCCCCTCCGGGCCAAGTTCGCGGGCGAGCGTCTTCAGCCAACCGACGACTCCCGGGCGTACAGCGTTCGAGAGCGCCAGGTTTGCGATCGGCTCTTTTACCGACGTCGACTCGATCGCGATGATGCGGCCACGGCCGCTCTCTCTGAGGTGCGGGAGGCAGAGACCGACGAGTCGGACGTGGGGCACGAGGAGAAGCTCGACTGCCGCCGTCACGTCGGCCGCCGTGACATCCGCCGCAGGGCCGGGTGGCGGGCCGCCCCCGTTCAGAACGACGATGTCGATCGCGCCGAACGTCTTGAGTGTCTCTGCAACGAGTCGCTCGAGGTCGGCTTCGCTCGTCAGGTCGCCTGCCACGGCGAGCCCCCCGACCCGGGTCGCTTCGCGCTCGATCACGTCGGCGCGTCGCGCGAACATCGCGACGTGCGCGCCCTCGGAGGCGAGCCCCTCCGCGATTGCGAGGCCCATCCCCTGAGATGCTCCGAGCACAATTGCGGTTCGCCCGCTGAGACCGAGATCCATCGGCCGCGAAGCCTACCCGGCAGGACTGTTCAGGATCCGCAAAGGCTTGGGTCGAGGCTTGGGGTCAGGCCTTCCACGTTCCACCTCCAGTCACGTTCAGCGCCCACGAGCGCTCGGTTCGGTGGAACGTGGAAGACCTGACCCCGCTTTACTTCACCTCCGGTCACGTTCAGCGCCCACGAGCGCTCGGTTCGGTGGAACGTGGAAGACCTGACCCCGCTTTACTTCAGGACGCCGACGACCTCGCGCACCGCGGCGGCAGAGGTGCGAAGCATCTTCTTCTCGTCCGCCGTCAGCCTGAGCTTCACGATCTCCTCGACGCCCTTCGAGCCAAGCTTGACGGGAACGCCCATGTAGAGGCCGTTGACGCCGTACTCTCCCTCGAGGAACGCCGTACAGGGAAGCACGCGCTTCTCGTCCAGGCAGATCGCATCGACCATTTGCGCGGCCGCCGCACCTGGCGCGTACCACGCCGACGTGCCGAGGAGATTGACGACTTCACCGCCGCCCTTGCGTGTGCGGTCGACCATCTTCGAGATGCGACCCTTCGGCGCGAGCTGCTCGAGCGGTACACCGCCGATGGTCGTCGCGGAGACGACGGGAACCATCTGATCGCCGTGACCACCGAGAACCGTCGCCGTGACGTCCTTCACCGACATGCCGGTCTCCCACGCGATCGATGCGGCGAACCGGGCGGTGTCGAGGATGCCCGCCATGCCGACGACCCGCTCCTTCGGAAACTTCGACGCGGCCTTCGCCACGTGGCACATCGCGTCGAGCGGGTTCGAGACGACGACGATGATCGTCTTCGGCGATCGCCTGACGATCTCCTTCGTCACCGAGCCGACGATCGCCTCGTTCGTCGCGACGAGGTCGTCACGGCTCATTCCGGGTTTCCGTGGAAGCCCCGCTGTGATCACGACGACGTCGGATCCGGCGGTCTCGTCATAGCCGTTCGTGCCAACGACGTTCGGCTCGTATCCGAGCACCGGTCCGGCCTGGTTGATGTCGAGGGCCTTACCCTGCGGGAAGTTCGGCTTGATGTCGACGAGGACGATGTCGGCGTAGTCGCGCCGAGCAAGCTCCTGCGCACAGGTCGCGCCGACGTTTCCCGCGCCGACGATAGTGACTTTCTTTCTCACTGGTTCGCTCCTTGGTCTCTGTACCGCCGCCTAATGGGGCGTCTCAGAACGTTTGACAGGAAGGAGCATCGTTATGAGACGCCCCACTACTGAATCAACATGGTAGTGCGGTGTCTCGCAACAAATCATTCTCCGGTCTAACGTTGCGAGACACCGCACTACGCGGCGAGTCTTTCGATGATTGCGTCGGCGTACTCGGACGTGCCGACGGCGGTTGGATCGTCTCTCGACGGCTTCAGGTCGTATGTCACCCGGTCACCCTCGGCGATGACCGCTGCGACAGCGTTCTCGAGGCGTGTTGCCGCCTCCGTCTCGCCGAGGTGGTCGAGCATCAACTTGCCGGAGAGGATCATGGCCGTCGGGTTCACCCTGTTCAGGCCCTTGTACTTCGGCGCCGACCCGTGCGTCGCCTCGAAGACCGCGGCATCGGGGCCGATGTTGCCACCCGGAGCGACGCCGAGGCCACCCACGAGTCCGGCTGTGAGATCGCTGATGATGTCGCCGTACAGGTTCGGGAGGACAAGGACGTCGAACTCCTCGGGCCGCTGCACGAGCCCCATGCAGAGCGCGTCGACGAGCGTCTCCCACGCCTCGATCTCGGGGTAGTCCTGCGCCACGTCGCGAAAGACGGCGAGGAACAATCCGTCGGTGAACTTCATGATGTTGGCCTTGGTGATGCACGAGACGCGCTTGCGTCCGTGTGCACGTGCGTACTCGAACGCGTAGCGAATGATTCGCTCGCTGCCCTCGGGGCTCATCGGCTTGATCGAGATGCCCGAGCTGGGCACGATCTGCTTCGCCTGCATCCCGTTCAACATCGCGATCACCTCGGCAGCCTCTGCGCTACCGGACTCGTACTCGATCCCCGCGTAGAGATCCTCGGTGTTCTCACGAACCACGACCAGGTCGACGTTGTCATAGCGAGAGCGCATCCCCGGGTAGAACTTGCACGGCCGCAGGCAGGCGTACAGCCCGAGCTCGTGGCGCAGGGCAACGTTGACCGACCGGAAACCCGTGCCGATCGGTGTCGTAATCGGTCCCTTCAGCGCGATGCCGTTCTTCCGCACGGACGCGAGCGTTGCTTCGGGGAGCGGCGTGCCGGTCGACTCCATCACATCAACGCCGGCCTCCTGGACGTCCCAGGAAAACGCGACGCCGGTCGCCTCGAGTACGCGCCTCGTCGCCTCGGTGAGCTCCGGGCCGGTGCCGTCTCCGGGAATCAGCGTGACGTCGAACATCGGTTGGAGCATAGTGGCCCGGCGGAGGGCGACCAGTCAGGTAGCGTCCGGGGCGTCCTGTCCTGTTGGGCCGAGGAGACGCATGAGCGAGTTCAAGCCGGGCCTCGAGGGTGTCGTTGCGTTCGAGACGGAGATTGCGGAGCCCGACCGAGACGGTGGCGCACTGCGCTACCGGGGGGTCGACATCGAGGATCTCGTCGGCACGGTGCCGTTCGAGAAGGTGTGGGGCCTGCTCGTCGACGATGCTCCCGAGCCCGGACTCCGCACAGCCGCCCGTTACGTGGCCCGCGATCTCACCGGGAACGCTCCGTCGGACCTTCAGGCAGCCACCGCCGGGCTGGCCGGCGAGTGGGCTCTCGGTCAACTGATCGACATCGGTGACGGGCAAGCGCACGACGATCTGGCGCGACTGTCGGCGACGATGATCTCGATCGTCGCGCAGTCGGCCCGTCATGCCGATGGACGTGCGACACCGGTCGATCCCGAGCTCGTCGCTACAGGGACGACGGCGGCCGAGCGGTTCCTGCTCGAGTGGCGCGGGGAGGCGGATCCCAGGCACATTCAGGCGCTCGACACCTACTGGATCTGCACCGCAGAGCATGGGCTCAACGCATCGACGTTCACCGCGCGTGTTGTCGCATCGACCGGTGCCGACTGCGCTGCGTCGCTCGCCTCCGCCGTCGGTGCGCTCTCGGGGCCTCTTCACGGCGGTGCACCCGCGCGTGTTCTGCCGATGCTCGACGGGGCGGCGGCGGCCGATTCGATCGAGGAGTACGTGAGCGACCTGCTCGACGCCGGAGACCGGCTGATGGGCTTCGGCCACCGCGTCTATCGCGCAGAGGATCCGCGATCGCGGATCCTGCGACGTACTGCCCTAGAGCTCGGTTCACCGAGGTTCGAGGTCGCAGAGGAGCTCGAGCGGGCTGCGCTCGCCGAGCTGCATGCCCGCAAGCCGGATCGGGTGCTCGCGACGAACGTCGAGTACTGGTCCGCCGTGGTGCTCGACGTCGCCGACATTCCGGCGAAGCTCGCCCCGGCGATGTTCGCCTGCTCCCGAACCGCGGGCTGGTCGGCACACATCCTCGAGCAGAAGCGACTGGGTCGGCTCGTTCGGCCGTCTGCCCGGTACGTCGGTCCCGGCCCGCGACCGTTGCCGGTCGCATAGTGGCCTCCTCGGGAATGGATCTCTCGCAGGCCGCCGCTCTCGCCGACGAGTACGCGAAGGGTGGCCTCGAACGCGAGCTCGCGACGCTTCGCGGCGAGTGGAGCGACGAGGTCGAGGCGTCGGCTCGCAATCCGGACTACCGCGTTCGGGCAGTTGCCTACCGCGCGATCGCACAGTTCCGCTTCCGCCAGAAGATCGAGCTGCTCCGTCGAGGGTTCGAGGACGAGAGCCCGGCGGTTCGGGGGTCGGCCTTGATCGCGCTGGAAGGGCTCTCGCGCGCACACCCTGGTGATGTCAACTCGTTCAGGCATCTGCTCCACGACCTAGTGACGCGAGATTCGAACATCGCGGTGCGGAGGTTGGCGATCGTCTGCTTCAAGAACGGGACGCCCGCGAGGGAGACGATTCTCATCCTCGACGGCATCGCCGCCGACGACGAGGCCGACCCTGAAGTACGCAAGACCGCGAAATCGGTTGCGCTACTGCTGGTGAAGAAGCAGAACAAGAAGTAGCTGGATCACGTAGCCTCGGTGGCGATGGAAACCGTGCTCGTCGGACTGATCATGGGCTCTCGCTCCGACTGGGAGACGATGCAGCATGCGGCGGAGACACTGGAGGCCCTCGAGATCGAATTCGAGCAGCGCGTCGTCTCCGCGCACCGGACTCCCGACCTCCTGTTCGAGTACGCGGCGACGGCCGAGGAACGCGGACTCCGGGTGCTGATCGCGGGCGCAGGGGGTGCCGCCCACTTACCCGGTATGGCCGCCGCGAAGACCGCCCTGCCCGTGCTCGGCGTCCCGGTCGAGTCGAAGACGCTGAAGGGAATGGATTCGTTGCTCTCGATCGTGCAGATGCCCGCCGGCGTTCCGGTCGGGACACTGGCGATTGGTCGCGCCGGCGCGGTCAATGCCGCACTCCTCGCGGGGGCGATCCTGGCACTCAGCGACGTCGGGATCCGCGAGCGGCTCGCGCGCTATCGAGCGGCACAGACGCAGTCCGTGCTCGACGGTCCCGATCCGGCCGCGTGACGGCCGCTTCGTGACGCTCGTCGCCTGCATCGGCGGCGGCCAGCTCGGCCGGATGCTCGGTCTCGCCGGGCTACCGCTCGGGATCGACTTCCGCTTCCTCGATCCTTCTTCGACCGCACCTGCTTCCGCCGTCGGTGAGCTCGTTGTCGGTGCCTTCGACGACCCGGCCGCCCTCGAACGCCTCGCCGAGGGAGCCGACGTGGTCACCTACGAGTTCGAGAACGTCGCGGTCGGCTCTGCCAAGCGGCTCGACGCTCTGCCGCCGGCTCGCGCACTCGAGCTGGGGCAGGATCGACTCATCGAGAAGAAGCTCTTCTCGCGGCTCGGGATCCCGAGTGCGCGCTTTGGCTCGATCGCGGACACGGGCCTACCGGCGATCGTGAAGTCAAGGCGGCTCGGCTACGACGGTAAGGGGCAGCGACGCGTCGATGCGCTCGAGGAGCTGGGCGAGCATGAGCTGGCCGAGGAGTTCGTCGCCTTCGATCGCGAGCTCTCGATTCTCGGTGTCAGGGGGCATGATGGCGACACGCGCTTCTGGCCGGTCGCAGAGAACACGCACCGGGACGGCATCCTTCGCGTCTCGCGCGCTCCCGCCAGCGACGCGCCGCAGGCTGAGGCCGAGGTGCTCCTCGGGCGACTCCTCGACGAGTTCGGCTACATCGGGGTGCTCGCACTCGAGCTCTTCGAGGTGGGGGGGAAGCTCCTCGCGAACGAGTTCGCCCCGCGCGTCCACAACACGGGCCACTGGACGATCGAAGGTGCCGTGACGAGCCAGTTCGAGAATCACCTCCGGTCGATTCTCGGGCTGGCCCTGGGGGCGACCGATGCGATCGCCCCGTCGGTGATGATCAACCTCATCGGTGGTGCGCCGTCGACCGGCGACCTCCTTCGTCTCCCGGGCGCGCACGTTCACCTCTACGGCAAGGAGCCGCGGCGGGGGCGCAAGATCGGGCACGTGACGCTCGTTGATGCGTCGGAGGAGACGGTCGCAGAGGCGATTGCGCTCGTCCAGAGGGCGGCGGATGGCTGACGTCGGCCATCACGGCCTCGATGAGCTATGCCCTGATGTGGCGAGGCCCGCGGGCGGGCCCTTCAGGATCGCGCGTAGCGCGCAGAAGGGTACACGCGAAGGATCCGCGATATGCTCTTTCATCGCGGATTCTTCGCGTGGGGGTGTGCCGAGAAGTACGTCTCACGCCGGTGGCGATCGGAGACGTGCGTGTACCGCTCCGTCGTCGACAGATCTGCATGGCCGAGCATCTCCTGGACCGAGCGAAGATCGGCTCCGCCTTCGAGGAGATGCGTTGCGAAGGAGTGGCGCAGGAGATGTGGATGCACGCGCTCTGGCTCGAGACCTGCCTTCTCGGCGAGCTTGCGCAGGATCATGAACGCCCCCGCTCGGGTCAAGGCGCCGCCCCGCGCGTTGAGGAACAGGTCGGGGCGATACCGTCGATCGAGGTGCGGTCGGCCGAGCGCGAGGTAGCGGCGGACGGCCTCTGCCGCGGGGCGACCGAGCGGGACGATCCTCTCCTTGTCACCCTTCCCGAGCACGCGCACGATCCGTGCGTCGATGTCGACCGACGTCCGGGCGAGACCCACCGTCTCCGAGACCCTGAGGCCTGCGCCGTACATCAACTCGACGAGAGCGCGATCGCGGAGCGATCGTGGCGTGGTGCCGTTGGCGGCCTCGATCAGCCGCTCGGACTCGGAGGGCGAAAGCGTGCGTGGGAGCTTCCGTGTCCGCCGGGGAGTCGCGACCTCGGCGGCCGGGTTGTCGAGCCGCAGACCGAGAAGCAGCTGATGCCGGTAGTACGAGCGTACGGCGGCGACGCGGCGGCCGATCGTCGACGAGGCGAGGCCGTTGGCGCGCATCTCCGCAACCCATCGGTCGAGGTCGTTGGTCGTCGCGATCCCGATCGGCGTGTCGAGGAACACGGCAGCCGCTGCAAGGTCGCGACTGTAGGCATCGACCGTTCGCGGTGAACGCTGCGCGGCGAGTAGAAGCAGGTAGCGCACTACCTCGGGATCGACGTTCGTCTGTTCGGAATGCGTCATTGGGCTGGACCGGATTCGGCGTGCCGTCGGTGGCTCCTGCGCGCGAGCACCGTCGGAACGCCGCACAAGCCTCTACGAGCGGGGATGGCTCGAGTCATAGACCCGCCGGAGCCGGCGCGCGTCGACGTGGCTGTAGATCTGCGTCGTCGAGAGCGAGGCGTGCCCCAGCAGCTCCTGGATCGTCCGGAGGTCGGCTCCGCCCTCGAGCAGGTGGGTCGCGTACGCGTGACGGAGGCGGTGGGGGTTCTGCATCAGTCGCCGCAGGGTCGACGTGTCGAGGCTCCTTCCGCGCACCGAGAGGAAGAGCGAATCGTTGGCGCCGCGCGCAAGGTTCGGCCTGACCTCACGGAGATAGACGGCCACGGCGTACGCTGCTCTCTCACCGAGCGGGACGACGCGCTCCTTGCCGCCCTTTCCGAGGACGTGCACTGTCTCCTGGTCGAAGTCGACGTCGGCGAGTCGAAGGCCGACCACCTCCGCGCTGCGAAGGCCGCACGAGTACGTGAGCTCGAGGATCGCGCCGTTGCGCAATGCGAGAGGCCCGTCGCCACCAACCCCGGCAATGGTCGCTTCCACGTCGGCGAGCTTGGGTGCGTCCGGGAGGCGCCGGCGCCTGCGGGGAGGGAGCGCGATCTCCGGCACGCGGGCGGCCCCGAGCGTGAATCGGATGTACGAGCGGACCGCGGCGAGACGTCGCGCGATCGTGGACGGTGCGAGCCCGCGCCGGCCTCTGCCGAGCTCGGCGGTGTACTCCGCAAGCGCTTGCACGTCGACGTCGGTCAGCGTCCGACGCGTCCGGTGCAGCCAGGAGCCGAAGTCGGCGAGGTCGGCAGCGTAGGCACGGCGGGTAGACTCCGAGAGCCCGGGGCTGGCGAGATACCGATCGATCGACGTGCTCACCTCCATCCGGTCGAATTCGCCCCCGATTCCGTCCCGCCTGCCCGATGCGCTCCTCTCTCTTCTTTGCCGCGCTCCTGATCGTCGTTGCGATCGGCGCGCTCGTGGTCGTCCGCAACCCGCTCGCCCCGGCTGCGCCGGCCTCACGAGGGACGGTCACGCTCATCGGTGACTCACTCAACGTCGGCATCGAGCCGTACGTCTCGGACGCCCTCCCCGGCTGGAAGATGGTGGCGAACGACCAGGTGGGGCGGATCACGCCTCAGGGCATCACCGAGCTCGAAGCCGGCCGGCCGGTGCTCTCGAACTACGTCGTCGTGAGCCTCGGTACGAACGACCCACCGACCGAGGTTGCCGCGTTTCGGAGGGACGTCGCACGCGTTCTCGCGCTCGTCGGGCCGAATCGGTGCGTCGTGTGGGCGACGATCTGGCGCGACGAACGGCCGAACGATGCGTTCAACGACGTACTCCGCGACGCGGCGAAGGCGAACCGGCGCGTGACGCTCGTCGAATGGGCGGAGATGGTCGAACAGCATCCCGACTTGCTCGCGTCCGACCGGCTTCACGGCAACGAGGACGGTTACCGCGAGCGCGCCCGCAAGGTCGCAGCAGCGGTCAAGGGCTGCGCTCCCGCCCAGTCGGTGACGCCCGGGTGATCGCCCCGGTAGGACTTTCGACCGGCGCCGAGATTCGCGTCGCGAACGACGGTGCACCGCTCGCGGTCGTGCTCGTCAACGGTGGCTCCGCCCGCGCCGTCCCGGGGACGTGGAGCGCGACGAGCGAGCTGCTCACGACCGAGCTGGCGCCGCGCTTCGCAGGGCTTGCCTTCGCGGAGGTGCGATACCGGGTCAAGACATGGAACGAGCTCGACTCGTGCCTGGCCGACGCCCGAGCGGCACTCGATGTCGTCGACCGGCCAACGCTCCTCGTCGGCTTCTCGATGGGCGGCGCGGTGTCGATCGGCGTCTCGGCGCACCCGTCCGTCGCCGGCGTTCTCGGACTCTCGCCCTGGATTCCCGAGCGGCTTTCCCTCGACGGGCTCGTCGGCAAGAGGCTCGACGTCCTCCATGGCTCGTGGGATCGCTATCTGCCCGGCATTCCCGGCGTCAGCGCCGCGAGCTCGCGGCGCGGCTTCGACCGTGCCCGCGCGCTCGGCGTCGAAGGAACATACGCGTTGATCGAGCGAGGGCTCCACGGTGTAGCCATCAGACGTCGGTCCGGCGCGCTCGTCCGCCTTCCGCGAGCGCAGGCCTGGGTCGATGGAGTGGGAGAGCGCCTTGCGTTCTTCGAGGCCTGGTGCGGTGTCTCGCAACGTTAGACGGCGTCTCAGAACGATGCTGTTTCCTGTCGAACGGTATGAGACGCCGCACTAGGCGAGCCTGCGGCGCTCGCGCTGACTCATCGTCGGCAGGCGCACGTTCCACGCGAGTCCAAGCTTCTCGAGCGATCGGATCGTCAGCCACGCGATATCGAGCTGCAGTCGGTCGAGCCCGTGGCGGGCTGAGGCCGGGAACGCGTGGTGGTTGTTGTGCCAGCCTTCGCCAAACGTGAGCGCGGCAACGACCCAGTTATTGCGGCTCTCGTCGCGCGAGCGGTAGCTTCGCCGCCCGAACATATGGCAGATCGAGTTGACCGAGAACGTCGCATGCTGATAGGCAAAGATCCTGATCAGCCCGCCCCAGATGAGGACCTCGAGGCCGAGCTTCCAGCTCGCACCGCCGACGGCGTACCCGATTGCGAAGGGGATCGCGAATGTGAGGACGACCCACACGAAGTACATGCGATCGATGCGCCGGATCAACGTGTCGTCGTAGAGGTCCTTGCCGTAGCGCTCGCCACGCTCCATCCCCTTGAGGTGGAAGAGCCACCCCATGTGAGCATGGAAGAAGCCCCTCAAGGCGCCCCAGGCGTTGGGCGCAAATCCGGCGTGTGGCGAGTGCGGGTCGCCTTCCTCGTCCGAGAGCGCATGGTGCTTGCGGTGATCTGTCACCCATTGCGTGACCGGGCCCTGCAGGGTCATCGAGCCGAGGATTGCGAATATGGCACGGACCGTCTTCGTCGTCTCGAAGCTGCGATGGGTGAACAGCCGGTGGAACCCGACGGTCGTACCGAGGCCCGTGAGGACGTAGAGCGTGAGGAACACGGCCACATCGACCCACGAGAACGCGATCCCCCAGAGTCCGAACGCGACGGCGATGATGCCGAGCGGTGGAACGACGATCGCGATCATCGTCACGACCTGACTCGCCCGTGTCGTGTGCTCGCGAACCGTCGCGATCTCGACATCCGGCGCGGCGAGATTGACTGCGTCAGCCATGATCAGTCATCCAATGCACTGGTTTCGAACGAATCACCGATGAGATGACGATAGCGATCATCGGTACCGGCATCGCCGGACTCGGGGCGGCGCATGCGCTTTCCTCGGTTCACGACGTGGAGCTGTACGAGGCGAACCCGACGCCCGGAGGACACGCCAACACGATTTCTCACGCCGGCTTCGAGCTCGATACGGGGTTTCTCGTCCATAACGACGCCAACTATCCCAATCTGACGCGACTCTTCCGCGAACTCGGCGTTCGCACCCAGGCAGCGGAGATGTCGTTCTCGATGTCGTGCGGTTGTGGCCTTGCGTGGTCGAGCCGCCGGCCCTGGAGGGCGGGGCCGTCGCTGCTGCGCGAGATCGTCCGGTTCTTGCGAACGGCCGGCGACGCCGACGTCGGCGAAAAGACCTTCGATCGATTCCTTCTCGACGAGGGCTACTCGGATTCGTTTCGCTGGCACTATCTTGTGCCGATGACCGCCGCGCTCTGGTCGACCGCGCCCGGTGATGCGCTCGAGTTTCCCGCCTCCGCCGGCATCGCGTTCTTTCGCAATCACTCGATGCTCGGGCTGCGCCGACGACGCTGGCGCACCGTCTGCGGTGGCAGCCGCACGTACGTCGGCGCTGTGCTCGACCGTCTCGGCTCGCCCGTGCAGCTCGACGCTCCTGTCCGGTCGGTCGCTCGGACGACTGCCGGCGTCGAGATCCGCTCTGCGGACGGCTCGATGCGCCAGTACGAGGGCGTCGTCGTTGCGACCAGCGCCCCTCGCGCGCTTGCGCTCCTCGAGGACCCCTCCCCGGATGAGCAGGAGATGTTGTCGGCCTTCGAGACCACCGCAAACGAGACGGTTCTCCATTCCGACTCTCGATTCGTCCCGGCGAGGCGTTCGGATCGCTCGGCGTGGAACTACCAGTCTCCCGGGTGTGGTCTGCTCGCCGAGCGACCGTCGCTCACCTACTCCCTCAACCGTCTGCAGAAGCTCGAGACCGAGACGGAGTACTGCGTGACGCTCAACCGCACCGCAGAGATCGACAAAGCCAGCGTGATCCGCGTGATCGGCTACGAGCATCCCCGGACGACGTTCGCAAGCCTCGCGGCCGCCGAGCGGGCGCGCTCCTTCGGGGTCTCGCGGAACACAGCGTTCGCCGGCGCGTGGCAGGGAAATGGCTTCCACGAGGACGGCCTGGCCTCGGGGCTCCGAGCAGCCGCAGCCTTCGGGGTGACGTGGTGAAAAGCGCGCTCTACACCGGCAAGGTGATGCACGCGCGCCGTGCGCCGCACGACAACGTCTTCAGCTATCCCGTCTACATGGCGTTCCTCGACCTCGACGAGTTGCCGCGGCTCGATCGCTCGCTACGGCTGTTCGGCTGGAACCGTCGGGCGGTGACGAGCTTCCATGACGCGGATCACATCGACATCAGGGCGCTTCTCGCGGAGAACGAGATCGATCTCGGTGCGCGTGGCTCGATCCAGGTTCTTACGAATCTTCGTGTTCTCGGCCACGTCTTCAACCCGGTCTCGTTCTGGTGGTGTCGACGGGAGGACGGGACTCTGGCCTGCATCGTCGCCGAGGTCAACAACACGTTCGGCGAGCGGCACCCCTACGTCCTCCTGCCGGGTGAGGGCACGGAGGCTCGCGGCAGGGTCGTGTTCGAGACCGACAAGCGTCTCCACGTCTCGCCGTTCATGCCGATGGATCAGGCCTACACCTGGTGGTTCTCGGAGCCTGGAGATCGTCTCGGTGTGCGCATGGACGTCCATGAGCTCGGAAGCCCGGACTTCCGCGCGTCGCTCACGGCTCGTCGAGTGCCGCTCAGCTCGGGCTCACTCCGCGCAGCTCTCGTGCGCTACCCGCTGATGCCCGCTCGCGTCCTCGGCCTGATCCATTGGCAGGCGTTCCGCCTCTGGCTGAAGCGGACGCCCTTCTACCGCAAGCCGCCGCATGTCCCGGGGCAAGGATCGGTGCGGCCGTGAACATTGCCGCCGATGTTGCCCGCCGCCTCTCCTTTCGTGCGCTCTCGGCGCTCGAGGGAGGGGAGGTCGTGCTTCGCTACCCCGACGGCCGCGGCCGTCGGTTCGGCGACGGGCAGGGCCCCTCGGTCCTCGTCGAGCTCAGGCGCCCGGACGCGTTCTGGAGGAAGCTCGGAACGCGGACGCGTGTCGGCTTCGGCGAGTCGTACGTCGACGGGGACTGGGACTGCGACGATCTCGTCGGGCTGTTCTCGCTCGTCGGTCGCAATCTCGAGACGACGGGCGAGCATCCCACGCTCAAGCGCCTCTACCGGCTGCAGGAGTTGCGCCCGGACCGGCGGCCGCGGCAGACGGAGGCAGCGGCAAAGGACAACATTCTCGCCCACTACGATCTCGGCAACGAGCTCTTCGAGTTGATGCTCGATCCGACGATGGCGTACTCCTGCGCGTACTGGGAACGCCCGGGGCTGACCCTCGAGGAGGCGCAGAGGGCCAAGGTGCGGCACATCTGCGAGAAGCTCGCCCTCCGACCCGACGATCACGTCCTCGAGATCGGGTGCGGCTGGGGTGGCTTCGCGATCCAGGCCGCGACGGAGTTCGGCTGCCGGGTCACCGGCCTGACGCTGTCGCCGAGCCAGGCGGTTCTCGCGCGGGAGTGCGTCGAGGCGGCGGGGCTCTCGGACAGCGTCGAGATCCGGGAGCAGGACTACAGGCTCACCGAGGGTCGATTCACGAAGATCGCTTCGATCGAGATGTTCGAGGCGATCGGCCTTGCCGAGTACGACAACTACTTCTCGGCGATCGATCGCCTGCTCACGCGTGGCGGTCTCGCGTGCATCCAGACGATCGGCGTCCCCGATTGGCGCTTCGAGCGCTATCGCCGTCGCCCGGACTGGATCCAGCAGACGGTCTTTCCCGGCTCGCTCCTCCCGTCCCTCGAGTCGATCGCGAAGGCGGTCGCCGGAACGCAACTCCAGATCAACGGCGTCGAGGAGATCGGGTTCGGATACGCCCGAACCCTGCGCGAGTGGCGCGAGAACGTCGAACGCAACGTCGATCGGATCCGCTCCCTCGGGTACGACGACCGGTTCCTCCGCCTCTGGCACTACTACCTCACCTACTGCGAGGCCGGTTTCGCGATCCGCTCGTTGCGCGATATGCAGATCGTGCTCAGCCACTCCGCGAATGACGCGCTGCCCGAGTTTCCCCGTGTCAGGCCGGGGTATTGAGCTACGAGACGTATCGCCGGTCGCTGACCCCGGTCGTTCGTGCGCTCTACCGGCTCGAGATCCGTGGACACGAGAACGTCCCCGCCGACGGGCCGCTCGTCGTCGTCGGTAACCACGAGTCGATTCTCGATCCGTTCATCGTCTCGGCGGCGATCTCGAGGCCGATTCGCTACCTCGCGAAGTCCGAGCTCTGGAGCGTTCCGTTGCTGCCCTGGTGGCTTGCGAGCGTGGAGGCGATCCGGGTGGAGCGGGGAAAGAGTGACGTTTCGGCGATCGCCTCGGCCATCGCAGCGCTCGAGGACGGGGAGGTCGTGGGGCTCTTTCCGGAGGGCGGCGTGATGCGTGAGGGTCTGTGGCTGCGTGGCGCCGCCCGAATGGCGCTCGCGACCGGCACGCCGATCCTGCCCGTTCGGCTGCTCGAGACACGCAAGGCGCTCGGGAGTCGCAGCTTCGGGTTTCCCCGCCTCGCGGCGCTGATCGGCGTGCCGATCGCCGTTCCGCGCACGACGCCGACTCCTGAGCTCGCCCGGGAGCTCACGGATCGACTCCAGGTGACGGTCGAGTCGCTCGGCACGTAGCGACTGGCCGTTTCGGATGTGAGCAGGAGCGACGCATTGCGCAGCGGACTCGAGTTGATCCTGCGGCAGGAGCGCGACCGCGAGATCCTCGAGTCGTACCGGCGCGCATATGCAGAGTGCCCCGAGGAGGAGTCGGAGATCGGCCTCTGGGCGCTCACTGAACTCGTTCGTGAGGAGCGCGCGGCGGGGTACGACGCACCGTGAACCGGGGGGATGTGTTCGACGCCGACCTTGCGATCGGCCACCATCCAGTTGTCGTGATCACACGGGATGTGGCAATCCCGGTTCTCGCGAACGTCACCGTGGCTCTGGTGACGAGCAGGGTCCGCGGGTTCGTCGCGGAAGTGCCGGTCGGGGCGGCAGAGGACCTCGACAGCGATTGCGTCGTCAACTGCCATGATCTGTCGACGATCCCGAAGCGGACACTCACGCGCCAACGAGGACGGCTCGGATCCGAGGCCAGGCGCCACCTCGACGACGCGCTTCGCATCGCTCTCGACCTGGACTGAGGCGCGGCAGGCACTCTAGACCCATGCCTGGTCGTCGCTTCGGAGCTGACACGGTCACCGAGCCGCCGAAGCGCCCGGCCGATCCCGCGGTGCGGAGCGCCAACCTGCGCCGGATCTTCCCGCTCTTCCGCGCCTACCGCGGGCAACTCGCTGTTGTCTTCGCCCTGATCATCTTCTCGGCGGCTCTCGGCGTGATCCCGGCGTTCCTCCTCGTCGACGTCCTCGACACGGCGATCCCCGAGAATGACGTCCGCCTGCTCACTCTCCTCGTCGCGGGAATGATCCTGATCCCCATCGTCACGGGCGCAATCGGCGTCTACCAGACACTTCTTTCGAATCGCGTCGGCCAGGCCGTCATGCACGACCTGCGCACCTCGGTCTATCGCCATCTGCAGCGGCTCTCGCTCGCGTTCTTTACCCGCACACGAACGGGCGACGTGCAGAGCCGGATTGCGAACGACATCGGCGGCATCGACACGGTCGTCACCTCGACGGCCACGTCGGTGCTCTCCAACGTGACCACCGTGATCGCCACGATCGTGGCGATGGTGTTGCTCGACTGGCGGCTCGCGGTCTTCGCACTGATTCTGCTGCCGTTCTTCGTCTGGCTGACGAAGCGCGTCGGTGCACAGCGCAAGAAGGTTACGGCCGAGCGCCAGGTGTCGCTCGCCGACGTGTCGTCGATCGTGCAGGAGTCGCTGTCGGTCTCGGGCATCCTCCTCGGCAAAACGATGGGACGCTCCGGCGACCTCGCAGAGCGGTTCTCCGACGAGTCGCTCCGGCTCGCCGACCTCGAGGTGCGCAGCCGGATGACGGGACGCTGGATGATGGCCGCGATCCAGATGACGTTTGCCGTGATGCCCGCCCTTGTCTACTGGTTCGCCGGGTGGTCGCAGGCCCGTGGCAGCACGGTTATCACGACGGGTGTGCTCGTCTCCTTCACGCTGTTGCAGACGCGGCTCTTCTTCCCGATCGGCGGCCTCCTCGGCGTCCAGCTCGAGGTGCAGAGCTCTCTCGCCCTCTTCGACCGCATCTTCGAGTATCTCGACCAGCCGGTCGACATCGTCGAGGGAACGCGGACGCTCGACAAACCGAGGGGCGACGTCGCGTTCGACCGTGTCTGCTTCCGCTACGACGAGGACGCCTGGACACTGAAGGACGTCTCCTTCGTCGTCCCTGCGGGCACGAAGGCGGCGCTCGTCGGGGAGACCGGCTCGGGCAAGACGACGTGTGGCTACCTCGTCGCGCGCCTCTACGATGCGACGCAGGGAACCGTCTCGATCGACGGCATCGACGTGCGCGAGCTCTCGTTCGCGTCGCTCGCGGCGGCGGTCGGCGTCGTCTCGCAGGAGACCTACCTCTTCCACTCGACCGTGCGCGAGAACCTGCGCTTCGCGAAGCCGGAGGCGACGGACGAGGAGGTCGAGGAGGCGGCGCGAGCAGCGCAGATCCACGAGCTGATCGCGTCGCTCCCGGACGGCTACGAGACGGTCGTCGGCGAGCGAGGCCATCGCTTCTCGGGCGGCGAGCGGCAGCGCATGGCGATCGCGCGGACCGTGCTGCGCAACCCCCCGATCCTCGTGCTCGATGAGGCAACATCCGCGCTCGACACGCAGACCGAGCGGCTCGTGCAGGAGGCGCTCGAGCGCCTTGCCGAGGGGCGAACGACGATCGCGATCGCGCATCGCCTCTCGACGGTACGCGACGCCGATCAGATCGTCGTGCTCGACAGCGGCGGAGTTGCGGAGGCAGGCACCCACGACGAGCTCCTCGCTGAAGGCGGGCGCTACGCGCTCCTCGTTGCGCGCGACGAGAACGTCGAGCCGGAGTCACAAGGGGCGGTCGCAGGTATCGCCTGAGGACGACCCCGGAGTCCTGATCTGTCATGTCAAGCTCTCCCACCACGGGGCCTCAGGCGTGCGTACGATACGCGCGTTGCGCGGGCGTTCCGTCCGCTGCGATCTCACCGAGATTTTCGTATCGACGGCTACGAGCGGAGGAGTTGCAATGACCACGACCCCGACCCGAAGACACCACGGTCTCGACCTGCACGGCCTGGATCCAGCAGCGGTCGTGATGTGGCATCCGTCGACGTCACAGCTCTACGAGCATGCAATCCGGCGTGGCGACGGCCGGATCGCTGAGGGCGGTCCGCTTGCGGTCGACACGGGAACGTTCACGGGGCGGTCACCGAGGGACAAGTTCGTCGTCGTCGAACCCGGCTCCGAGGACAGGATCTGGTGGGGCGAGATCAATCATCCGCTCGCCGAGGCGAAGTTCGAAAGGCTGCGCGCGAAGGTCGTCGCGCACCTGGATGCCCAGGCCCCGCTCTACGTCGTCGACGCATTCGCTGGCGCCGATCCGGCACACCGGATCTCGGTCAGGGTTGTCACCGGCAGCCCGTACCACGCTCTGTTCTCGAAGACGATGTTCATCGAGCCGGACGCGTTGGAGCTCGAGGTCTTCGTTCCGCAGGCCCTCGTTCTGCACGCACCCGAGGTCGAGGCCGTTCCTGCTGAAGACGGCACCCGCGCGGGCACGTTCGTCGTCCTTCACCCGACGAAGTCCGAGGTGATCGTCGGCGGCACGTTCTACGCGGGCGAGATCAAGAAGTCGATCTTCACCGTGATGAACGATCGTTTGCCACTCGAGGGCATCCTCCCGATGCACTGCTCGGCGAATGTCGGAGAGGACGGGAACGTCGCCGTCTTCTTCGGGCTATCCGGTACGGGCAAGACCACGTTGTCCGCTGATTCGACGCGTTCGCTGATCGGGGACGACGAGCACGGCTGGGGATCGAACGGAGTGTTCAATATCGAAGGTGGCTGTTACGCAAAGGTGATCCGCCTCTCGGCCGAGGCGGAGCCGGAGATCTTTCGCACGACGCACACGTTCGGCACGGTGCTCGAGAACGTCCGCATCGACGAGCACGGTGTGGTCGATCTCGAGAGCGACGCCAAGACCGAGAACACGCGGGCCGCGTACAAGCTCGAGCAGATCGCGAACGCGCTGCCTGCCAAGCGCGCTGGACACCCGAGTGCGGTCGTGATGCTCACCGCTGATGCGTTCGGGATCCTCCCGCCGATCGCGCGATTGACGCGTGATCAGGCTCTCTACTACTTCCTCTCGGGCTTCACCGCGAAGCTCGCAGGGACCGAGATCGGGGTCAAGGAGCCGCAGCCGACGTTCTCCACGTGCTTCGGCGCTCCGTTCCTGCCCCAGCCGCCAGCGGTCTACGCGCAGTTGCTCGGCGAGAAGCTCGATCGCCATGGCTCGGTCGTCTGGCTCGTCAACACGGGCTGGACGGGCGGCCCGTACGGCGAGGGTCATCGCATGCCGATCCAGGCGACGCGCCGGCTCTTGCATGCCGCACTCTCGGGCGAGCTCGACGAGGCTGACTACCGGGCCGACGCTGTCTTTGGATTCGACGTTCCACTGAGCGTGCCCGGCGTGGAAACGTCCCTCCTCGATCCGCGGTCGACCTGGCGTGATCCCCACACGTACGATGTCAGAGCGGGTGAGCTCGCCGAGCTGTTCAGAGAGAACTTCACTCGCTTCGCCGACGATGCGGGAACTGCCGTCACCGCCGCCGGCCCGCAGGGCTAAAGGTCTCGGACCGAGGGGAGAAAGTCACATGGGCGTTTCGCAGCACAGGAGGGTCCGTGCGGCTGTGCTGGTTCTCAGCGCTGCTTCTCTCGCCGTCGCGGTCTCTGCGTCGGGGCTCTCTTCGGAGCCGCTTGCCCGTCCCGCCGGGGTGCAGGGTTCGGTCGCGCCCGCGCCGCTGCTGAGCGCAGCCGGGGTCCGGGTCGGGGCCGCATCAGCCACTGCGGTGTGCGGCTCTGACGGGCTCGTATGCTCCGACGTCGTCGTCCCGCTCGACCAGAAGGGCGTCGTCCCTGGCACGATCACGCTCCACGTGGAGTCGATCCCCGCCGAGGGCACGGAGCGCGGCGTCATGATGCTCGTCGCAGGAGGGCCGGGGCAGGGATCGGCCACGGTATTCGACATCGGCGCTAAGGACAGCGCCCTGCTCTTCCGGGCGCTCTTCCCGGGCTACCGGATCGTCGCCTTCGACAACCGCGGCACCGGAAAGTCGGGGCTCATCGACTGCCCGGCGTTGCAGTCTGCGACGGGATTCGTCGGCCAGGACACGCTCGCGCTCGGTTGCGCGAACGTCATCGGGCCGACACGGGACTTCTACAGCACGCGCGACCACGCCGACGACACCGAGGCGGTGCGACAGGCCCTTGGCGTCGACAAGATCGGGATCTGGGGGATCTCGTACGGAACGAAGCTCGCGCTCGCGTATGCGCTCGGATATCCCACGCACGTCGAGCGCCTGCTGCTCGACTCGGTGCTGCCGACCGACTACCCCGACCCGTACGCCGCCAATCTTCTGCGCGAGATCCCGCTCGCGCTCGCGGACTACTGCGGGATCAGCGCCTGCCGGGCCGCAACGTCCAACTACGCAGCAGAGGTGGCAGCGGTTGCGAACGGTCTCGCTGCCCGTCCGGCGATCGGCAGCGTCCTGCGCGCGAACGGTACGAAGCGAAAGGTGACGGTCGGAGGCCTTGATGTTCTCTCCGTCCTCGTCGAGTCCGACCTGAACCCGGGTCTCGCGGCGCTGCTTCCCGCGACGATTCATGCAGCAGCCAAGGGCGATCGAAGCGCGCTGCTCCGTCTTCACGATCTCACGACGGGTAGCTCGTCCTCATCCGTAGTGGAACTCAGCGCCGGCCTCAACGCCGCCACGAACTGCGCGGATGGCGACTTCCCCTGGGACAAGGTGGCCCCGGTGGCCGAGCGGCCGGCAAAGCTCAGGGCGGCTGTGGCCGCAATGCCGGCAGGGACGCTCGGTGGCTTCGGGCCGTGGGCGATCGATCTCGGTGCAGCCAGCTTCTGCGTGAAGTGGCCGAGCCCGGCCGCACCGATCCCCGGCCTCGGCAGCGGCCCCCTGCCGGATGTGCCGGTGCTCGCGGTCACCGGCGGCTATGACATGCGAACGCCCGTCTCGAGCGCGCGATCTGTGATTGCGAGCTTCCCGCAAGGGAAGCTCCTCGTCGTCCCGTCCGTCGGGCACAGCACCGTCACTGCCGATCCCTCGATCTGTGCGCTGCGCGCTGTTCGGTCCTGGATCGACGGCAACACCGTTCCCGCGTCGTGTGCTCGCGCCCCGTTCATCGTCGCTCCGGTCGCCGCCTACCCGCCGAAGCCCCGTTCGCCGAAGACCCTCGGTCCGAGGGTCACCTTCGACCTCGCGCGCCGTACGGTCCGTGATGCGACGGCGCTCTGGGTCGCGACCGCGTACGGTTCCGGCAAGCCGGTCGGTGGTCTGACATCCGGCAGCCTCACCCTCGGGCCCAATCGATCGTTCGTCCTCAAGCGGTACGGAATCGCACCAGGCGTCGAGGTCAGCGGCAGGTTAAAGGCCGTCGGGGACGGCTTGCCGGTCTCGTTCGAGGGCGCCATCGCCGTCAGCGGCACGCGCGCGGCACGCGGCATGCTCCGGCTCAAGAAAGGCGTTCTCTCCGGGAAGCTCGGTGGCGTTCCGGTCGCCTGACGAGCGACGCGCCCGACCACCACGAACACGATAGAACCGTGGTAGCGTGCCGCGACCGGCCGCGAGCCGTCGCGGCCCAAATAGAGGAGCGCACCAATGCGCACATCGAAGCATCGCCTGGCAGTCGCGGGGGTCGCGGCTCTCCTGGGCGGACTTGTCATCGCGGCAGCGGCCGTTGCTGACACGACCTTCACGGACGCGACCGGAGACGCTACCGGTGGTGCCCCGGACATCACGCAAGCGGTCGTATCGAACGACACTGCTGGGCTGATCACGTTCAAGGTCACCACCGCTGCTCCGCTTGTTCCTGGCTCGGTAGTGGCAATCGATCTCGATACGGACCTGAGTCCCGCGAACGGCGCCGAGTATGTCCTCCTCGCAGGGCTCGGAGGCGCCGGCATGCTGAAGTGGGACGGGAAGGACTACGTCGACTCGGCCGCTTCGATCGTGATGACCCGCGCGGGGAGCGTTCTCGAGCTGAAGGTCAATCGTGGCGATCTCGCAGGTACGAGCAAGTTCGGATTCGACGTCGTGACGTTGCTCTACGATCAGGCAGATAAGGTCGTGGGGGAGGATTCGGCCCCGGACGGCGGTGCGTACACGTACGCGCTGACGTTCCCGCAGTGCTCGAACGGGAAGGACGACGACGGAGACGGCAGGATCGACGCCGACGACTTCGGTTGCTCGTCGCCCACGGACAATCGCGAGAGCGATGATCCGGTGACGTTGAAGACGGGTCTGGTCAAAGTTGTCCCGGCGAAGCCGAAGGCAGGCAAGGTCGCTGTTGTCTCTGCTCCCGTGACGCGGGTGGAGACGGGCGTCGGGATTCCGGCGGGAACGGTGAAGTGCGCGGGCCGCGCCGGCGCGACGGCGCTCAAGGGTGTCGGCAAGGTCGCGGGTGGTCGGGCGTCGTGTGCCTTCAAGCTCCCTGCGGGCGCGAAGGGGAAGACGGCGCGCGGGTCGATCACCGTGACGTACCTGGGCAAGACGAAGGTCGTGCCGTTCAGCTTCAAGGTGAGCTAAACGAGGTGGCGAGCGGGGGCGGTCGCCGACACGGCGCCGCCCCCGCTCCACACGTCTACTCGGTCCGTTTCGAGGGGCTGTCTCGCGATTGCAGTCGCCGATGTGACAGTGCTACCCTGCGCCACCGGGTCGCGCTGCCGTCGCGCCCCATATTCAGAGAGGGTCGCATGTCTGGACGAGCGAGAGGCCGGATCGGCGCTGCCGTCACGGCGTCGGTTCTGGTCGGCCTGATGGGCGCCGGGATCGCGCTGAGCGATGTGAGCTACACAGATCCCACGGTTGACGCGACGGGAGGAGCGCCCGACATCACGCAGGTCACCGTGTCGAACGACGCTGCCGGAGTGCTCACGTTCCGGGTAACCACGGTCGGCGCAGTCGGCGCCGATTCGGATGTGTACATCGGCCTCGATGCCGATGCCAACCCTGCAACCGGCTCGCAAGGCCAGGACTACTCGATCTTCGTTGGTGTCACCAGTTTCGGCCTCGACAAGTGGAACGGAACGGATTTTGCCGAGACCCCTGCTGGCAGCCTCACGGCTGTTCGATCGGGAAACACCGTTGAGGTGAAGGTCGGCCGCCAGGATATCGGCAATCCGACGCGCATCGGGTTCGTCGCAGCGACCGTCATCTACGATGCGGCCGACAAGTATCTCGGCGAGGACGACGCACCCGACGGCGGCGCATTCACCTACGTGCTCACGTTCGCCCAGTGCGCGAACGGCAAGGACGATGACGGCGACGGAAGAATCGACGAGAAGGACTTCGGCTGTTTGTCCGCGGTCGACAATCGAGAGAGCGACGATCCAGTCACGCTCAGGACAGGGAAGCCTCAGGTGTTCCCGGCCAAGGCACGAGCAGGCAAGTTCGTCGTGGTCGCGGCGCCGGTGCTTCGGCTCGAGACGGGAAAGCTGATCACGTCCGGCGTCGTGAAGTGCGTCGCACGGGTCGGAACGAAGGCCCTCAGGGGCGTCGGCAAGGTGGTCTCGGGAAATGCCGCTTGCGGCTTCGACGTCCCCCTGAAGGCGAAGGGCAAGACCGTCCGCGGCACGATCACCGTGACGCACCTCGGGAGGACGAAGGTCGTGCCGTTCTCCTTCAAGGTGAACTGAGCATGTGCCGGTGGGGGGTCGTCCAGAGCACGACTCCCCACCCGGCTCGATCGCCACGAGCCCTTCGGTGAGGCGGCTTTCGGTCGCCACGTTCGTGGTCGGAGGACTCATCGCGGCCGGGCTCGCGCTCTCTCGGCCCGGCGGCACGGGGGAGGCGCGTGAGGCTCTGGCGCGCCAGGCGACGGCGACTGCGGGTTCGGCATCCAGCGCAGCGAATCGTACGACGCGGAGCGCGTTCGTCGGCGACACCTACGTGACGGCGAACGGCGCAAGCGTCGCAGTGCGTGTTTCCGAGTCCTATCCCGATGCGGTGGATCGGGGTCGCCGGTGGGCCGAGTTCTTCTCGGTGCTGCCGCACGGCGACGAGCTCGCAAACGTGCAGGTCTCGGTGGTCACCGGCCCGGAGCTGACAGGCTCGTGCGGCGAGCGGGCGCTCGGGTGCTATCGCCCTGGCGATCTCACGTTCGCCGACGAGGTGCTCGGCGGTGTCGCTCCGGAGGAGGTTGCGCGACACGAGTACGGCCACCACGTGGCCGCCAACCGCTCGAACCCGCCCTGGCGTTCACTCGACTGGGGCCCAAAGCGCTGGGCGTCGGCGGCAGGAGTCTGCGCCGGCGTGGAAGGAGGCACGCTCTTCCCCGGCAACGAAGGATCTCGCTACGCGGAGAATCCGGCCGAGATCTGGGCAGAGGTCTATCGCATCCTTGCCGAGCGCACGGCGGGCCTGCCGGGTTCGCTGTGGTCGATTGTCGTAGGGCGCTACTACCCGAACGACGCCATGCTGGCTGCTGCGCGAGAGGACGTTCTGAATCCGTGGACGACTGGGACTGCGAGTCGATACGCCGGTCGCTTCGTCAGGAGGGGGATGAAGGTCTGGCAGCGAGCGGTGAAGACGCCACGCGACGGCACCATCGTCGTCACGCTCGGTATGCCCGCGGGGCCACGCCACACCGTCGAGCTCTTGGCGGCAGACGGCCGGACCGTGCTTGCGAGGTGGACGACGTGGACGACGCGCTCGCGGACGATCGAGACCTCGATCTGCGGTCAGCGATCGGTGCTCGTGCGCGTTACGCGTGGGAACGCGCCTACGCCGTTTACGGTGAACGTCTCGACGCCGTAGAACCTCGACACTTGGACGGGCGGCACGGCGCGGCGATGCGGTACCGTCCGTGTCATGGAACCGTCCTTCGATGTGCTCGTCGTCGGTGCCGGGTGTGCCGGGATGCGCGCGGCTATCGAGGCCCACGATCGCGGCGCCCGCGTCGGCGTGATCTCGAAGCTCCATCCGACGCGAAGCCATTCGGGCGCCGCGGAGGGTGGGATCAACGCTGCGCTCGGGAACACCGCGGAGGACAGTCCCGAGAAGCACGCGTTCGACACGGTCAAGGGCTCGGACTACCTCGGCGACCAGGACGCGATCGAGATCTTCACCCGCGAGGCACCCGACGACATCTACCAGCTGGAGCACTGGGGCGCGGTCTTCTCGCGTAACGCGGAAGGCCGGCTCGATCAGCGTCCGTTCGGAGCGGCAGGATCGCCGCGCACGGTCTACGCCGCAGATATCACGGGACACGTCCTGATTCAAGTGCTTTACGAGCAGCTCCAGCGCCGGATGGCCGAGGGCATGACCGTCTTCGAGGAGTACTTCGCGTTCCGACTCCTCGTCGAGGACGGACGCTGCACGGGCGTCATCTCCTGGGATCTGATGAACGGCGGCGTCAAGCTCATCACCGGCAAGTCGGTGATTCTCGCAACGGGCGGTGTCGGGCGTCTCTACCGGGCGACCACGAATGCCTACGCCTGCACCGGCGACGGCATGTCGATGGCGCTGCACGAGGGGCTGCCGCTCAAGGACATCGAGTTCATGCAGTTTCACCCGACGACGATGTACCCGAGCGGAATCCTCATCACCGAGGGCTGCCGCGGCGAGGGTGGGTACCTGATCAACAAGGACGGCGAGCGCTTCATGCAGCGCTACGCGCCGAACGCTCTCGAGCTCGCTTCGCGCGATGTCGTCTCACGCTCCGAGACGACCGAGATCGAAGCGGGGCGAGGCGTCAACGGCTCCATCTACCTCGATCTCCGACACCTCGGCGCCGAGAAGATCCTCACCAAGCTTCCCGGCTCGCGCGAGCTTGCGATGACCTACGCGGGGGTCGACCCGATCTACGCACCGATTCCGGTTCGACCCGGCGCTCACTACCACATGGGTGGGGTCGAGACCGACAACTGGGGCCTCACGGAGATCGAAGGTCTCTACGCCGCCGGTGAGGTCGCGTGCGTCTCGGTTCACGGCGCCAACCGCCTCGGCGGGAACTCCCTCATGGAGACGATCACGTTCGGTCGCCGTTCGGGACAGGCCGCCGCCGACTATGCGCAAGGCGCTCCTGCCCCGGGCAACGGCGGCGAGGCTGCCCGCGCGGATGCCGAGACCTGGGTCAAGTCGCTTCTCGGAAACACCGAGGGCGAGCGCCCATGGTCGATCCGCGACGAGCTCGGACAGTCGATGCTCGACAACTTCGGTGTCTTCCGCCGCCCCGAGAAGATGGAGAAGCAGATCGAGATCATCGCGGGCCTGCGCGAGCGGTACGACCGGGGCATCGTGATCGAGGACAAGGGCGACGTCTTCAACAGTGACCTGACGCAGGCGATCGAGCTCGGATACCTGCTCGACATCGCTTCGTGCATGCTCCAGGCGGGGATTGCTCGGACGGAGAGCCGCGGAGCGCACTCGCGGCCGTACGACTTCCCCGACCGCGAGTGTGCGCCTCTGCTCTCGGTACGGGCGATGCCTGCCTGCAACATGCACGAGGCGATGTCGAGCAGATAGCC